>CAIKLQ010000831.1 GCA_903828255.1 uncultured Verrucomicrobiota bacterium
GAGAAGGACGGCGAGACCGTCAACGGCAAAAGCATCATGGGCCTCCTGATGCTCGCCGCCGGCCCCGGCAGCAAAGTCACGATCCACGCCCAAGGCTCGGATGCCCGCGCCGCGCTCGACGAGATTGGGGAGATCCTTCAGCGCAGGTTTGACAAAGAGTAGGTGGGGGGAAAAGACCCAAGGACCTAAACGCCCAAAGGTCAGGTTTCGGTTTGGGTGTTTGGGTGAGCTTCTTTCAAAACTGTAGATGCGGACGTTAGTTTGCGCTCGAATTCCGCAGTTTTGCGCCGGCTAACGTCGGCGGCTGCGGGTGTTGAAAAAACCTCGGGCGTTTGATTTCTGCTCAATTCTCTTTTCAACTGCGCCTTCTCGTGTTCACCTGTGTCCCGATTTTTTATGGGAAAAGAATTCAGCATCACGCCGCACGAAGTTCGATACGTGGACACAAAATACCGCCGCATCGTCACGCCTTTGCCGCATCCGGATTCGCTGGCGACGCTGGAAACACTGCGCCAATTCGAGCCGCAATCCATGCGCGGCCAGCCGCCGATTGTCTGGGATCGCGCCGAGGACATTTTCGTGTTCGACAAATACGGCAACCGCTGGCTCGACTGGTCCAGCGGCGTGCTGGTAGCGAACGCCGGCCATGGGGTGAAGGAAATTCGCGACGCGATCATCGCGCAGACCCAGAGCGGCCTGTTGCACAATTACGTTTTTCCGAGCGAGGAGCGGGCCGCGTTGGTCGAGCATCTCGCAAGCCTTGCGCCCGAGGGTTTAAAAAAGATTTTTCTGCTCACCACCGGCTCGGAAGCGACTGAGTGCGCGATCAAGTTGGGGCGTTCGCACGGCATCAAGGTCGGCGGCAAGGGAAAGATCGGGATCGTGGGTTACGAACGCGGCTTTCACGGACGCACGCTTGGCTCGCAGCAGGCCGGTGGCATGGCCGGACAGAAGTCGTGGATCGTCAACGAAGACCCCGCCATCCTCAACGCTCCGTTCCCCGACGGCTATTGGCAGGCGAACACCAGCTTTGCGGCGTTCCTCGCCGTCATTGAACAGCGCGGGTTGAAGCCGGAAAATATCGCGGGCGTGATGATGGAGAGCTATCAAGGCGTCGGGCCGGATTTCGCGCCGGTGGATTACGTGCGTCAACTTGCCGCGTGGTGCCAGCAGCATGGCGTCGTGCTGATTTTTGACGAAGTGCAGGCTGGCTTCGGGCGCACGGGCAAGTTCTGGGCCTTCGAGCATTACGGCGTCGTGCCGGATTTGATTTGCTGCGGCAAAGGTATCAGCAGTTCGCTGCCGCTTTCGGCGGTGATTGGGCGCGCGGAAATCATGGATCAATTCCCGCCCGGCTCGATGACCAGCACGCACACGGGCAATCCGATTTGTTGCGCCGCGGCGCTGGCGAACTTGAAAAAAATCGTGAAGGAGGATCTGACCGGAAACGCGGCTCGGCTGGGCCCCGTGCTGCTGGGAGGGTTGGGGGAAATTCAGCGTGCGCACCCGACGGTCATCGGCCACATCACGGCGCGTGGCTTGGTCGGGGGAATGCAAACCGTCAAGCCAGGCACGCGCGAGCCCTGGCATGATCTGGCGCACCGCATCATTGAACTCTGCTACCAGAAGGGCCTGCTCTTCTTCTCACCGGTGGGCGCTTGGGGGCAGACCGTGAAGATCGCTCCACCATTGACGATTCCACGCGAGGCGCTGGAGGAAGGTCTAGTTGTGCTGGCGGAGGCAACGGACGAAGCGGCGTTGGAGTTCAAGCTTTAGCTTGTCCGCCCAGGGCGTTTGGCGCGCACGCTGGAGCGTGAACTCCAAGGGCGGCGTTACTTCTTGAGCTTGCCGAAAATCTGGTTCGCCTCTTCCAGGGTTTCCTTCGAGCCGATGTCGAACCACAACCCGGGCACCCGCCAGGTGTAGAACGGCGTGCGCGGGTAAAGCCATTGCACCAGGCGGCCCGGTTGGTCCGGATTATTGCCCTCGGCGATGTATTGTTTGATGAGCGGCACGGTGTGGCGTGGGTAATAGTAAAGGGCGATGCCGGTGAGCGTGCTGGTCGGTTGCTTCGGCTTTTCCTCGAAGAACGTGATGCGTCCTTCCGGATCCACGTTGATGGCGTTGTACTTCTTGATCTCCTCCAGATTGCCGACGTCGTAGAGCGCGAGCACCGGGGCTTTCTTTTCGCGGCAGAAGCTTCCGAAGTCGCTGAGCTTGTCGCTAAACAGATTATCCCCAGCCACCACGATCAAATCGTCGTCCATCTGCTGCGACTCGATCACGAAGTTGATGTCGCCGATGGCGCCGAGTTTGTTCGTGTCGTCGGTGGAGTGATCGTCACAGACGGTGATTTCGAGCTTGGGCTGCTTCCGGTGGTAATCCGCCGACCAGGCCTGGAAATGCCCGGCGAACTTCGCGTTGGTCACGACACAGATGCGATCCAAGTCAGCGATGGGCGCGAGGTTGTCGAGGACGTGCTCAATCATCGGCTTGTCGGCGACGGGCAACAGCGGCTTGGGTTGGTTGAGCGTGAGCGGGTAGAGACGCGTGGCATAACCGGCGGCGAGGATGATGACTTTCATTTGGGGGTCGTTGAATTGTTAAGTGGTTATTTCTCAAACAAGGCGGGCGCGGCTTGCGTCGCCAATTCCTGGCAGCGGGCGGCGATTTCGCTGGGGGATTCGCAGTTCAAGGCGAAGGCGGCGAGTTCTTTGGTCTCCGAGAATTTCAAGCGGCGGATGAGGTATTTGATTCGCGCCAGCAGCGGCGGGGCGGCGCTCAATTCATCCACGCCCAACCCAATCAGCAGCGCCGTGAAGACCGGGTCGCCCGCCATCTCGCCGCACACGCTCACCCAGACTTTGCGCGCATGGGCGGCGTCCACCGTCGTCTTGATGAGGCGCACGATGGCCGGATGCGTCGGTTCGTAAAGGTGCGCGATCTTTTCATTCATCCGGTCCACCGCGAGCGTGTATTGGATGAGATCGTTCGTGCCAATGCTGAAAAACTGCACCCGCTTGGCGAGCGCATCGGTGATAATGGCGGCCGAGGGCGTCTCGATCATGGCCCCGATTTCCATCTGTTCGTCGAACGCGATATTTTCCGTGCGCAATTCCGCCTTGCATTTATCGAGCAGGGCGTTGGCCTGATTGAGTTCGTCCAAGCCCGAGATCATGGGATACATCAACTTGACGTTGCCTTCGATGCTCGCACGTAAAATCGCCCGAAGTTGGGCGCGAAAAATGTCCACTTGCTCAAGGCAAAACCGGATCGCGCGCCAGCCGAGGAACGGATTCATCTCGGTGGGCACGGCCAGCGACGAGAGCAACTTGTCACCGCCAAGATCAAGCGTGCGAATGACGACGGGGCAGGGCTTGAGCGCGGCGGCGGCCTGGCGGTAGGCTTGAAATTGTTGTTCCTCGTCGGGCGGCGACTCGCGGTTGATGAAAAGGTATTCGGTGCGAAACAGGCCCACGCCCTCCGCCCCGCTGGCGAGGACCGCGTCGGCGTCGCCAGCTTGCTCGATGTTCGCGGAAATGAAAACCCGGTGGTTGTCGAGCGTCAGCGCGGGCAGGGTCAGCGCGTCGCGAATTTTTTCTTCGAGCGTGACCTGCCGACGTTCCAATTGGCCGTATTCAAAAAGCGTCTGGTCGGTGGGGTTAAGGATGACGACGCCGTTAAAACCGTCGAGCAGCACGTAATCTCCGGACTGGAGTTGCTCACTCGCGTTCTTGAGCCCCACGATTGCGGGAATGCGCAGTTTGGGCGCGAGGGTTGCGGTGTGCGAAGTCTTGCTGCCCACGTCGGTGGCAAACCCCAGTACCATTTTCCGGTCCAACTGGGCGGTCTTCGACGGCGTGAGATCATGCGCGATGATGATCGTCGGCTCTTTGAGTTGCCGCAGGTCCACGGCATCCGTCCGGCCGCTGAGGTGGTTGAGCACGCGGGAAATCACGTCCCGCAGATCGCCGGCGCGCTCGCGAAAATATTCGTCGTCCACTTTGTCCAGCGCCGCGACGTAGCTCTCGCCCGCCGTCTGGAAGGCCTGCTCGGCGTTGAGCTTGTTATCGCGGATGAGCTTGACCGCCGGGTCAATGAGCATCGGGTCTTCCAGTACCATGAGATGCGCGTCGAAAATCCGGCCCAAGTTGCTGCCCTGTTCGGCGCCCACGCTTTCGGTGAGTTGCCGTTGCACCTCATGCAACTGATGGCGGGTTTGCATCAAGGCGCGCTCGAACCGGCTCAATTCGCCCGCCACCTCGTCCTCAGACAAGGTGCGCAGGGCGTGGACGTGGCGCTGCTTGTCGAGCACAAGAATCCGGCCCCGGCTCACTCCGGAGGAAACCGGAATGCCGCGGAACACCTTTTCACCCTCATGTAGCCGCTCGGCCATGCCTCAGAAATAACGCAGACCCGGACGGTTGAAAAGCAATTGTTTGCGTCGGGGTGCGATTAAGGGTGGGTGAGAATATCACGAACCGGAAAGGACCGGCAGATGATCCTCCTCGACCTCGACCTCGACCTTGATTTTGCCAGGCTTTCGAGGATGAGAACGAGCAGGAAGCCAGAATATAGGTTTCGGACTCACCCGCTTTTAGGCGCAGCGCAGCAGCCAATGACGCTGGTAAGTTCGTGGGTGTCCGGTTTGCTGCGGGGTGGAGTGGGACGTTGGGAACTGACAACCACGGTCGGTTCAACCCCAAGCGTCAACTCCGCCTACTCTCCCTTTCGCCACTGCGGCTTGTGCGCGGGCTTGTTTCCTTCCAGCGTCATCCGTACAGTAAATTCCACATGAGCACACCGTTGAAAGAACAGGTGCAGGCCACGTCGGCCTGGATCAAAACGTTGAGGGAAGAAATTGCCCGCGTCATCGTGGGCCAGGAACAATTGGTGGAGCGACTTCTGGTCGGCCTGCTGGCCAACGGTCATGTGCTGCTCGAAGGCGTACCGGGCTTGGCCAAAACGCTTTCCGTCCGTACGCTCGCCGCCGCGGTGCAGGCAAGCTTTCATCGCATCCAATTCACGCCCGACTTGTTGCCCGCGGACATCGTCGGTACGTTGATTTACAACCCGCAGGACGGCAAATACAGCGTCACGAAGGGCCCGGTCTTCGCGAACTTCCTGCTCGCCGACGAAATCAATCGCGCGCCGGCCAAGGTCCAATCGGCGTTGCTCGAAGCCATGCAGGAGCGCCAGGTCACGCTCGGCGGCGAAACGATGAAGCTGCCTTCGCCCTTCCTCGTGCTCGCCACGGAGAATCCGATTGATCAGGAGGGCACGTATCCGTTGCCCGAGGCGCAGGTGGATCGCTTCATGTTCAAGGTGATTCTGGATTACCCTTCGATTGAGGAGGAGCGCCGGATTCTGGATCGCATGGCGTTCACCAGCGCGGAAACGGAAGTGAAAGCCGTCGTTACGCTGGACCAAATTCTCGCCACGCGAAAACTCGTGGATCAAATCCATGTGGACGACAAGATCCGCGACTACATCGTCAAAGTGGTCTTCGCGACCCGCAAACCGGAGGACTACAAGCTGGACCTGAAACACCTTATCCAGTTCGGCGCCTCGCCCCGCGCCACGATCTTTCTCACCGTCGCCGCCAAGGCGTGGGCGCTGTTGCAGGGGCGGGATTATGTCACGCCCGGGGACGTGAAAAGCATCGGCCCGGATGTATTGCGCCACCGGATCATCGTAACCTACGAAGCCGAGGCGCAGGGCGTCACGACGGACTCGATTGTGAAGAAAGTGTTCAACGCAGTGCCGGTGCCGTGAAGCAAATTTACGATTTACGAATTGCGATTTACGCGCCAGTAAACCTATGGATCGTCTGGCAACCCACAGCGCGTTTCGCAAAGGATGCGAGTAAGGCCTAGCTTCCCAAAACCAACTCGTAAATCGTAAATTCCGCCATGACTCCCACCGAACTCCTTGAATCCGTCCGCCGTGTTGAGGTGCGCACCAATCGCCTCGTCAACGACGTGATGGTTGGCGGGTATCTCAGCCACTTCAAGGGGCGCGGCATGGACTTCGAGGAATTGCGGGAATACATGCCCGGCGACGATGTGCGGGACATTGACTGGAACGTCACGCATCGCATGGGCCGGCCGTTCGTGAAGCGGTATCGCGAGGAGCGGGAACTGGCGATGGTACTCGCGGTGGACGTTTCGGGCTCGTCGGCGTTTGGCTCGGGCCAGCGCACCAAGCGGGAATTCGCCGCCGAAGTCGCCGCCACGCTGGCTATTTCCGCCGCGCGTAACGGCGACAAGGTCGCGCTGCTGCTCTTCACGGATGAGGTGGAACTCTTTATCCCGCCGCGCAAAGGGCGGCGGCACATCCTCCGGCTCGTGCGCGAGATGTTGGCCTATGAACCGCGTCGCACCGGCACGGACATCACCGCCGCGTTGACCTTCTTGAACCACGTCATGCATCGCAGGGCGATTGTGTTTTTGCTGACGGATTTCTTGCACAGCAGTAGTGGCACGGGCGTCTCGCCTGTGCGGTTCAAAGATCCCGACCTGCCTCTCGATTCACCGCGCTCGCCGCACAGGCGAGACGCCCGTGCCACTACTCAACCCCGCGACGTCATCCAGGAACTGGGCCTCACCAACACGCGCCACGATCTGGTGTGTCTGCATCTGCACGATTTGCGGGAACACGAACTCCCCGACGCGGGATTGCTCACCATCGAGGACGCCGAGACGGGCGAGTTGGTGGAACTGGACTCCACTCGCGGCTCGGTGCGCGAGCGGTTTGCCCAGACGAATGATGATCGCCTGAACGAACTGGATCGCGCCTTGAACCGCGCGGGCGTGGACACGCTGCGCTTCAACACGAGTGAACCGTTTGCCCCATCGTTGCAACGGTTCTTCGAAATCCGTCGCGGCAGGAGGCGGGGATGAAATGTCGAATGACGAATGACGAATGGTTTCCTGGGGCGCGCCCATGCGGGCGGATCTGCGCCGCACTGCCATTCGTCATTCGTCATTCGATATTCGTCATGGCCTGCTGCTTGTCTGCGGCAGCGCAATCTTCGGACGACGCGCCCAAGCTGAACCCGCCCTACGCCGAGCTGCCGCCAACTTTTTGGGAGCAGCACGGCAGCCTGGTCGTCATCGGTAGCGTTCTTGTTGTGCTGGTCGTGGCGTTGGTTGTGTGGCTGGCGTTACGCCCAAAACCAGTGCCGCCAGTGCCGCCGGAGACCCGGGCGCGGCTCGCGCTCGAAGCGCTGGCAGGGCGAGGCGAGGGCGGGGCGTTGCTCAGCGAGGTTTCGCAAATCCTCCGCCGGTATTTCGTCGCCGCCTTCGGATTGTCAGCGGGCGAACTTACCACCACCGAGTTTTGTCGGCTCGTCGGCGGCAATGAAGCCCTTGGCGTAGAACTGTCGTCCGCCCTCGTGAAATTTCTGGAGATCTGCGACGTGAAGAAATTTGCGCCGGCGCCGCCCGCCGCGCCGCTGAACGCCGTGGCCCAGGCGCTGGAGTTGTTCGAGCGTGCGGAGGCGCGGCGCGCGCAGTTGACCACCGCCGGGAAGGGGGTTTCACCATGACCAATTCAACGCAGAGACGCAGAGTGCGCGGAGAAACACAGAGCTTGGGGAGCAACTCAGTTCTGGCCATGAGGTTTTCTTCGGCGGTTTCCCCTCCGCGTCTCTCCGCGATCTCTGCGTCTCTGCGTTTGAGTCAGATTCCGTTTCCCGCCGCTTGCGTCTGCCCGCGAGCCGAATCTCGAATCTTCCGATGACTGGCGAATTTGAATTTCAATACCCCTTGCTGCTAGGCCTGCTGGCGCTGCTGCCGGTGTATGCCTTCCTGCGGGGCCGGTTCGGCAAGCTCTCGGCGTTGCGTTTTTCCAGCGCTGACATCGCGCGGGCGGCGGGAGTGCAGGCACGGGCGGCGGTGGGGCGGGTGATGTTGTTTCTCCGTTTGCTGGCCGTGGCGCTGGGGATCGTCGCCCTGGCCGGGCCGCGGCTCGCGGACACCCACATTCAAACCGAGACCGCCGGGCTGGACATCATGCTCGCACTCGATCTCTCGTGGTCCATGATGGCGCTCGACATGAGCCGGCCCGGGGAGCGGCTGACGCGCTTTTCCATCGCGCGCGAAGTGATGGAGAATTTCATCCGCAAACGGACGAGCGATCGCCTCGGGCTGGTGGTGTTTTCCGCCGTGCCGTATCTCGCCAGCCCGCTCACGCTGAATCACGATTGGTTGATCGAGCATCTCCAACGCCTGCATGTGGGTCGCTTGCAGGAACTTGGCACCGCCATCGGCGATGCGCTCGCGATGTCCGCCAAGCGGCTGAAGGATCTCCCCGGCAGCAAGAGCCGGATCATCATCCTCTTGACCGACGGCGATAACAACAAAGGCGAGATTGATCCGCTGCCGGCGGCGCAACTGGCCGCTGCGCTGGGCGCGAAAGTTTACACCATTGGCATCGGCATCGAGCAGCCGTGTCAGTTGCCCAAGTTCGATCCGGCCACCGGTCAATTGCAGTTGGATGCCGGCGGGAACGTGGTGCCCACCCTCACGCTTCAGCCGGCCAACTACACGGTGCTCAACAAGATCTCGATGCTGACGCGCGCCAATTCGTATCGGGCGACGAACCGCCGCGAACTCCAGGCGATCTACAACCACATTGACCGGCTGGAGAAAACCGAGGTGAAGATTCGACGTAACGCGACGTACCATCCGCTGTTCCAGTGGCCGTTGCTCGCGGCGTTCGGATTGCTCGCGGTGGAACTCGTGCTGAGCAACACGCGATATCGGAGGGTGCCATGAGAAAGTTCCGAATGACGAATGACGAATGGGCACCTGGACTCGGCCTGTATCCCGTCCCGCCATTCGTCATTCTTCATTCGTCATTCGCTTTCGCCCCATGAACATCTCCTACCCCCACTTCGAATCACCCCACTGGCTTTGGCTGGCGGTGGTCGGACCGATCTTGCTGTTCTGGTTGCAGCGCTACGCGGCGCGGGCGCGGCGGAAACAAATCGCGCGGGTCGCGTCGCCGCATTTTGTTGCGGAGCTGACGCGCTCGCACAGTCCAGCGCGACGCGGGCTGAAGGAGTTATTGTTGCTGGCCGTCGTCGCGTTGATCGGCGTGGCGCTGGCCCGGCCGCAATGGGGCGAGTTGCAATCCCGCGATGAATGGATGGGCGAGGACGTGATGTTCGTGCTGGATTCTTCGCGGAGCATGTTGGCGACGGACATCGCCCCGAGCCGGTTGCAACGCGCGAAATTCTCGATCCTGGATTTCGTCCAGCGTCACGGCAGCGGACGCGTCGGGTTGGTGGCGTTCGCGGGGGGCGCGTTTCTGCAATGCCCGTTGACTTTTGATTACGGAGCGTTTGAGGACGCACTGCTGGGCGTGGACGAGCGGACCATTCCGACCGGCGGCACCGACGTCGGTCGCGCCTTGCGCGAAGCTCAGCACGCGATGGAGAAGAAAAGTGTGCGCAAGTTGGTGGTGCTGCTCACGGATGGCGAGGACTTGGAGAAAAGCGGCGTGCGCGAGGCGGAAGCGCTGGCGAAGGACGGCGTGACGGTTTACACCCTCGGCGTCGGCACCCCGGCGGGCGCGGAGATTCGCGCGGTGACGCCGGATGGACATATTGATTTCGTGCGCGACGAGAAGGGCGAGGTCGTCCGCAGCCGGCTCGACGAGGTGACGCTCACCGCCATCGCGAAAGCGACCCGGGGACATTATCAGCCGCTCGGACGTTTGGGGGAGGGGTTGGCGAAAGTGCGCGAAGCGGTGGAAACCAACGGTCCGGGCACGCCGGGACGGGCGCAATCCCGCGGGGTGGATCGCTACCATTGGCCGATCGCGCTGGCGTTGATCTTGATGGTGGGGGAGTCGTTGATCGGCACGCGGCGGGGGAAGTTCGCGACGAGCACGGCCCCGTCGCCCGCCAGTTCCCGATCACCACTCCAGCCAGCGGCGGCGGTGGCACTGATGGGAATGTTCGGGGTTCTCGACGCTTCCGCTTTGACCAACGCGACTCCCAAAGCCATTCCGCCAGCCGCAAGCCCGGCGCCCGTATCGGCGCGAGAATTTTACAACTTCGGCACGCAGCAGTTGCGCGCCGGCAAGCTCACCGAAGCGGAAGCGGCTTTCCAGGCCGCGCTCGCCAAACAGGATGAGTCGGTGCAGCCCTTTGCGCTTTACAACGCCGGCCAGGTGCGGTTCGTGCAAGGGGCCGAGGAACTCAAGAAAGGGCCTTCCGGCAAAGGCGTCACCTCGGGTGGGGTGAAAGCAACGGAATCCGCGGCGGACGCGAGTGAGAAGGCCACCGAAGCGCTCGTGAGCGAGGACGTCCAGAAGATGGTCGCGGCGTACTTGCGTGGCCGCGGGGCGAAGAAGGAACTTCGGGCAGCGCTCAGTTCCGTCCAGCGCGCGATGGAGGCGCATGTGAAGACGTTGCTGAAATGGCGGCGGTCGTTGGGCGATTTTCAGAGCGCGGTCGAGTTGAATCCGGCAGACACGAATGCCACGCACAACGCAGAGGTCGTCGAACGCGCCATCGCCGAACTCGTGGATCGCTTGCGTCAGATGCAGCAAATGGCGATGTCCGGCCTGCAACAGAAGAAGCGGCTGCAAGGATTGATGGACGAGTTGAAGGGAAAGATTCCGAAACCGAACATGCCGCCGGGCGCGCCCGGAGATGACGGCGAGGAGGACGAACAAGGCAGCGGAATGTCGCTCGAAGAAATTCGCGATTTGGTGGAAGGCCTGCCGAAGGATGGCCGGGAGATGGAAGTGGGGCTCTCTCCCGAGGAGGCGGCGAATTTGCTCGACGGCTACAAACTGGGCGGCAATCGCCGGCTGCCGATGGGCGATCAGGGCAAGGCCGATCCCAAGGATCGCAAACGGCGGAATTGGTGAACATGAGCCTGCTGAAAAGATTTTGGGGTAGCGTGGCTATCGGCAATGGCTTCGGGCTCCTTTTCGGAAGGGGTGGGAGCGCAGGACAGAGATCGCTGAACGTGGTTACCAACATCGCACCTCTGAGCCGCGGCATGGTGCTGGCGGAGGATGAGGCGCGGCAGCGTCCTGGAGTGCGCCAGCCCTCTGGCGCTGTGGAAGTCGTGGGTGGCCAAAAGCGCCAGAGGGCTGGCGCACTCCAAGACCTGTCGGCGGGGCGGAAGTTTCATGGGCAGCGTCGACCTCCAACATTGGACGCGCAGCAGAGCCATGAACCGCAAGATTGGAGCGCCGGCCTCCGGC
>CAIKLQ010000832.1 GCA_903828255.1 uncultured Verrucomicrobiota bacterium
GGCGCGGATGGTTACGTGATCGCGCCCAGCCAAATCAAGTCCGTGACGGTTTGGCGTGACGAGCGGCTATTGAATTCCGCCGAGCGCGATCCTGAGACGAAGGAACTGGTTCACCGCTACGACGCCACGACCAGCGTGGAGCTGCTGTTCCTCGCAGATGTGCAGCCCTACCAGGAAAAAATCTACCAAGTCGTTTATGCCAATCCGAACGCCGAAGCCGTGCGGGCGCCGACGGACTTGAAAGTGACCGCGGGCGGCGGCCTGAGCCAGACGGTCGAGAATCGCGATTACCGGTTCTTCCTCTCCACCAACAGCGGCTCGGTTGAACAAGTCACGATCTTGGGCGAGGGCGAGCCGGTGTTGTTGGAGCACAAACTCGAATCCAACGGGGCGGTGCATTGGAATCCGGACATCTATTCGCCGCCGACGCCCTGGGTCCACGCCAGCGATTGGGAGAAGCCCGTCTTCGATCAGATTACTGGGCCGTTGATGCACCGCACCCGGCGCTACTCTCCGCTGCCCCACATGGATTCCGTCACGGCCAACGTGACCTACGAGTTTTATCCCGGCAAACCCTACGTGCTCATGTCGTCGTTCATGGAAGTGGGCAAGGATCTTTTCGTGCAGGCGCTGCGCAATTCGGAAATCGTCTTCAACCACGCGACGCTCAATGAATTCGTGTGGGAGGACGCGCTCGGCAAAATCCAGAGCCTCAAGATCGAGACGGCGCGCAAACATCCGACCCACGCGCTGGAGATTCCGGCGCGCACGCCGTGGATGGCTTTCATCAATCGCGAGAAAGGCGTCGGCTTCGCGAACATCATGCTCGCCTGCGAAAACGGCAATCGCTTCGGCCAGCCGCCCAGTGAAACGCAGCCCTATTTCTACGTGCAAAACGGACCATGGATTTATTGGGCGCGGCCCAACGTGTATCCGTTCGGCGGGCAGAACTTCACCCGCATGATGCCGGTGCGCGCCGGCAGCTTCTATTACGAGAAGAACGCCTGGGTGGCCTTCCGGCTGGCGAAAGGCGACGAGCCGTTCAAGGACCTCGAACGCACGCAGAAACTCCTGACGCATCCGCTCCTCGTCCGCGAGTGGATGACCACAGACGACCGCACGCCGGAAAAATGGGTGATGCCGATCCTGACCGTGCCCTTCGACGAAGGCGTGGTCGGCGCGGTGAGCGGACACAAGAAACAAACCGAGGAGAAGAAGTAACGCACGCAAAACCTATGCAAAGAATTCTGGTTCTGATTTTTCTCCTCGGCTCAAGCCTGGCTGCCCTTCGCACGGCCTCCGCGGCAGCAGCCAAGTCCGTCGAGCAAGGTGTGGATGTGGGGGACGGCCAGGTGCTCTATGACATTCCCTACGATCCGAAACAGGTTAAGACGATCACGTTTCTTTCGCCCACCGTGAAGCATCCGCTCTACGAGATCGTGATTCCGCTGGGCAACTGGACGGAGGGCGAATCGGCCACCGTGCAGAAGGTGCGCGTCAACGGCGTGGACTCGGATTCGTTTTACGTGTTCGTGGATGGCTTCGCGCATGTGCAATCCGGGTGGATCACACAGAAGAGCAAGAGCGCAACCAACGTGGTGGTCGTGACGCGGTCGCTCTGGCACAACGGCGAATCGGTGGAGATCGAGGCGGAAATTTCCGCCGCCGGAGCGACGAACAATCTCAAAAAGTCATTCACGGCGCAGGCCCCGGTTACTGGCGGCGGCCCAGAGGGTTGGCGGCGCTATCAATCGCTGGTGCTGTTGGAACGTGCGGGCCTGACGCGCGCAAGCGAACCCGTGGAATTCTCCCTCACGGTGCGGGCGGAAGATTGCGCGGACCTCGAACGCGAGTTGCGGTTGTTTTCCGTGGATGCCGCTTCGCATCAGCTTGCGCCCGTCCCGGTCCAGACGTTCAACGCCCAACAGTTTCGCGGCACGCCGCCGGGCACGACGAATCAGAATTATCTGCAACATCCGTCGCGCTCACTGGAGGGGGTTTTCCAAGCCAGCGTCCCGGCGAACGGCGCGCAGACTTATCTTTTTGTTTATGACAACAGTGCGGCGGCGGCGACCGCTCCAGCGGCGAGCGATCTCACGGTCACCGGCCCGCCGGTGGGCGCGACGGTGGAAAACGACTTCTTCGTAGTCAAGCTCGATGCCAAGTGCGGCCAGATTGCCTCGTTCGATTTGAAAGGGCGCAAAGAAAAGCCCGTGCCGCGGCTCAGTAATTCTCTCAGTCTCGCGGTCCATTGGAATCCCGATTCCTTTTCGGACAATGGCCTGTGGGGCCACACGTTTGGCTGGAATCCGCCCGAGCACACGACGGTGGCGGCACGCGGACCGCTGATGTTCCGCGTCACCAACCGCGGCCGAATGCCCGATAGCACCCCGCAAGTGCGCGCCTCCGTGACCTACTCCTTCTATGCCCACACGCCCTACGTGAAGGTGACGACGATTACGGAAGTGCGCGACTCGCTGAACGCCTCGGCGGTGCGCAATGGCGAGATCGTGCTCGATTCGCACCTGATCTCGAACTTTGTGTGGAAAGAAAAGACCGGCGAGTTGCACACCGTTCGGACGGCGCATGGCCCAAACTGGCAGGACGAATGGGCCACCCGCGTGGATCACGACGTGCCCTGGCTCGCCATGACCAATGAGCGGGAGGACTATGGCATCGGAGAAATCATCCAGTCCTCGCTCGCCTTCAACCCGGAGCGCGGCGAAGCCACGACGCACCGGCCCGCCTTCTACCTTTACTACCATCACTTCTGGCGGACGCCGCTGACGTATTTCACGCGGGCCTGGGTTTATCCTTTCAGCGATTATCAGCGCGGGCCGATTCTGCCGGTGGACGCTGGCTCCACCTACGTCGAGAAGATGGCTTTCCTGCCGTTCTATTTGCACGCGGGCGACCAGCGTTATGCCGAAATCGAAGCGGCAAGCACCGCGCTCAAGAACCCGCTCGTCCAGCGCTGGGGGCGGTGAACCCGGCGTTGTTGGACAAGCGTTGCGCCGGTTTCTAACCTGGAATCATTCAGTCGAAACCCTTCCCATAAAGCTCGCGGAGGGTGCCCATCCTCGGGCACAGCAGGCACTGAGATCGCAGGGGTTTTGGAGATTCTGTTCCCGCGCCAAAATTTGGTCGTTGCTGCGCCCGGGAACGGGCGCACTCCGGTTCATGACCCCGATGTGCGTTCACGGTTGGAGGTCAAAGCTCCCCATGATCCTCGCAGTAACGAACGTGAATCCGCTCCATCCGAACTCCAGGGAAGTTAGAGCCGACTCACGTCGGCGGCCACGGTTCAGGGGTTCAAAGCGCTCCGCCAGTAAAACCCGCACCCCGGCCAGGAGTGAAACACTTGCCGCTGGCTAAGGCGGCCATTACGTCGGAGCGCTTTTTCCACCGGACTGGGAAGCCCGGCGCTACGGCAGGCAGGCGGCCTACCGCCACGGTGACCGCCATTTCCAATCTCCGCTGGCGCAATCCGGCAGCGCGCGATAAATCCCCCCCGAGCCGAACACTGGGAGATTGGTCGTGAGGGATTCCCAATTCACCAGGTTCGTGGCAACAAGAATCACCACCACGTTCGTTCCCCGCGCTCGGGCCACACGCAAGCGCAAGCCCTCGGCCGTGAGTTGGAGATTGGTTGAGGTCGTATTGAACTGGAGGTTCCATGTCAGGACGGCGAACCAAATCGCGCATCCCCGAATCATCCTGCGAGGCCGATTCTTCCGGGCCCGTGCCGCGTTTTCCATGCAATCCGCTGCCGTTTCTACGTGACTGCGGCGGTCGGCCATTTGCAGTTTGGGTTACTGGTAAACTGTCAACCTACCCGGACAGCCCCACGGTGGCTTTCGCCAACCTGAAACGTTTCCGGCTCGAGCGCAAGCCGGCGGCTTGCGGCACTCGCCCGCCGAAATCTGATTGAAAACCCGCCCGGCGCTTCGCACAGTGTCGCCATGCAATCTATATTTACCGGGCCGGTTTACGTGGTGCGCGACAACATTGACACCGATCAGATCATCTCCGCACAACACCTGAACCTCGTGCCCACCATCGCCGAGGAATACGAGAAGCTCGGCAGCTACGCGCTGGATGGTCTGCCCAAATCGCTCTATCCCACGCGCTACGTCGAGGAGGGCCAACTCGACAGTGAATATCCGATCGTAGTGGGCGGAAGAAATTTCGGCTGCGGCAGTTCGCGTGAACATGCGCCCATCGCGCTCGGTTCGGCCAAGTGCCGCATCGTGCTGGCCGAGAGCTTCGCGCGCATTTTTTTCCGCAACTGCGTCGCCACGGGCGAGCTTTATCCGTGTGAAATGACCGAGCGCCTGTGCGACGCGCTCAAGAGCGGTGACGTGGTGACGGTGGACCTCGACGCCGCCACGGTGACTGTGAAAACCACAGGCAAAGTTTTTCACTTCAAACCGCTCGGAGACGTGCGGCCGGTCGTGGATGCGGGCGGCTTGTTCAACTTCGCCAGGAATAGCGGAATGATTGCGGCTCAGCAGTGACTGAGTTAGCGACGTGAAGTCCCCAGCGCTTCTCCCCCGCCCGCGTTCGGTCAAGTTGCGCCCCGGCAACTTCACCTGGACCAAAGCTGATCCGCTTGCCGCGGTGAAGTCCATCCGAAGCGAGTCGGCTCCAGATCACGCTGAGGGTTATTTGCTAACCATTGACCGGCGCGGCGTGCGGATCGAGTTCCGCGAAACCGGCGGCTTGCGCGCGGCGGAGGCCACGCTCCGGCAACTGCGGCGGCAATACGGACGTAAACTTCCCTGTCTGCGAATTCGTGACTGGCCGGATTTTGCACGCCGCGGCGTGATGCTCGACGTTTCACGCGGTCGCGTGCCGAAGCTGGCGACATTGCTGGAGTTGGTTGAACACCTCGCCGACTTCAAGATCAACGAGTTCCAGCTCTACACCGAACACACGTTCGCCTACCGGAAATACAAGTCCGTCTGGCAAAGCTGGGGCGCGTTGACGCCGGCGGAAATCCGCAAGCTCGACGCGCGCTGTCGTGAACTCGGGATTGATCTGGTGCCGAATCAAAATTCCTTCGGCCACCTGCGTTACTTCCTGGAGCATCCGCCGTTGCGCCAACTCGCCGAGATTTCCGAACCCTACGAAGGCTCCACCGGCGACTTCCTCCGCTTCCCGACCACGCTCGCGCCGAACCATCCCGGCACGATCCCATTTATCCGCGACCTTTACGCCGAGTTGCTGCCGAACTTTTCCAGCCAGTTCTTCAACGTCGGCTGCGATGAAACCTGGGACCTGGGTCGCGGTCAAAGCCAAGAGCTTTGCGCCCGGCGCGGCAAAGGCCGCGTCTATGTTGATTTCCTGAAGAAGATCCATGACGAAGTTTCCCGGCGCGGACAGCGGATGATGTTCTGGGGCGACATCATTCTGCATCACCCGGAGCTCATCCGCGAGCTGAATTCGTTTGGAGTTCCGCCTTCCGGCGATCTTCGCGGCAAATCGCCCAAGCCGCCTAAAGACGGAACTCCGAACGTGATTGCTTTGAACTGGGGCTACGAGGCAAATCACCCGTTCGACAAAGAAGCGGCGACGTTCGCGAAATCCAAAGTGCCGTTCTATGTCTGCCCGGGCACTTCGACCTGGATGACGCTGATCGGGCGACACGACAACGGTTTTGCGAATCTGATTTTGGGCGCGAAGGCGGGCCTCAAGCATGGCGCGCTGGGTTACCTGAACACGGAATGGGGCGACGGCGGTCACCCCCAGCCGCTTGCGGTGAGCTATGCCCCTTTCCTGCTTGGCGCAGCGGTGAGTTGGTGCGGCAAGACGTGCGACGAGAAGTTGCTCAGGGCGGTATTGAGCCGGGATGTGTTTCACGATGCGACCGGGCGGGTCGCCAAAGCGGCGGTTGCTCTCGGTTTCGCGCACCGGAAATTCGGCTATCAGGAAGCGAACGTAACGCCGTTTGGCGCCGTCATCGCCGCCCCGCCGCCCCCCACGCGGGAATTATTTTGCCGCAGCGGTCTCAAGTATTACGCCCGCATTCCCGCCGCCAAAATCCGTGCCGCTCTGACCGAAGTGGAAACGCAACGCGCGGCGATGCGACGCGGAAAACCACGAACGCCCGCCGGCCAATTGCTCCGGACGGAACTTGATCTAGCCGCTCGCATGGCCGCTCAATCGTGCCACATCATGCTCTGGCAACAGGCGCTGGCGGCGGGCCAAAAGAAGTTAGCGCGAAAGCTTGCCCGCTCGGGGATTCGCGCGCTGGAGGCCATCGAATGCGACTTCAAGGCGTATTGGCCGGTCCGCAACAAGGCCACGACGGCAAAATGTTCGCCGTTTCTTCGCTGGCGAATCAACGACTACCGCCGCGGCATCTTGCACTTCTCGCCGAACGTCGCGCGACTGACACCAGACAACAAGGCTGCGGTTGGGTGAGAATCCTCGGAATGTAAATGTCCCGCCTCGCCTCTCCATGAACGGGATAGCGGCACAGGCGAGACGCCCGGACCACTACCGCCGCGCCCGCCATAGCGCACGCACCCGTGCAGGGGTTCAAATCGCGAAATGCTTCTTCGGCGAATTCTCACAATGAACCGTAGCCGCGAACGCGAGTCCGCGCTGACACTCCGTTGAATTTCGCCGACTCACGTCGGCGGCTACGAAATTGGGGTGAGGAGCGAGGCATCCAATCCGCGAACTCCTGCCCCGAAATGGACCGAGCGGATTGAGGTTCTCGTTATTCTGAGAACGCCGGCTTCACTTCCACCTGCTTGCCGGGCGATGCCACGACATCTTCGCCGCTCGCCCAGACGCGGTCATTGAGCAGCAATTTGAACTTCAGGCGATCCGACGCCTCTATCGCCAGTCGCCAAGTGTCCGGCCCGACACAGGTCAACGGCGTGCCGCGTTCCCACGACAAACCGGCACCCTGCCCGCGCACAAACAGATGGTTGCCGAACCCGACATCAATTTTGGCCTCGATGACGGTGACTGGACGCACCGCAGCGATGGGCTTGATGGTCGGGGTTTCTTGTCGAGCCACTACCGGCACAGCGGGCACCGCGGGAGCGGCGGTTTGGATTGCCGGCTTGGCAACGCTTGGCGCGGCGGGCTTGGGAACCGAAGCTTCCTGCCGGGCAACGGCGGGTGCGACCGATTTCTTGACGATTGTTTTCATATTCTTAACGGGTTTCATAATTGTTCAGTTTCGATTCAGTTGTTTTTTGCTCACGGTGATTAACATCAGGCACGACGCGGGTCACCATGCTGCGTAATTTTTTCGCGCGACACCTAAAAGCAATAGATGTTCCAGACGAATACAGCGTGTCGGGAAAGTAACTTTCTGGTGACAATGCCCACTCCCTTCCAACCCGAAACGAAAAAACCGCGCTGCGGATGATAGCAGCGCAGAGACCCTGCGACTGGAGCTTTTCCAACCCGGTCTAAGTCAAGACGATCTTGTCGCCCTTCTTCAGGGTCACGATCGCCTTTTTCCAGTCGGGGGTTTGGCCCGCTTGGCTGGTGCGTTGCCGGCGAAATTTGCCGCGCACGTTCAATGTGTTCACTTTGGTAACCTTGACCTTGAAGAGTTCCTCCACAGCAGTGCGAATTTGAGGCTTGGTCGCACGCCGATCGGCTACGACGGTGTATTGATTAAGCGGGCGTTCTTGGGATTTCGGTTTTCCCTTGTCGTCAAGAACTGGCTTGCCAGTCCTGTCGCGCTCGAACGTCCGCACCACTTGGCTGGCTTGCCGGGTGCCTTTTTCCGTCAGCCGGACGGTTTTGATCACTTCAAATGAGTTCATGTTCGGTAAAGCGTAAAAACGTGACGCGGTTAATCCTTCGTAAGCCGCGCTTCGATTTTTTCAAATGAACTGCGCGTGAAAACGAGTTTGTCGGGCCGGAGCACGTCGTAAGTGTTGAGCGATTCGCTAGTCGTCAGCGCCACGTTGGGGACATTGCGCGAAGCCAGTAGGAGGTTCTTGTCAGCGGCGGCGACGATCAGCGTTGTGCCTTCCTTCAATTGGAGCGCCGCAAGCGTGCCGATAAATTCTTTCGTCTTGGGGGAAGCGACCTTGAAGTCGTCCACCACCACCACGTCGCCCGCCTTCAGTCGCTCGCTCAACGCCTTGCGCAGCGCCAGTTGGCGGGTTTTCACATTGACCTTCTTGGCGAAATCGCGCGGCTTCGGTCCGAAGACGACACCGCCGCCCGGCCACAACGGGGACTGATTCGATCCGGCGCGGGCGCGACCCGTGCCCTTTTGCCGCCACGGTTTCTTGTTCGAGCCGGAAACGTCGCCGACGGTTTTCGTGCAGGCGGTGCCACTGCGCTGGGCCGCGCGATACGCGACCACCGTGTCGTGGACTGCTTGCGTGCCCTTGCCATTTTCGATCAGTTCGAACTTCACTTCGAGTTCGCCCTGATCCTGACCTTGAGTGTTTTTGACTGAAATTTTCATTGGTTGCCGTTCTTGTGTTGCCCCAGTTCAACGCCTCGCTACTTTTTAGCTGGAGCCGCTGTCGTTGTCGCCGCCTTCGCCGCCGCCGCCTTCGCGGCTTTCTTGCTCGTCGAGACAGACACCGGCCGCACCCAACCCTTCGGACGTTTCTTGGATTCGCGGATGATCACGTAATCGCCCTCCGCGCCGGGGCAGGAACCCTTGATCAGCAAAAGATTGTCCGCTTCATGCACCTGGATGATTTCCAAGTTCTGCGCCGTGCGCTGAACCTGGCCCATGTGGCCGGGCATTCTCATGCCGCGCATGACCGTGCCGGGAAACAAACGCTGGCCGATCGCGCCGTTGCGCCGATGAAAGCCCTTCGCGCCGTGCGTCGAATCGCCGCCGCTAAAATGGTGGCGTTTGACTACGCCCTCGAAACCCTGGCCCTTCGTCACGCCGATGGCGTCCACAAAATCGCCGGGCACAAACAGCGTCGCGCCCACGGTGTCGCCAGGTTTTACTTCCTTGGAGAAGTTGCGGAATTCCTTGATGCGCTTGACCGCTTTGCCGTTGAACTTCTTGATGTGGCCGAGCAGCGGCTTGGTGAGGCGCTGTTCCTTCTGATCGTCGAAACCGAGCTGCACGGCGTTGTAGCCGTCCTTGCTGGCTTGGGTTTTGACTTGCATCACGTAATTCGGGCCGGCGAGCACGACCGTGACGGGGTGCAGAACTCCGCTGGCATCATAGACCCGCGTGTGACCGAGTTTCTTTCCGAGTAATCCTAAAGGCATATCAAAAATTGGGTTGCTGGAGTGATGGAGATATGCGTCGCTGGAGTTCAAACCTCCCAAAACTCAACACTCCATTATTCCGGTTCTGTTTCATCGCTGGTCAAATCTTGATGGTGATGTCCACGCCTGCGGGCAGGTTGAGTTTCTTCAACTCGTCCACGGTCTTGGCGGTGGGGTCGAGGATGTCAATGAGCCGCTTGTGGGTGCGTTGCTCGAAGGTTTCCTGGGATTTCTTGTCGCAATGGGGGGAACGAAGCACCGTGAACCGCTCGATCCGCGTGGGCAACGGGATCGGCCCGGCGACGCGCGCACCGGTGCGCTTGACGGTGTCGGCGATTTCACGCGCCGACTGGTCAATGACGCGATGGTCAAAGGCCTTGAGTCGAATTCGAATGCGTTGTCCAGTCATACAAAGAACAATTGTTTGTTAAACCGCTTAAAGTCTTTTCGCGATCCCAACGGGGAAAGCGGACGCGGAATCTAGCAGAGAACAAGCGCCACGCAACATGTTTTTTTAGGAATTTTGCTTGGTGAGTTTTGGGTCACAAAGCGGGACACACGCCACCGTGTTTCCCATTCACCTCGGGTCGCCCAACCGAACCCACCGCAATCCGCCTCATGGCAACGGCAGAAACACGACGCGATTCGCCAGTTCCCTTGGCTCGCAAACTTTCGCAATCAATTTCCGGTCCTCAATCGTTCGGCGCACCGTGATGTCTGTTTGAAGACTCGTTTGAAACGCCGCGTGAGCCCCCGCGGCCTACAAAGACTCTCGGGGAATTCACTCGTGTTGTAGGCCCAGCGCCCTCACTGGATTGGCTTTCAGACAGCCGCTCACCGCTTTTTCAACCGGGCCGTCAGTTGTGTTCTGGGGAACGGCGCCGCGGCTTCCGCGCGCAAGGCTGCGGCGGAGGACCGCCGCACTCCCGGACACTGGCGCGACTACTCAGCCGCTTCCGGTCCCCAGTCCCGCCGGGACGAGCGAGAATAGCCCAGCGTTTCGACGCCGGGTTCGCGGCCCGTTTGGCGACGCGAATCTCATCAGAGACGAAAGAACGGGATCGGAAAAACCGCTGTCGTCCCTGACGGCGCTTGATCGCATCCGACCGACGCTCCCAGCTTTGAGACGCTGGGCTATTCTCTTCCGCCCAGCCGGGCTGGGGACGGTTCTCATCGGTCGCGCTGGCTTGGCCCTGCTTCTGCCGCTGCTGCTTTTCCTCGCTTTCACCCCGGCCACCAGCGCGCAACCGACTTCCGTGGTGAAGGTCATTTCCATGACGAACACCTGGCATTGCTGGTGGATGGGTTCAGACCTCGGCACATTCTGGCGGCAGCCGGTTTACTACGACGCCAACTGGCCGAATTACGCGGCGCTGGCCGTGCCCGACCAGACGTGGCTCTCGCTCACGAATCCCAGCGGTCAACCGATCACCACTTACTACCTGCGCGCTGGCTTTGCGCTCGCAGCCGACCCGGCGGACCTGCTGTCGGTGAACGCCACGACGGGAGCGGGCTTCGCGTTCACGCGTTATGCCACGGCGCTGCCAGTGTCAGCGGAAGTCCCGGTGGTGGTACTCGGCCTTGCGCCCTTCGGCTCGAACTTCGCGCTCTCGTGGCCGGCGTTGGCCGGGCAGACCGGTCAACCGGAGATGTGGGCGACGACGAATCTGGCCACGGGGCCGTGGCTGCCTTTCACCGGCCCTTTGACTACGAACTTCCTCATGGTGACGAACGCAACCGGGCAGCAATTCTTCAGGTTGAAAATGCCGTAGCAGGGAAAACCGGTGGGCGAGTGGCCCATCATCGCACCAGCAGCAGCGGATGTATCTTCGCATCGTGAAATGGTCGCGTGCCGCCGATCCCCTGCCGGCGCAACAGCAGGAAGAGCTTTTCCTTTACCTTGCCGTCCGGTTGCGGATCGAGGTGGGGCAACTCCCGCCGCCACGGGAATTCAGTCGCGAGCAAATCCAGACCTGGATTGCCGATGACGAAGCGAGGATGCGGCGTCTTCGGAAGGGAAGGTGAGACTACTCCTCGACCCAAACGTGCTGCGGGACGTCTGTAACCGGTTGCAAGCGGGTTATTTCCTCACCAGTTCGCCCGCGTGTTGCTGAATCTTGCGGACGGCTTCGGCGATGTGCTCCATGTCTTCCCGCGGGCCGAGCAGCATGTTTTGGGTGAACCACACGGCTTCGCCGCAGAGCTTCTCGTTTTGCGGGCATTGGCGGTTTTGTTCGAGCCATTGCTGCATCCGTGGCTCGCCGTAGATTTTCAGGTAGTGCTTGTTCCGGGCGAGGGCGGACACGTAATCGTCTTTGTTCAGTTGGCCGTAGCCGCCGGAGCACGGCACGCCTTCCCGGCCCATTGCCTCCATGAATTTGGCGCGTCCAAGTTCCGCGAATCGCGTTTTGTCGTAGCGGAACATATAGAGGTGATACGCGCTGCGGGTGACGCCTTCGTAAAGTTTCGCCGGCTTGATGCCCGGAATTTCGTTCAGCAATTTGGTCAGGTAATTCGCGTTTTCAGTGCGGCGGTTGGTCTGCTCGATGACGCGCGACATCTGGGCCATGAGCAGGCTGCCTTGGAATTCCGAGAGCCGCAGGTTCGAGCCGCGCGTGCCGGAATAGGCGAGGCTACCGCCGCTCACCGGCTTGCCGCGGCCTTGATAATGGAAGTTGCAGCAGCGGTTGGCGAACTGCTCGTCGTTCGTGAGCACCGCGCCGCCTTCGCCGGAATTCAAGTTCTTGCTGGCTTGAAAACTGAAGCAGCCCGCCAATCCCCATGTGCCGACCTTGCGTCCGCGCCACTCGGCGAGATGGGCCTGACAGGCGTCTTCCACAACGGGAAGCTTGTGCTTGCCGCCAACCTCCAGGATTTTGTCGAGGTCCGCTGGCGAACCGCCGATATGCACCGGCAGGATCGCTTTGGTGGCCGGCGTGATGGCCGCCTCGATCTTGTTCGCGTCAATCTGGAAACTCTCGAGGTCCGAATCCACGAACACGGGCAGCGCATAATTCAGCACCACGACGTTGTAGGTGGCGACGAAGGTGTAGGGCGGGATGATCACCTCGTCGCCCGGGCCGATGTCCAGCGCGCCGAGCGCGGCGCAAAGCGCGGTCGTGCCCCCGGACGTGGCGAGACAATGCTTGGCCCCGGTGAGTTTTGCGAATTCCTCCTCGAACTTAGCCACGGTGCTGCCGCTGCCACGGAACCAATGCCCGCTGCGCAGCGTGTCCAACAAAGCCTGCTCCTCAGTCTGATCGAAAACCGGCCACCCCGGAAACCCGCCCGCGTGGGCCTTCGGGCCGCCTAGCATAGCGGGTTTTGCAACGTCGGCAGCGCCACGCGTGCTGGTTGGAAACCCGAGCGCCAGCCCGGCGCCGGCTACCGACGCGGCATTGAGAAACTCCCGGCGATTGATTTTGTGGTTCATGGGTATGCCTCTTGATGCGATTGGCCGATTGGCTTTCATGTGCGGATGACGGATTACTGCGCTGCTGCCCGCAGGTCAAAACAATACTAACGGCGATCGGATTGGTGGCAGGCATCCCGACCGGCGTCAGAGCCGAGCTTCCAGCCCGACAGGCAAGACTCGCGCTTGTCGGAATCGTTGAAATGCCAACTGGGTTTCCGGCCAGGCGGTCGTCCTATCCGGGCGGCAGGATGCCATTGCTACGACAGGCGAGGACTCCTGCCGCTACAAAAAACACCGACCCGTCACTCGCACCTGCCAAACTGCCAAACCGGGCGGCTTGCACTCCCGACCGCGACTTTGCATTATCACTCAGCGCAACTATGCAAAACATCGCCACCGCACCCACCGATCAAGCCCCGCATTTCGACTGGCAGAATCCCTACCTGCTGCTCACGCCGGGACCACTTTCCACCAGCCCCACGGTGCGAGCCGCCATGTTGCGGGATTGGTGTACGTGGGACGACGACTACAATCTCGGCATCGTCACGCCCATCCGCGATGGCCTAGTCAAACTCGCCAGCGCCACGAAGCCGGAAGCCTACACGGCGGTTCTCATGCAAGGCAGTGGCACGTTTTCGGTCGAGGCCATGATCGGCGCGACGGTGCCGCAAGATGGAAAACTCCTCGTCCTCGCCAATGGCGAATACGGCAACCGCCTCGGGCGCATCGCCCAAACGCTCAAGATCAACACCGTCATCCATGACAGCGGGGAACTCGCCCCGCCCGACCTGGGAAAACTCGAAGCCGCGCTGGCCAACGATTCCGCCATCACGCATGTCGTTTGCGTGCATAGCGAGACGACCACCGGGATGCTCAATCCGCTCGCCGCGATCGCGCACCGCGTGAAACAGCACGGGAAAATTTTCCTCGTGGATTCGATGAGCGCCTTCGGGGGCATTCCGCTGGACCTGGCGGAACTGGGGATTGATTTCCTCGTCTCCTCGGCGAACAAGTGCATCCAAGGCGTGCCCGGCTTCGGGTTTGTGATTGCCCGCCGGGAGGAACTCGCGAAATGCCAGGGCCGCGCCCGGTCGCTCTCGCTGGATCTTTATGACCAATGGCAGGGTATGGAAAAAGGTCATGGCAAATGGCGCTTCACCAGCCCGACCCACGTCGTCCGCGCGTTTGCCCAAGCCATGAAAGAGTTAGCCGAGGAAGGCGGCGTGGCGGCGCGTCATGCCCGCTATCACGAAAACCAGCGCCGGCTGGTCCACGGCATGGAGCGCCTGAGCTTTCGCTGCCTCCTGCCGCACGAACTCCACAGCCCGATCATCACGGGCTTCCACTCGCCCCAGCATCCGGAGTATTCGTTCCTGAAATTCTACGACCAACTAAAGACGCGCGGCTTCGTCATCTACCCTGGCAAGGTCACGAACATTGACTCGTTCCGCATCGGCACCATCGGCCACGTCTTCCCGGCGGACATTAACCGCCTCATCGCGGAGGTCGAAGCCTCCATGTATTGGGTTTGAGAGCCGGTGAATGTCCCCACCGCCATCGAGCCGCCAACCCAGTCACCGGCGGCTGCCACCGCCCGTTCTTCCCGGTCTCGACATTCCATTCGGTGGGCAGCGCCGTGCTGACGTCCACGCCGCAAGCCTGCGGCTCCCGCTGCGGACCAGCCCGAGCATTGACAACCTGGCCGCAACCAGGAGGCGGGGAAAAGGGACGTTGTTCATGGGGTTATCTGAACTGAAAATCGGCACTGGCAAGTCGCGCTCAAAAATCCCGACCCGCGCCCAACC
>CAIKLQ010000833.1 GCA_903828255.1 uncultured Verrucomicrobiota bacterium
GCGTGGCTGACGAATGGCGCGCTGTTGAGCGGCTTCACCCTCCGCAACGGAGCGACGCGGGCAGCCGCCGATGTCGCTACTCTGCAAAGCGGCGGGGGTGTTTGGGGCACGTCGTCGAACGCGCTGGTATCCAACTGCCTGTTGACGAACAACGCGGCCGTGAACGGCGCTGGCGTGGCCTACGGAGCGCTGCGGAATAGCATTCTGATCGGTAACGTCGCCACGACTGGTGGCGGGGCTTACTACGCGTTCCTCAACAACTGTGTCGTCCAGAACAATTACTGTGGTAGCGTGGGTGCAGGCACGTATTACGGGAGGACGCGGAACAGTATTGTGATTGGCAATTATCGCGGCCCGTTTTTCTCGTCCGCCGACTATTACCCCACTCCACCAGATTACGCGTACTGCTGCACGTCCAGTTTCTCGAGCCCAGCCACCGGCAATATCTTGGCTTCCCCGAAGTACTTGGACGATGCTTTTCATCTACCCGCTGTTTCGCCATGTCGCGGCGCGGGCAACTCCCTTTACGCGAGCGGCACGGACAATGACGGCGAATCGTGGGCCAATCCGCCCTCGATTGGTTGCGATGAAGTGGTGGATGCGAATCTCGTCGGCCCTCTGTCGGTGGCCATTCAGATGCCTACGCTCGTGTTCGCGCCGCCGCAGTCCAGTTTGATCAATCACCTGGCTGGTTTGTATGGGCTAATCTCGGGGCGCGCAACTCGCATTGATTGGGATTTTGGCGATGGAATGGTTTTGACCAACCAAGGATTCTTCGCCGCCCACACCTGGACGAATCCGGGTGATTACACGGTGACGTTCACCGCCTACAACTTCGACAATCCGGGCGGCGTCTCCACGAATCTGCTGGTCCACGTCCTCCCGCTGGTCCAGCCCGTTCTGGAGTCCGCCATCGTCACCAACAACACGTTCCAGTTCAGTTTCTCCGCCCAAGCCCAGGCCTATTACACCATTCAATACGCGACGAATCTCCTGCCGCCCGTGACATGGCAAACTTTGTACCGACCCTACAGTTACGGCGGCACAATTCAGATCACCGATTCGGCGACCAATGCAGCCCGCTTCTACCGGGTACTTGTCCAGTAACCCCGTCTAGCCCAATTGGCCGCAGCCCGCTTCGTCATTGCGTGGAAAGCAACTCGTCACCTACGCTTCGCCGGGCATGGCTCACATTCACGAGAAAATTGATTTCACCGTCGCGATCTTCGTCGTCCACGACGGCAAGATCCTGCTCATTCACCATCGCAAGCTCGACAAGTGGCTGCCGCTCGGCGGGCACATCGAACTGGATGAAGACCCGGAGCAGGCGGCGTTGCGCGAGGCGCGTGAGGAGAGCGGGCTGGAAGTCGAGTTGCTCGGCGAGCGCCCGCCCACGACCGAACCGGGCACTCGCGCACTCATCGCGCCGCGCTTTCTCGACATCCATCGCATCAACGCCACCCACGAACACATCGGGATGATTTACTGGGCACGGCCCCGGAGCGGCGCGACGACGCTGGCGGTCGAGGAGCACCATGACATTCGCTGGTGCGCCAGCGCGGAACTGGACGAACTCCAGCCGCCGATGTCCGCCGCGGTGAAGTGGTATTGCCGGCAGGCGATCGCGGAAATCTCCAGTTGGCTGGCGCGGATTGCGCATTGAGAAAGGCTGCCGTTTCGGGTTCAATCCGCGCTCCCAAACGGGACGCCTGAATGTCAACACGCCAGCTCAAGAACGGTTACTTCGTCATCGAAGGACTCAACTCCTTCGCCACGGTTCTCTATTTCTACTATTTCTACTTTTTCATGCACGAGCGGTTTGAGTTTGGCAATCAGGCCAATCTCATCCTCGCGGCGCTGAGCGGGCTCGTCTGCATGGTCGGCTCGTGGTGGGGCGGGCGGTTCGCGCAGCGGCACGGCTATTTTCTCGCGCTGAAGCTTGGCTTCGGCCTGATGGCGCTGGCGCTCGCCAACGGTCTGTGGGTCACCTCGGCGCCCGGTCAAATCCTTTTGATGCTCGCCACGGTGCTCGGCATGACGTTGACCTGGCCGACGCTCGAGGCGCTGGTGAGCGAGAACGAATCCCGGGTGCGCCTCCAACATCTCGTCGGCCTTTACAACGTCGTTTGGGCGGCCACCGCCGCGCTGGCGTATTTCATCGGCGGCGCATTGCTGGAAAAGCTGTCCATGAAAAGCCTGTTTCTCGTGCCGCTCGCTTCCTTGATCGTGCAACTGGCGCTGACGTTTTGGCTCGAA
>CAIKLQ010000834.1 GCA_903828255.1 uncultured Verrucomicrobiota bacterium
GCTCGATGGCCACGTGATCCGCGAGGCCCGCCGCCAGTTTGATGCGCCAGATGGCCAGGCCGCCAAACACGGATATCAACACAATCAAGGCGCCGAAGGACAGTCCGAGTCGGGCACCCAAGGTTAGTTTTTTCATAGGTTTGATTTGGTTTCTAATTTGGGCGCTACTCGCCCGAAAATTACACAGGGGATGTCATTAACACGGCGTTTCAGCGCGGAACTTTCACAGCCCCTCTCATTAACACCGCGGTTCACCGCGGTGTGGCTGGGCGGAGGAGCGGAAAACCGTTTGAACGGTTTTCCCCAGCGCGTCGAAACCGTTGAAACGGTTTTGACTCCGTCGCCCTCGCCCACACCTCGCTGAAGCGAGGTGTTAATCACGAATTCCGAGGTGGAACCGCCGTTCCTTGTAGCGCAGGTTTCCGAACCTGCTGTATCGCCGACTTCCCAGTCGGCAGGGCCTCGACGATTCGGGGCGGCGGGAATTGTCCCAGCGCTCGCAGGTTTGGAAACCCGCGATACTGCAGGCTGGGAAGCCTGCGCTACCATTGCCTGGCCTGCTGCTCCCATTCCAGTTTCGGAGATCGGGTTAATGAGAGCCGCCCCATGCCAGGCTGTGCGGGTGTGGACGCGGCCAACCAGCGGCACGCAAAGCCGGTCACAGACCGGCGCTCCGCTCGCGCAGTCCAGCGCCCTGCGGCGCGGCTGAAGTTCGAGGGCGAAGCTACGCATGCTGTTGCACCATCAGTTGCGGGTCTGCCAGCAGCCGCGCGGCGGACAGGACCACGGTTCCGTCCGGGGCGAGACCCTTCAGGTACGCCGCCCGCACATCGGTCAGGGTCGGCAACGACGCCTGCAATCCGGCAATCGGCAGCCGCCGGACGCCGACGATGCGCTCCGCCAAAACGGCAAATTCCATCGTGGCGGATTGCAGCACGATCATCTGCCACGAATTCAACAAACCGCGCTCCGGCAGGTTGAAAATTCTTCGGAGGTCCACCACCGCGATAATCTGCCCGTGGGCGTGGGTGACGCCCAGAATGTGCGGCGGCACGCGCGGCAGCGGGGTCAACTCGATCAGCGGCACGACCTCGCGGACATGCGCCAGCTCGAACGCGTAGGATTCATTACTCAGGCCGAATTCAAGCACTTCGAGGGTATCGGCGTCGCTTTGGCTGGGCTTGAGATTTTCCCGGGCCAGAACTTTGGCCCGCGCCAGGAGCACACTGGCATCGGCCATTGCCCGGTCAGCAATGGCCGTTGATCTAACTGCATCGGTACTTTCGGCCCGTGGATTATCCATGTGTTGAGGAGGTTTCGTTCTCGGACAGGCTCGCCGTTGCGGAGAGGATTGCGTTCAACTGACTGACCGTCAAGCCGCCGGATTGTGGCAGCGCTTCACGGCCGTCCCGGTGGGCCAGGAGCTTGCGGGCATTGGCGAAGTGCTTGGCCGCCGCCGGCTTCCGGTTGCAGCGACGGTGGAGATTCGCCATGGTAAAATGCGCCAGCACATGGTTGGGATCCAGGAACAGAACCTTGCGCAACGCCTGCAACGCCTCATCGTCGCGATGAAATTCCTGAAGGATGCTGGCGTGCAGGAAATGCACGACCGGATCGGTCTTCGCTGCGGCCAGCGCGCGTTCGCACCAGACCAAAGCCTCAGCCAGTTCCCCGAGATTCGCGTGGCATTGAGCCAGGAGGATTGCCGCTTGCCGCTTGCCGATTGCCGCTTGGGGATGGCGGGCGGTTTCGGCCAGCAGCAGCGCGCGCTTCCCGGTAGCGTCCGGCGGCAAACAAGGATTGCGGATCGCGGGAGACGGAGGCCGACGCGACGGAAACGGTAGGTCGGCGAACGCGGGCAACCTGTGGCTCCACGGGGCGCGCCGGGGCTTCCACGGTCGGAGCCGGGAGCTCGGTGTCTGGGACACTGCCGCGTTTTTGAAAAAGCGCCACGCCCGGCGAAGGAACGGAAAGCAGATCTGGAAAGTTGATCTGGCTGGCTTCGACCGGGCCCAACACAAGCTGGCCGTCGTCCAGCAAAGCGCGATGAAACCGTTGGACCACTTCGAGAATCCGGCCCGGCGCGAAATAAAGCAGCACGTTGCGGCAGAGGATCAGGTCCATCGCGTTCGTGTTGGTCAGGAGCGACGGATAGTCGTCATCCACCAGGTTCAAGTGGGCGAAAGTCACCCTGCGCTTGAGCCAGGGCTGGATTTCGTAGCGGCCCGCCGAATGGGGGAGAAAGTAGCGGGGCCGCACCCAGGCGGGCGTGTCGCGAAACGACCAATCCTAATAGCTCCCGGCGGCGGCCCGGGCCAACACCTTCGGATTGATGTCCGTCGCCAGGATGGTGATGTTCCACTCGGTCAAGTCCGGGATGAGCCGGTGCAGCAGGATGGCAATCGAGTACGCCTCCTCGCCACTCGCGCAGCCGGCGCTCCAGATGCGCAACCGCCGGCTTTCCGCGCGCCGGCTGGCAATCAACTCGGGCAGCAGCTTCGTTTCGAGAAATTCAAAGGTGCGCGGGTCTCGGAAGAAATGGGTTTCGCCGATGGTCAGCGTGCCGGCCAAAGTCTCCAAGTCGGCGGCGTGCAGGTCGCGGGTGAGCAGGGATTCGACGTAGCCGTGGGCATTGAGCCAACCGGCTTCGTGGGCGGCTTGTGTCAGGCCGCGTTTCAAATCGGCAAAGCGCGTGGGAGAAAAATGCAGGCCGGTGCGAGCCTCGATGCGCTCGCTCACCTTCTGCAGCAGCAGATCGGAAATGGGTTGAGTCGCACTCAAGTTTCCGTCACCTCCGTTTTTGCCGCCGCCGCCTGCACCTGGAGTAGCCGCTCCTGATCCGCCTGGCTGATGAGTTTGTCCAGGTCGTAGATAAGAACAATGTCGCCATCGAGCTTCATCAGGCCCTCGACGCGGTATTCCCCTTCCGGCAATGCCTCCGCCACCGTCACGGTCTGCCGGACGGAAAGCGCGCTCATCGTTTGCACCTCATCCACCACGATGGCCACCGTCAATCGCGCCGTGCGGGCGATCACGAATTGGTTTTCCGGTCGGACGGGTTGCTCCGGTAAACCCAGACAACGACGGAGGCTGAACACGGGTAGAAGTTGTCCCGCCATGTTGATCAAGCCGAGCACGTACGCCGGCGCTTCCGGCACCGGCGTCACCGCCACGGCGCGAATGACGCGCTCGACTGCGCCCAAGCTCAGCGCGTAACGCTGCTCGCCGAGGCGGAACAACACCAGCGTCTGAGAATCGTTTTCGGATACCAGCATAAGTGGTTTGGTTTTGGATTCACCCGTGTCTTGGTAGGGGTCGGTCGAGATGAACATCTGGCCCGGATACTTCACACTCCGCACGCAACCGCAACCGAATGGAGCGCTGGTCTGCGACCGGGGTTGGGGGTTGGGGGCGCGAATAGCCGGTCCCAAACCGGCGCTCAGACCGATGATGGTGAAATATCCAAGCCAGGCCTTGTCCGGCCATCCCCATCATTTCGTTCTGAAATTGTCCAGGAAACTGGGAACGCGCTCGCGAGCCTCCCGCCCCGTCGGCGAAAACGATCGCGCCCGGCAGACTGGAAGTCTTTTGACCTGTGTCCATCGGAACAACCTTCTGAGATTCTGACGGACGCAGCCGAAATCGCAACCTCGATTCGGCCATCCGCTCGCTCCGGGGCGGCGGGCTTCGGTTTACGTGCGGTGACTTTCTCCGGTTTCACCCGCGTGGCAGAGAAGCGGAGGCCGCCGCTTCACTCGCTAAAGCGTGATGACTTCCGAGATCAACGGGGGCGTTTGCGGCGGTCGGACGGACACCGCAAAAGCGGCTGTGAGCCGGGCGCAGGCGGCGTCTCCTTGGGCTCGGTTCGCAGCATGAATGCGGACGAGGGTTGCCCCTGCTTTGACCGGTTCGCCTGGTTTGGCGAGCTGGTCCACACCCACGTCGTAGTTGATCGCGGACTCCTTCGTCAGTCGTCCCGCGCCGAGATCGCGGATGACCTCACCGATCAGGCGCGCGTCGCACTTGGAGACGCGCCCCAATTTATCCGCTTTCAACTCCCGCACGACGGGCGCGGTGTGAGCGCGGGCGAGCTTTTGATTGAAGGCGTCAAGATTTGCACCCTGCGCGACGATCATTTCGTCCCACTTGCGGCGAGGAGCGCCGGAGTTCAAGCAATCCTCGGTCTGTTTATGGGCCGCGGCGAGGGACTTGGCTTTGCCCGTTTGCACAAGCAAGTGCGCAGCGAAAGTCCGGACGAGTTCACGGAGGTCGTCTGCTCGTGGGACCGGCGGCACGCCTGTCCTACGCTCAAGACACGCCACGCTTTCCTTAACCTCCAACCAATTGCCAGCCGCGCGGCCCAAGGGCGTATTCATGTCCGTCAAGATGGCGCGCGTGTTCACGCCGCATTCATTGCCGAGGGCGACCATGGCCTTCGCCAGTTTGCGGGCCTCCGCTTTCGTCTGCATGAACGCGGCGCAGCCGAACTTCACGTCCAGCACGAGCGCATCGAGACTTTCGGCGAGTTTCTTGGACAGGATCGAAGCGACGATCAGCGGGATGCTCGGCACCGTCCCAGTCACGTCCCGCAACGCGTAGAGTTTTTTGTCGGCGGGCACCATGCGATCGGTCTGGCCGCAGATCACGCAGCCGACCTCCTGCACGATTTCGGTGATCCGTCCGGCGGGCAAAAGGGTCTGGAAGCCGGGGATGGAGTCGAGCTTGTCGAGCGTGCCGCCGGTGATGCCGAGGCCGCGCCCGGAAATCATCGGCACGCGGAAGCCGAGGCAAGCCAGCAACGGCGCGAGCGGGAGCGAAACCTTATCGCCGACGCCGCCGGTGGAATGTTTGTCCACGAGCGGGCGCGGGTCTTTCGGAAATTTCAACACGTCACCGGAATCGCGCATGGCGAGCGTGAGCACGGTGGTTTCCTCGGTGGTCAGGCCGCGGAAGAAGACCGCCATGAGGAACGCGGCGAGTTGGTAATCGGGAATCGTCCCCGCTGTGAACTCATGCACCAAGTCCTGAATCTGTTTGGGCGAGAGCGTTCGTCCTTCACGCTTCGATTCAATCAGGGGGAGGAAGTTCATGTGCTAGTCGTGCCTGAAATAGATTCCTGAAACCCACTGAAGGTCCTGAAACGCTGCAGGGTCGTGAGGCAATTGATAATTCCGAGCGCCGACAAACATTCCCCAATGAAAAAACCCTCCTCCCCAAATGACAACGGCGTAAGGTTGGTTATCATTCGCGGTTGCGGAAGAAACCGTCACGTCTGGCAGTTGAGGCTCTAGGTCGAGCACCGCCTTCAGGATTTCCTGCTTTTTTAGCGGCCCTCCACTCGGATGGAGAGCCGCCTGTTCAACCGCCCATTTTCTTAAAGCCTCGGGGTCTATAGTTGCTCGTGCTTTATTGAAGGTCGCATGCGCGTGACGATGAGTTGCCATTGGCGGACTTAGAAACAATCCAATTGCCACTGCGGAGAAACTGATCGCTACAACCACCAGCACTCGCAGCATCGCCCCCGCCCCAATTCGGTCACTGCTCAGAGGCGTTGCTTCGTTCATTTTGTCGAAGCCGGTTGGTACTACCCGACGAACTTCCTCGCCGCGATGCACGCATTGTGGCCGCCGAAGCCGAAGGAGTTGTTGAGGACGGCGTTCACCGGCATCTGGCGGGCGGTGTTCGGAACGTAATCCAAGTCACAATCGGGATCGGGCACGTTCAGATTGATGGTCGGCGGCACGATGCTGTGTTTGATGGCGAGGGCGCAGACGGTCATTTCCACGGCGCCCGCCGCGCCGAGCATGTGGCCGGTTGCGCCTTTGGTGGAACTGACGGCGATGCTCTTCGCGCGGTCGCCGAAGACGGTCTTGATCGCGCGCGTTTCGCACACGTCGCCTTGGGGCGTCGAGGTGCCATGGGCGTTGATGTAGGAGATGTCCTCGGGGTTCAACCCGCCGTTGCGGAGCGCCATCTTCATGCAGCGGGCTGCGCCTTCGCCGCCGGGGGACGGGGCGGTGAGATGGTGCGCGTCGGCGGTGTTGCCGTAGCCGGTGACTTCGCAATAAATTTTCGCGCCGCGGTGTTTCGCGTGTTCCAGCTCTTCGAGAACCATTACCCCCGCGCCTTCGCCCATGACGAAGCCATCCCGTTCCTTGTCGAACGGACGCGAGGCGTGTGTGGGATCGTCGTTGCGCGTACTCATGGCTTTCATGGCGCAAAAGCCGCCGATGCCGATGGGCACGATGGGCGCTTCGGCGCCGCCGGCGAACATCATCACGGCCTCGCCCATCTTGATGGTCCGCCAAGCCTCGCCGAGCGCGTGGTTGGCCGTGGCGCAGGCGGAACAGGTGGCGAAGTTGGGGCCGCGCAAACCATGGTACATGGAGAACAGGCCGGAGGCCATGTTGCCAATTAGCATCGGAATCATGAACGGCGAGAGCCGTCCGGGGCCGCGCTCGAGAAGCAATTTAAGCTGCGTGGTCGTGGTTTCAAGGCCGCCGATGCCCGAGCCGATGATGCACCCGATCTCGTCGCCATTCAGCCGGTTCAAGTCGGCCCCGGAATCCAGCAACGCGCGCCAGGCCGCATAAATGCCAAATTGCGAATACCGGTCCGTGCGGCGGATTTCCTTGGGCGAGGGGAACGCGGGCGCAAGATCGAAAGGCTTAACCTGCCCGGCGATCTTGGTGTCGAACGCCGTGGGGTCAAATGCGGTGATCTGGTCAATGCCGCACTCGCCGTTGAGGAGCTTGCTCCAAAACGAGTCCAAGTCATGACCCAGCGGGGTAACGACTCCCAAGCCGGTGATGACCACTCTGCGCTCCGTCCAGTTGCTCGGCATAAAATGAAACGGGGCAGCTCAAGCTGTGCGCAGCCGAAACCGCCCCGAAATCTATCCCATCGCAATTACTTCTGGTGCGTTTCGTCGATGTATTTGACGACGTCGCCAACCGTGAGGAGCTTTTCCGCCTGGTCGTCGGGGATTTCGTTGCCGAATTCCTCTTCCAGTGCCATCACCAGTTCGACGATGTCCAAGGAATCCGCGCCAAGGTCTTCAATGAACTTGGCCTCCGGCGTTACCTGATCGGCGGTGACGCCTAGTTGTTCGACGATGATTTCTTTTACGCGTTGTTCAATACTTTTTTCGGCCATAGTTGTTCTCCGGTTTAGTGTTCGTTTTGCTGTGTGTGTTTAGGCGCGGACGCGGCAAGCGTCAAGCCCTGAATCGGAATTTTTTTTCGACCGCCCCCGTCTTAATCTTGCGCTTTCGCTTCAGCTTAATCTGGGTTCGGCAAGGCCTGACAATTTTCAGGCCGAAAATTCAGATTGGGAAACCCTTTCCCTACATCACCATGCCGCCGTCCACGGTCAAAACCTGACCCGTGATGTAACGAGCTGCCGGGCTGGCCAGAAACAATGCCACGCCCGCGATGTCGTCCCCCGAGCCAAGGCAGCCCAGTGGAATCTGCTTCAGCAACGCCGCCTTCATGTCTTCCTTTAATTCGGCGGTCATGTCCGTCTCGATGAAGCCGGGCGCGATCGCGTTGACGGTGATGCAGCGCGAGGCCAGTTCCTTCGCGCACGACTGGGTGAAGCCGATCAAGCCCGCCTTGCTCGCGGCGTAATTGCACTGGCCGGCGTTGCCAATCAGGCCGATGACCGACGTAATGTTGATGATGCGGCCGGCGCGCGCCTTGAGCATCGCGCGGCTGAACGCCTTCGTGACGAGGAACGCCCCCTTGAGATTCGTGTCCAGCACCGCGTCCCAATCCGCCTCGCCCATCCGCATGATCAAACCGTCGCGAGTGACGCCGGCGTTGTTCACCAGCACGTCCACCTTGCCACAGTTGGCCAAAATTTTCACGGCGGCGGTGGCCACGGCAGCCGCGTCCGCCACGTCCACGGCGTGCGCCCAGGCCCGCCGGCCCAAAGCGCGGACCTCGGCGGCGACTTTTTCGGAATTCTCCGCCGTGCGGGAAAGGCAGACCACGTCTGCGCCGGCGGCGGCAAATTTCAACGCGATGGCGCGACCGATCCCCCGGCCCGCGCCGGTGACAACAGCGATTTGCTTCTCAAGCTCGTTCATGCGCGCAGAGCTTAAACTGCGGCGGGCGGGAAAGAACCAGAAATTTTTTGGGAGGCTTTCGCCGGCCACCCCGTCCAACGCTCGTGACCGAAAACATGAACTGATTATGAAAATGACGATCTTCCGAATTCTACCCGTCTGTGTCGCGGCTGTGCTCGCCGGGCAAGGCTTCGCTGCCGACAAAACTGAAAAGCCCCAAACCAAAGCCGCCCGCCCGCGGATGGAAGTTTGCTTCGTGCTCGACACCACCGGCTCGATGTCCGGCCTCATCGAGGGCGCGAAGCAGAAGATTTGGGCCATCGCCAACGAGATGGTCAGCGCCAAACCCACGCCCGAGTTACGCCTGGGCCTCATCGGCTATCGCGACCGTGGCGATGCCTACGTGGTGAAGTCCTTCGACCTGACGAACGACATTGACGCCGTCTATGCGAACCTGCGCGGCTTTTCGGCCGGCGGCGGCGGGGACACGCCGGAGTCCGTGAACGAGGCCTTGAACGAGGCCGTCACCAAGCTGGCATGGAGCAACGACCGCAGCGTCTTGAAAATTATTTTTCTGGTGGGCGACGCGCCGCCGCACATGGATTACGTCAACGCGCCGAAGTATCCGGAGATTTGCCAGGCGGCGATGAAAAAGGATTTGATCATCAACACTGTGCAGTGCGGCAACATTCCCGAAACGGCGCCGGTCTGGAAGGAAATTGCCAAGCTGAGCGAAGGCAACTACGCCGCCATCGCGCAGGAAGGGGGCATGGTGGCCATCGCGACTCCGATGGACGCGGAACTGGCGGAGTTGAATCGCAAAGTCGGGGCGACGCTGGTTGCTTACGGCCTCGCGCCAGCGCGCCTCATGGTCGCCGCGAAGCAAGCCGCGTCGGAAGCCGCCCCGGCGGCGGTGGTCGCGGACCGGTTGTCGTTCAACGCGCGATCAGGCAAGTCCGTGCAGGGCGATGGCGAATTGCTCGACTCGCTGGCCGCCGGAAAAATCAAAGTCAGCGAAGTGAAGAAAGATCAACTGCCCGCCGAATGGCAGAAGCTCGACGCCGTGGAAGTGCAGCAAGCCATCGAGAAGAAACAAAAGGAGCGCGCGGACTTGCAGGCGAAGATTCTCAAATTGAACCGGGAGCGCGACGACTACCTCGCCGCCGAACGCAAGAAGCCGGCGGCGGGCAAGGCCGATTCCTTTGATGATCAGGTGACCGCAGCGATCCGAACGCAAGCCGCCCGGAAGGGCATTACTTACGGCGGGAAATGATTCTGGGCACGCAACCTTGCGCTTCCGCCCAGCCCGTGCAAGCCTCCGCCCGCCCGCAACCGGCATACCGCTGGCTGCGTGGCGTGAAATCGAAAACTTATGGCCACCAATACTCCTGATCTGACGAAACAAGCTCCCCGCAGTCCGCGCGTGCGGCTCGGCGGCTACGTAATCCTCCCGCGCATGTTGGATAAGGGCCGCGCGCTGTTGGCGGGCACCATTGGCGAATACAAATACGCCTGCCCGCTGGACGAAGAGTTCATCGACTTCGCGGGCGTGGACGCGAACGCCCTGAAGAAACAGCTCGCCGCGGGCAAAGGCGATGGCGACATCCTCAAGTGGATTGAAACTCATGCGAAGCATCCGCGCACCGGAGCGGAAATCGAAACGTGGTCCGCCTGGCAAGAGCGCCGGGGGCCAAATAACCCTGACTCACGCGACTACTTCAACGAGCTTCACAAAAAAGTTGCGCCCAAGCGTGCGGACGTGGCCTCCTGGTTTGAGCTGCTGGATGTGGATGACTACGTGAGCTACGGCGGGAAGACGTAGGCTCGGAGCGCCGTCACCGCCTCGGCAAGTTAGTGAAAAGTCGGACTTCAGAAACGCGCCGAGGCGGTGCTCGGCGCTTCCCTTACGCGGTCTTGTAAGGCTCGATCTTTTCGATGCGGTGGCGATGGCGCTCGCCGCCCACCTCCGCCTCCACTTCGTCGCCCACTTTGCGGTTGAGCAAGGCTTGGCCGACGGGCGTGAGGTAGCTGATGATGCCCTTCTCGGCGTCAAAATCCCAAGCGCCCAGCACCGTGAAAATTTCAGTTTTGCCGGTCGCCACATCAGCGGCGTGAACGATCGTGCCAATGCTGACGACGTCGGTGCGGGCGTTGGAGAAATCCGTGCCCCGGGCACGGGAGAGCATTACTTCCAGTTCGGCTTTGCGGCGCTTGAGGATGCCTTGCATTTCCTTGGCGGCCTTGAATTCGTGGTTTTCGCTGAGGTCGCCGTAGCTACGGGCGACGCCGATTTCCGCCGAGTTGGCGGGGATTTTCTTGTCCACCAGTTCGCGGTACTCAGCGTTGCGGCGCTCCAGACTATCCCAAGAGACGTGCAGGACGGCGTCCTGCTTGGCTTGGTCGCCCGTCACCAGCGATTGCACGGCCGGGTGGCACTTGACCAAGCGCGCTAAGAGCGATCGCTTGTCCATGTCGTCAAACACGGGCGAGAGTTGCAACGCTCGTGTGAGGTCCTTAATCACGTCAATGTCCGCGGTGGCGGTCAGGTCAGCGATCAAGTCGTGATCGCTGATGATGAATTCGCGGAGTTTGTTGGAATGTTTCTCATTGAACTGGTCGCGCTCCATGGACGTCAGCATGGCGCGGAACACTTCCGGCCCGAGTGGGACCACGGACGCTTCGCCGCGCTCCTTGGCCAGCCATAAAAGCAATTCGCTGCTGGCCAAGTGCTGGCTGATCAGTCGCGTGAGAGTTTCCTTCAAGGCCGCGCCATGACCTTCCTGCACGAGTAGATCCGCAAACTCACGACAGAGCCGGGCCGTCACGCTGTTCAACGCTAGGCGCACCACTTCCTGCCAGCGCTCCGGTTGGATGACTTTGAACGCTTCGAGCGCACGCCGATGCTTGGCGGCGGGCAAGGCCTCCATCAGCACATTGAACTTCGTATCCTGCGCCCAGATTAGGTTCGCCGAGATTTCGCCCAGGATCGGCGCCACCCCCGCCATCGCCCGCAAATCTTCGCGCGCAAAAGACCCTTCCAACGCCACGGCGGTTTGGGTGCGGAGATAAGTGCCGAGATCCACGTTGAGGGCTGCGATGATTTCATTCGCCAGGGCCACCTTGTCGGTCAGGTCGTCCGCGTTCTTGACAATTTCCGCCGTCACCGCCACGCGCGCCTTCAATCCCTTGGCCACGCGGAAGTCGGCCAGCAACCGTTCTTGCAGCGAGGTTTCCTGGGATTGGTAAATGACGGGTTCGGCTTTCTTGAGCGGCACCACAAAGTGGCCGTCCTTTTTCATCTCGCGCTTGGCTTGTTCCCACCATTTCTTCCAGTCATCCTTAATGACATCGGGCACGAGCGCCTGCTGAATCTGGTCCAACGTCGCTTTTCCGCCAAAACTTCCGATCACCACTTTGATCAGGTCGAGGTGATGGAGCGCCGCCATCTGGCGCAACCCTTCGAGGTCGGCGGCCTTGCGCGCGAGGATATGGTTCTTGGGAATGGCCTTGAGCGATTCGGCGGCGAACGCCAAGTCCATCGTGTGGCCGGCCTTGTTCGGAAAATCAATGGTGAAGCGGGCAAAAACCATGTCCACGGTCTTGATGCGACCGAACCCCCAGCTTCGATGCATGCAAAAACCGCTGTCCATTAATTGCAGCAACAAGTCCACATGCCGGCCTTCGATTTTTCCGGCCGCAGCTATTTTCTCAAGTTCTTCTTTCATAAAGATCGCTTCGTACTCGCCTCTTCCGCCAATTTCGCCATCATTAAACGCATTGAGCGGATACAATCCAAGACAATTTGCGAGCCAAGTGCTGGGGCAACGCCGACCGAACGGTGAATTCACCGAGACTTTGCTCGAACGGGCGCTCGCCAGCGGGCAACTATCGCCCGCCGATCGCGGGCTTTGCCACGAACTCGTACTCGGAACCGTGCGCTGGCAGGCCACACTCGATTGGCTCATCGCCCGCAAAACTCCGGGCCGCACGCAAAAACCCGCGCTCCAGGATTTGCTCCGGCTCGGCCTCTATCAGATTTTCTGGCTCGACCGCATCCCGGATCACGCGGCGGTAAATGAAACGGTCGAGATGGCCAAGCGCGCCGGTTTCGGCCCGCAAGCCGGCTTCATCAACGCCGTGTTGCGCGGCTACCTGCGCGAGGCCGACGAAACGAAAAGACTCCTCGCTGAACTGAAAATCCAGCAACCCGCCCTCGGCCACTCGCATCCGGAGTGGCTCTACGACCGCTGGAAAAATCGCTGGGGCGCGGAGCGGGCCGCGCAATTGCTGGCGTGGAACAACACCGCGCCGAAAACTTACGCTCGCGTCAACACGCTCCGCACCAATGCGACCCAGCTCATCGAGCAATGGCGCGCCGAGCGGGTGGACTACGATTTCAAAACCTACGACTGGACCGATGAGAATCTGGTCTTCGAGTTGAAGTCCCACCCGCCGCTCCCCACGCTGCAAAGCTTTCGCCAGGGCGGATTCTACATTCAAGACCCGGGCACACTGCTGGCCGGGCGCGCGCTTGATCCTCAACCCGGCGAAGCGATTCTCGATCTCTGCGCCGCGCCCGGTGGCAAGTCCACGTTCATCGCACAACTGGTGCGGAATGAAGCGCGGATCGTCGCGTGCGACCTGTTCGAGGATCGGCTGAAGTTAATCCGCGCAAACTGCGAGCGCTTGGGGGTGAGTTGTGTGGAAGCGGTTGCGATCTCGCCCTCCGTCATTCCTCATTCGTCATTCGACAAAATCCTCGTGGACGCCCCGTGCTCCAACACCGGCGTCATGCGCCGCCGCGCGGATTTGCGCTGGCGCATCCAGCCCCCGGAAATCGAACGGTTGCGCGCCGCGCAGCTCGCCTTGCTGCGCCAGGCGGCGGTGGCGCTGAAACCTGGCGGCATTTTGGTTTACAGCACATGCAGCCTGGAGCCGGAAGAAAACGCCGAGGTCGTGAAGCAGTTTCTGGCCGAGCACAACGGCTTCAAATGCGAACGCGAGCGGGAACTCCTGCCGTTCGCGGATAGCGTGGACGGGGCCTTCGTCAGCCGGTTGCGGCGGGCGTAGTTTTCTTGAAAGCCCGCAGAGCCAGCAGCAGCCCGAAAAGCACCAGCAACGACGACGCAAAAAACGCCGCACCCGGCAGGTAGATGGGCGCTTTGTCGTTGATGAAGTAACCGAACAAGCCCGTGGCCAGCAGCGGTCCGAGAATTCCCGCCAGACTGGCGAGGCTCGCCAACGCTCCTTGCACTGCGCCCTGTTCATTGAGCGGCACGCAGCGCGAAACCAGCCCTTGAAGCGCCGGCATGGCGATGCCGCCAAACGATCCGATCACCAGCAGCCCATAAATCATCCAGCCCTGCGACGCCAGTCCGTAGAGTGCGAGAAACACCGTCGCGTTCGACAACCCGACGATAATGGACCGGCGCTCGCCCAGTTTGGGAATGATCTTCCGCGCCAACCCGCCTTGCACAATGGCCGCCATCAGCCCCACCAGCGCCAGCGACAGGCCGACCTCCTTCGGCGTCCATTCGTAACGATAGGTGGTGTAAAGCACCCACGTTGCTGGAAAAACCTGGTGCGCGAGGCTGATGAGAAAATACGTCTCTGTCAGCCCGAGCAATTCCGAATGCCGCCGCAGCGCCACGAACGAGCCGATGGGATTTGCGCGTTTCCAGTCGAACGCCCGCCGCTGCTCTACCGGTAATGACTCCGGCAGCACGAACATACCATAAAGCCAGTTGAGCAAAGTCAGCCCCGCCGCCACGAGAAACGGCAGCCGCAAACTGATATGCCCCAGCACCCCGCCCAGCGCCGGCCCCGCGATAAAGCCCAACCCGAACGCCGCCGCCACCATGCCGAAATTGGCCGCGCGCTTTTCCGGTGGACTGACGTCGGCGATGTAAGCGTTCGCCGCGGTGATGTTCGCGCCTGTGATGCCGGCGATGATGCGTCCGAGAAAGAACCACGGCAGGCTGGGCGCGAAAGCGAGCAACAGATAATCCAGCCCCGAGCCCAGCAGCGACGTGAGAATCACCGCGCGCCGGCCAAACCGATCCGACAAACTACCCAGCACCGGCGCGAAACCGAATTGCATCAGCGAGTAAAGCGAGGCAAGCCAGCCGAACGTGTGCGAAGCGGCGGAGACGTTGCCGCCCGAAAGTTGCTCGATCAGCTTCGGAAGAATCGGGATGATCAACCCCACCCCGAGGATGTCGAGAAAGAGCGTGACGAAGATGAAGCCGAGAGCTGGCTTGCGGGCGCTCATTTGTGTTTCCGGGGTTTGGGCGTCCGGTCGCTGTCGGTCAGTATTCAGTGTTTAGGATTCAGTCGCGCGTCCTCACGTCATGGGGCTGGCACTGAAAACTGAACACTCCTTTCGGTCACATCCCCATGATCTGATAGCCGCTGTCCACGAATATGACCTGCCCGGTGATGGCCGCCGCGCCATCACTGGCGAGAAACGTGCCGGTGGCGCCGAGTTCCTCGGGGAGCACGTTGCGCTTGAGCGGCGCGTGCGCGGCGTAATGCTTCATCATGTCGGTGAAACCGGCAATGCCGCGGGCGGCCAGCGTGTTCATCGGGCCGGCGCTGATGCAGTTGACCCGGATTTTCTTCGGGCCGAGGTCGTAGGCGAGGTAGCGCGTGCTGGCTTCGAGCGCCGCTTTGGCCACGCCCATGACGTTGTAATGCGGCACAACTTTCTCCGCGCCGTAGTAGCTCATGGCGATGATGCTCCCGCCGTCAGTCATCAGCGGTGCGGCCCCGCGCGACAACGCCACGAGCGAATACGCGCTCACGTCGTGCGCGATGCGGAACGCTTCGCGGCTCGTATTCACGAATTCACCTTCGAGCGCTTCCTTGGGCGCAAACGCGACGGAATGAAGCAGCAGATGAAGCTTGCCAAACTTTTCGCCGACCGTTTTGAAGACGCTCGCAATGTCGTCATCATTCGTCACGTCGCAGGGCATGAGCAGCGTGTCGCTGCCAAACGTGCCCACCAGTTCCTCGACATTTTCCTTGAGGCGTTCGCCCTGGTAGGTGAAGGCCAGTTGCGCCCCCTGCTTGTGCCACGCCTGCGCGATGGCCCAGGCGATGGAGCGTTTGTTGGCGACGCCGAAGACGATCCCGAGTTTTCCTGCGAGCTGTGACATGATTGGTTGAGTCGTTAAATGGTTAATTCTTTACAATGTGAACGGGCCGAGCATGGCCGCGCGCCGCACGTTAATCAAGTTCCCCCTGTGGTCGCCCAGAAATTCTCTATGGCGCCCGACCGGGACGCCGGGTGAGGTCACCCGGCCTACAAGCGAGGGGGGGGGCGGGTGTGGGCCGGTCGCCCCCATGAACCTCATCCTAACCCACCAGTATGAGCGTGCCGCAAATTAGCCCGGCGGGTCGGAAGGCGCGAAGCGGCACCGGGCTCCAGCGAACTCCCTCAATCCGATTTGCGGAACGCCCCTACTTGTGGGTCAGGAGGATCCCAAAAACCGCGTAGCCGCGGTCGTGAGTCCGCGTCATGTTTTCTTGCGAGAAGTCAGCGCCGACTCACATCGGCGGCTCCGGTTTAACCGCCCCCCTCCGCAAGCGTCCTCAAGGACTGCCCGATACAGGCACCACCGCCAACCTACAAGCGCGGCGGCGGCGTCTCGACCAACCGCAGCCCGCCCGCACAAGCCCTGGGGGTTTCTTGTCTCCACGCGCTGCGGCTGGTCTTCGCCACGCCGCGCTCCGCCAAAATGAGAATTGCTGCCGCCGATCACACATTGGCGGCGCCGTGGGAGTTTGGGGTTTGGGGTTTCGCTAGGGCTTGGAATTTGGAGCTTCCTCCCACATGCTCCGCCCCGTGAATGGCAAACCAGAAAGAACCCCGGTGGATCCGGTGTTGCGTGGTCGCGTGGAAGAACTCATCGCGTTCAAGGGCGGCGGCAATAACGAAGACGCGGTGGCGGACATCATTGAAAATGCCCTCAAGCTTTTGGTGGACGTGAAAGACACCGGCGACGTGCGGGTCATCCAGACTGCGGTGCGCGAACTGCGCTATGCCTACCGGCTCTTTGCGCCCTACGCGAACAAGCGCAAGGTGACGATCTTTGGCTCCGCGCGCACGACGCCAAACAAACTCGAATATCAACAAGCCGTCGAGTTCGGGCGCAAAATTGTGCAGGCGGGCTGGATGGTCATCACCGGTGCCGGCCCGGGCATCATGCAGGCAGGCCACGAAGGCGCGGGCGCGGAAAACAGTTTCGGCGCGAACATCCGGCTGCCGTGGGAACAGGGCGCGAACCCCGTCATCGCGCAGGACAAGAAGCTCGTCACGTTCAAGTATTTCTTCACCCGCAAGCTCACGTTCATCCGCCACTCGGACGCGATCGTGCTCTTCCCCGGCGGGTTCGGCACGATGGATGAGGGTTACGAAGCCATCACCCTCATGCAGACCGGCAAGAGCCAGCTCATGCCGCTCGTGCTCGTGGACAAACCGGGCGGGACCTATTGGAAGACGTGGGACAAACAGGTGCGCGAACACCTGTTGCGCGACCAGTTGATCTCGCCCGAGGACCTCAACCTGTATCGTATCACCGACAACGCCGACGAGGCGGTGAAGATCATCACGCGGTTCTATCGCAACTTCCACTCGACGCGTTTCGTCAAGGACCTCTTCATCATCCGCCTCAAGAACGCGCCCACGGACACGGCGCTGGAAGCATTGAACGAGGACTTTGCCGACCTCATCATCGGCCTGCCGATCAAACGCATCGAACCGACGCCCGAAGAACGCGAGGATAATGACGGGCTGGGCTTACAGCGGATCGCCTTCGGTTTCAACCGCCGCGACTATGGCCGGCTGCGCCAGTTGGTGGATGTGTTGAATGGGCTCTGAGAACGGCGGAATGATCGCCCAGCAGCAGAACGCGGCTGGTTTAACCGCAGCATTCAGTCGAAGGTATCCTCCCCCTGAACCGGGTAGTGGCCCGGGCGTCTCGCCCGGGCGAATCGAAACACCCCGGCGAGACGCCCGGGCCACTACCGCTGCGCCCGCACCGGTTTAGGGGAAATGTACCCGCCCGATGCCTGGTTGCGGCTTCACGCCACCCGCAAAATCCAGTCCGCCGCTGCCGCCAGATTATCCACCACCATCGCGGCGCCGAACCGGTCAGCCGCGGCGCGCTCCCATTTGGTGCCGTAGCCCGTACGGACGAGGAGGCTGTGCTGCACCCCGGCGTTCCAGCCGCACTCCACGTCAATCAGCTTGTCTCCGATCATGAAGCTGCGCGCCAGGTCCACGCCGAATTCATCCCGCGCATCGAACAAGAATTGCGGCGAGGGTTTGCGACCGCGACTCGGTTGGTCCGGCGCTTCGGGGGCTAGGTAAATTTTCTGAAAACTCACACCGCGCGGCGTCAACTCCTGGAGCATCCGGGCGTTGACTTGGTCCACGGCGGCCAGCGGGAAATAGCCGCGCCCCACGCCGGATTGGTTGGTGACGATGAACAGTTGGAATCCCGCGTCCGCCAGACGCTTCAAGGCGGCGGGCGCTTCGGGGAAGACCTCCACCTGGGCCGGATCGCAGAGATATTCCTTCTCCTTGATGATCGTCCCGTCCCGGTCGAGAAAAATGGCGCGGCTCATAATGCGGGCGCATTGTGCGGGCGCAGCGCACGGGGGCAAAACAAAAAACGGGAGGCGCGCAGGGGCAATTGGACCTTGCCCCCGGAGCGCGCGTCGTCCCCAACTCGCAGCGGCACCACCTGCGGGTGGAGGCAGCCAAACTCAGCGCGGCGCTCCAGGCCACCGGGCAAAGTTGAAAGCGCCGGAGACGAAGGAGCGCAAGTTTGAGGACGTGGTGAAGGCGGCGGGGTTCCGTCCCGGCGGCGACGCCGCTGGCGCTCGCCTCGAAATTGGCGAACGGATGGTCCAGCAAGAACCCGACCTGGGGGCGGAGCGTTTCGCAAGATTGAATCAGATTTGGGGTGCGGCAACGACGGCACGGCGAAAACTCTGAGGCACCGGGCGGTCGCCTTCCCGCGCAAGTTGGGCGACTTCCGCCAAGGTTTTTGGTCTTATACTTGGCCTTCCTGAAGCGGACTTTCGACTCGGCATTGCGTCTTTCGCAGCAGGCCGTTTTGTCGTTCGCCGAGCCGCGCGGCGGGCGTTACTTCCCCAACTGCTTCTTGAGTTTGGCCGAGAATTCTGCCACGCCATCCTTCTTGATGCTCAGGGTCGGGACGATTTGCTTGCCACCGGCCAGCGCGGTTTTGTCGCCACCGAGATACTTCGCCATGCGGGCGATCGCTTGCTTGCCGAATTCGTAAGGCTGCTGAACCACCGTGCCGTAAATCTGCCCCGCCGCCACGCCGGTCAGCACTTCGTCCTCCTCATCGAAACATACGATTTTCACCTGGCCGACTTTACCAGAACTTTTTACCGCATTCAGGATGGCCGGGCCGTTGTAGCTCCAAAGGCCCACGAGGCAAGCCACGTCGGGATATTTCACCAGCGTGTCCTCAACGTTTTTCTGCGCGCGGACGCGGTCGGTTTCGTCGGTGCGCACGTCCAGAACTTCGATCTTTGACCCTTGCAACTCCTGCTTGATGCCGGCGTGCCGCTCCTTCGCGTTCTGCGCGTCGAGCGTGCCCACGAAGAGCATGATCTTGCCGCCGTTGGGCAACGCCTCCTTGATCATTCGGCCCGCTTCCACGCCTGCGGCGGTGTTGTCCGTGCCAATGTAACAAACCCGCTTGCTGGCAGGCGCGTCGCTGTCGTGGCAAATCAGCAGCGTCTGGCCCGCGATCTTGTTCAGAAAGTCGGTTTGGTTCGCCGGATCAATCGGGCTGACCGCGATGCCGTCAATGCCCTTGGCGACCAAGTCGTCGAGAATCTGCTGCTGCTCGGCGGAGCCGCCGGAGGACGGAATGCGGAAATCCACCTCCACATTGGGCAACTCCTTCACCGCGTCCGCCGTGCCCGCGCGGGCGATGGTCCAAAAGCTCGACGCGTTGTTGGAGACGAAGGCGAGCTTGAGTTTCTTGCCGGGCGCGGCGCCGCCACCGGCGGGAGGCGGAGTTTCTTTGTTGCCGCAACCGGAGAGGCCGAGGGCAAGCGCGAGCGAGAGAAGCAGGGGACGGAGGAGAATTGGTTTCATGTCGGTAGAGGGTTGTTGGAGTTATTGGACTGAAAACTTGTAAACAATCATGTTCTTGTAGGTTTGCCCCGGCCGCAGCACCGTGGACGGAAAGTTCGGCTGGTTCGGCGAATCCGGGAAGTGGCCCGGCTCGAAACAGCAGCCGTTGCGCTTTTGGTAAGTCCAGCCGCCTTTGCCGGTGATACTGCCGTCGAGGAAATTGCCCGTGTAGAACTGCACGCCCGGTTCGGTCGTGAGCACTTCCATCACCCGACCGCTGGTGGCTTCGGTGACGCGCGCAGCGAGACCGAGTAGCCGGGCGGGTTTGCTCAGGATGTAATTATGGTCGTAGCCGCCGCCGAGTTTGACTTGGTCATCTTCCGAGTTGATCCGCGCCCCGATTTTCTGCGCCTGCCGGAAATCCAACGGGCTGCCGTCGAGCGAGCGCAATTCCCCGGTCGGGATCATGTCCGCGTCCACCGGCGTGAACTTGTCCGCGAAAATCGTGACCTCGTGATCCAGCACGTCGCCCGTGCCGGCCAGGTTGAAATAGGAATGTTGCGTGAGATTGCAGACGGTGGCCTTGTCCGTCGTGGCCGTGTAATCGAGCCACAGGGCGTTGTCCTCGGTGAGCGCGTAAACCGCCGTGACGCTCAGGCTGCCGGGATAACCTTCCTCGCCGTCCTTGCTGGTGTATTTCAATTCCAACGCCGAGCCGGTCGCACCCTGGATGATCTTCGCCGCCCAGACTTTCTTGTCAAAACCCTTGAGCCCGCCGTGCAAATGATTCGGGCCGTTGTTCACCGCGAGCTTGTATTCTTTGCCGTCCAGCGTGAAGCGCCCCTTGGCGATGCGATTGGCGTAACGCCCGGTGATGCACCCAAAGTGCGGGCTGGCTTTGATGTAACTGGCCAAATTGTCGTAGCCCAGGACCACGTCGCCGAACTTGCCGTTGCGATCGCGCACCTTGAGCGACGTGACGATGCCGCCGTAATTGCAGATGCACGCCTCCGCGCCCGCGACGTTGCGCAGCGTGAAAAGCTCCACCGCCGTGCCGTCGGGCAGTTTGCCAAAGGCGGCTTTGGTGATTTGTGCGCCGTGCGGGGTCTGCGCGGCGCTGCCCGCCAGACAAATGGCGGTCAAAGCGGCGAGAACGAGCGGAGCCCAGTCGGAAATGTTGTGCATGGTTGAAATGGTTTTCATTTGGTTTGGGGTCGTCAGACAGCGCGACCCGATTGCGGAGTCGGATTATGCCGGAAACATAGTGCGGGGAAAGCTTTGTTTGAAATCAGCGGCAGCCCAAACTGGCCGCGTTTTGGATTGGTTGGTTTGGTGGCGCGGTTTGGAGCAGGATGTGGGATAGCTCCAGTCAGTGGCGGAAAGAAGTCAGGTCGGAATGATGGGTCAGAATGATTTTGGCCACATTATGCTGACCCCACCGGGGTTTCCTCTTGAGTTTGTGCTGTTGCGGCACCGAGTTTGCCCCGCTACATTGCGGGGCGTGAATCGCCTGACGAAACAAGAGCAATGGGTCCTCTGCGCGGTGCTGGGGTTGCTGCTCGTCGGGTTCGCGGTGAAGGTTTATCGGGCGGGACACTTGATGCCGGCGCCGGCTGAAACAGCGCAAAAATAAGATGCAAGAAATCACATTTGAAGAGGCCTTGGAGCAAATCCTCGCCGCCGATCCCCGTTACCAGCGGGACGCCTACCTCTTCGTTCGCGAGGCGCTGGACTACACGCAGAAAATTTCGGACAAGGAACACCGCAGCCTGTCAAAGGAAGTCGGCCGCCAGCCGCCAACGGAAAAGCACGTCACCGGCCGCGAATTGCTCGATGGCATCCGGCACTTCGCTCTGTCTCAACAGGGCTTTGGCCCGATGACCATGACCGTGTTCGCGGATTGGGGGATCACGGATTGCCGGGACTTCGGCAACCTCGTGTTCAACATGGTGGAAGCCCGCCTGCTCCGGAAAACCGAGACGGATTCGCCCGCGGATTTTGCGGGCGGCTACGACTTCGACGACGCTTTCCGAAAACCGTTTCTGCCCGCCCACAAGCTGACGCCGAAGCCGGCGCAACCAAACCCCGCCCAAGCTTAGCCACGCTCCGCTCTCCGAATCCGGCCGACTCTCGCCGCTGCCCTCTCCACCTCCCTTATGACCGCCAAAACTATTCCCGTCGTTCCCACCAAAACGATCCCCTCGCTGCCACCCGGCACGAGCATCACCACCCTCGACAACGGCCTCACGGTCATTGTGCGCGAAGACCACAGCGCGCCGGTCGTCTCCGCCCAAGCATGGGCCATGACCGGCAGCATCCACGAGGGGCGCTGGCTCGGGGCGGGCATGTCGCATGTGCTCGAACACATGCTGTTCAAGGGCACCAGCACGCGCCCCGGCAGCCGCATTGACCAGGAGGTTCAGGAAGCCGGCGGCTACATGAATGCCTACACGAGCTTCGACCGCACGGTGTATCACATTGACGTGCCGAACACCGGCGCGCGCATCGCGGTGGACATTCTCTGCGACATCATGCAAAACGCCACGCTCCCCGCCGACGAAATGGCGAAGGAAAAGGAAGTCATCCTGCGCGAGATGGACATGAACCAGGACGATCCTGGGCGCCGATCGAGCCGCCGCCTATTTGAAACGGCTTACACCCGCAGCCCCTATCGCTACACCGTCATCGGCTACCCCGACATCTACAACGAACTCAAGCAGGACGACATCCTCGCCTACTATCGCGAGCGTTACGCGCCGAACAACGTGTTTTTCGTCGTCGCCGGCGACGTGAAGAAGGACGAGGTCATCGCGCAAATCCGCGCGGCCTACGCCAAGAGCAAATCCAAGCCCCTCCCATCACTCGTATTGCCCGAAGAACCGAAACAGACGGCGCTCCGAGAAATCGTCGAAGAAGCCCCCATCGAACTCGGCCACTTCTACTTCTCGTGGCACATCCCCGAGCTCCGGCATCCCGACGTGCCGGTTTTGGACGTGCTCGCGGTATTGTTGGGCAACGGTCGCAGTTCACGGCTCTATCAGGAAGTGCGCGAGAAGCAGGGCGTCGTGAATCATGCCGACGCGTGGACTTACAATCCCGGCGGCACCGGCCTCCTGGGCATGAGCGCGATCGTGGACCCGGACAAATTCGAGAAAGCCCGCGACGCCATGCTGGCCGAGGTCGAGAAGCTCAAAGCCCGGCCGATTTCCGCAGGCGAACTTGGCAAAGCCGTCAAGCAATTCATCTCCGCCACGCTGGCCACGCGCAAGACGATGACCGGCCAGGCGCAGGACCTCGGCGGAAATTGGCTGGCCGCCAACGACCTGAATTTTTCCGAACGCTACCTCGCTGCCGTCAAGCGCGTGACACCCGCCGACGTGCGGCGCGTCGCCCGCACCTACCTGACGACCGAAAACCGCACGCTCTACGCGCTGCTGCCGAACGGCACCGCGCCGAAAGCAACCACGGCCGTCGAGACGAACCCCGATCACGCGATTCAGAAATTTGTTCTGCCGAACGGCCTGCGCCTGCTGGTTAAAGAAGATCATCGGCTGCCGTTCGTCGAGTATCGCGCGGTGTTCCAGGGCGGCGTGTTGGCGGAAGAATCCAGCACCAGTGGCCTCACGCAATTACTGGCCAGGATGCTCATGCAAGGCACGAAGACGCGCAGCGCCGAAGCCATCGCCCGGGAAATCGAATCCGTCGGCGGCAGCGTTGACAGCTACGGTGGCAACAATAGTTTTGGCGTGAACGTCGAGACCCTGAGCGAAGACTTCGCGACCGGCCTCGATCTGTTTGCCGACGTGATTCTCAATCCCGCCTTCCCCGCGCCCGCCCTTGCCCGCGAGCAACAGATTCAGATCGCCGGCATCCGCGCGCAGAAGGACGAACTGCTCAAGAGCGCCAGCAAAGCCATGCGCCGCGAATTGTTCGGCAACCACGGCTACGGCCTCGATGCGCTTGGCACGGAAGCAAGCGTGCAGAAAACCAAGCCCGCCGACCTGAAATCCTTCCACAAAAAACTCACGACCCCGGACAATTGCGTGCTGGCGATTTTCGGCGACGTAAAGACCGCCGCCGTGAAATCCGCCATTGGCAAAGCCTTCGCCAAATGGAAATCATCCGGCCCGCCGACCGACTTTAGACTCCAGCCGCCAGCCGCCAAGCTCACTTGCTTGAAACGGGTCACCGAAACGCGCGACAAAAAACAAGCCGTGCTGGTTATCGGTTTTGCGGGCACGACCTTGCAGAGCGCCGACCGTTACGCGCTCGAACTGTTGCAGGAAGCATGCAGCGATCTCGGCTCGCGCTTGTTCCTCCGCATTCGCGACCAGCTCGGACTGGCCTATTACGTCGGCGCGCAAAACTTCATCGGCCTCGTGCCGGGCTACTTTGCTTTTTACACCGGCACCGCGCCGGAGCATGTGCAGCGGGTCGAGGAAGAATTGCTCAAAGAAGCCGCCTTGCTGCGCAGTGAGGGACTCACGGCGGAAGAATTGAAGCGGGCGCAGGCGAAGATCATCGGCCAGAAGAAAATCGCGAAGCAGGACCTCGGCGGCCTGGCCATGACCACTGCACTGGACGAACTCTACGGCCTGGGCTACGCGAACACCGATGGCGAGGACGCGAAGTTCGAGGCCGTCACGCTCGACCAGGTCAAAGCCGCCGCGCAGAAATATCTCACGCCCGATGCGCTGGTGATTTCCGTGGTCAAGCCGGAGAAACCTTAGCCCCAGAACTCCTGACCCGAGGACCTGCCGCGGCCCAACCCATTTCCCGATGAGTTGAATAGCCCCGCTGCGGGTCAGGAGGCGGGCCTCACTTCCGGCGCGTGGACCGCTCCGCATCCAACTGAGGTCGCGGTTCCGCGGGGAAGCTACATACTCCGAGGCACTCCAGGCGGCGCCTTTCTGATTCGGCGGCACGGTGCGATCATCCAGCCATTTCTCGAGCTCGGCATGGCCATCGGCAAAGGAGAAGCCGCACGCCCCCGTGATAGTTTCCCGGATAATCAAAGTGCAAGCGCAACTGGGCCGGAGCGTCGGGATAGCCCGGCAAGGCGGCTCACAGATTGCTCATCGCTTGGCCAAAATGCCGGGGTCAATCATCCGCGTCCACCGCTCTTGCTCGGAAATGGGCATCATCCCGCGTTGCACTTTCTGCCAGGCGTTTTCGCGCATGGAGCGCCAGCCAAGCCGGCGCGCGGCGTCGCGAAGCTGGCTGGTCTTGAGGCCGGGTTGGATGAGATCCGCGATGGCTTCGTCCACTAGGAACATTTCGTAGATCGCCACGCGGCCGCGATAGCCTCTCTGGTTGCACTCCACACAGCCACATCCGCACGCAGCTTTCACTTCGGCCGGTTCGAGGCCCAACGCCTTGGCCATTTCCTGGCGCACGTCGGGGGTGATCGTCAGGTCCGGCCCGGCGCAATGGCGGCAAATCCGCCGCGCGAGCCGTTGCGAAATGCTGCACACGAGCGAGGACGCGACGAGATACGGCTCGATTTTCATTTCCAACAGCCGCGTCACGGAGCTGATGCTGTCGTTGGTGTGCAACGTGGAGAAAACCAGATGGCCGGTTTGCGCGGCGCGAATGGCGATCTCCGCCGTCTCGAAATCGCGAATCTCGCCGACGAGCACCACGTCGGGATCGTGGCGCAACACGGAGCGCAGTCCGGCGGCAAAGGTCAACCCGATTTGCTCGCGCACTTGAATTTGCACCGTGCCTTCGAGTTGGTATTCGATGGGGTCCTCGAAGGTGATGATCTTGCGGCCTTCGTCGTTGGCCTGGGATAGCGCCGCGTAAAGCGTAGTGGTTTTTCCGCTGCCAGTCGGGCCGGTCAGCAGCACGAGGCCCTGTGGCAATTGGGTCAATTGCGCGAAGACCGCTTCGTGGGCCGGCTCCATGCCAAGCTGGCCGAGATCGAGGAACAAATTTTCCCGGCCAAGAATACGCAGGGCCACCGCCTCGCCATGTTTGGTGGGCATGATGGACACGCGCAAATCGTATTCTTCCTCGCCGGTTTTCATGGCGATGCGGCCGTCGTGCGGCAGGCGTTTCTCAGCGATGTTCAGCCCGGCCATGATCTTGAGCCGCGACACGATCGCCAGGTGCAGGTTGCGCATGCCCGCTGGCACCGGGACGGTTTCCAGGATGCCGTCCACGCGATAGCGCAGGCGGACGGAGTTCGCGTAGGGTTCGAGATGAATGTCCGTGGCCCGCAGCCGCAATGCCTCCTGGAGAATCTGATCCACGAACGCGGAGATGGTTGCTTCCAGCGCGGAGTCGCTCTCCTTGCCCTGCACGTCGAAGACGATCTCGCGGTCCAGGTCCACGCCGCCGCGTTCCTCGCGCAACTTCTGAATCGTCTCCGCGCCCAACCCAAAATGTTTTTTGATGACGGCGTGAATCGAACTCGGCGTGGCGATCACGAGCTGAAAGCGCTTGTTCAGCAGGAGCCGCAAATTGCCCTGCTCCATCTGGCGGGGCGGTTCGCTGAACGCCAGCGTGAGACACTCGGCGTCGCCCCCGATCGGCAGCATGTGGTGATGGAAGATCAACTTCAGCGGCACCAGTTCGAGGGTGGCCGGTTTCAAGTCGAGCGCCGCCGGGTCCACAAATTCAAAGTGGTTGACCTCGGCGAGTGCTCGCCAGGTATCTTCCTCGGAGGCGAAGTTCAGGTCCACGATGGCGCGGTGCTGCGGCAAGTTGAGCCGCTTCTGACGGCGGCGCGCTTGTTCGAGTTGGGGCGCGGTGAGCTTGCCCTGCTCGACGAGCAGGTCGCCCACTTCACGTTGCGTGGTGGCGGCGTCCGGAGTCATTTGAGAGGCACTTCGACTTCTTGCTTGGTGTTCAACTTGAGCACGTTGGTCTGCGCCGCGCTGTTGGTCAACGTCGCCGTGTGCGGCGCCGCTTCGATCAAAAACAAATTGGTCGTGACCAGGCCGCCGACTTGGACGCGAACCAGCGCGTCGCCCAAACGTAAGAAGGCCTGCTGCGGGCCTTCTGCGGCGCGGTAGTAACCTTGGTAAGTCACTTCAACTTTGCGCGTCGTCGGCGGGGGCGGGGGCGGAGGCGACGTCGGAATGAAATGTGCCGTGAGGAACTGATTCGAACCGCCGGTGTCCACCAATTGTTTCAGCCAGTTCGCGGGGGCGAAAAGTTGTCCCAGTCGCCCCACCGGCACGGGAATGTTCACGGCGGCCGGATCCGCCGCGGCCTCACGAAACAGCAGCGCCCGGGTGCCGCCGATGCCAACGAGCGCCAACAACAACAGCACCCAGAGGCCGGCGTGCAAGCTGGCGGAAAAGAAGCGGCTTCGTAAGGTGGCGTTCAACATGGCGGGGCAGCGGGGCGTTTCATTCCCGGAACACAAAACCCACCGCGCGCAGCGAGAGGCGGACCTCGTCCGGTTTGTCCGGCGACTGTTTGCGGAGCACGAGCCGGTCAATGAACATCGCGGGCTTGTTCGTGGGCGCTTCGGGTAGGCCGGCCGCTTTGATCTCGCCGGCGCGCAACGGCAGCGTCTGCAAAAACCGGGCGACATTGGGGATGGGGCCGGTCAGTTCAATCTGCACCGGCAGTTCGGCGAGCGAACGGGCGCCATTCAGGGGCGGCGCATTGGTGAGCGGCAGCGGCGCGGCCACGGAGTGAATGATGGCGACCTTCGCGTTGATGGCCGTGGTCAACAAATCATCCAGGAACGCCAATTCCGCCCACAGCAAGGCCTGCTCGGTCATGTCAGATGTCTGGTGCGGAAAACTGGCGAAGACCGGCGCTTCGAGCACGACGCCTTGCTGTTTGGCGAGGCGTTCCAGCGTCCCCTTCTGCCGGCCGGCGGCGTTTTCGTAATCCACCAGCAGGAACGGCGCGCACAGCAAGTCGCGCAACCCCTCGTCCAGTTCGACACGTGCCCGGGCCTGTTGGCGAGCGGTCTCGAACGTCGCCAACGCGGCGCGCGTTTCCTTGAACTGGTTGGTGAGGCTCACGAAATCCAGTTTCGTGACATTCGTCGGGCCGAGCATTCCCGCCAGCTTGCGCCAGGCTTTTTCCAACGGCTCGTCCTGCAGTTCTGCCTTGTGGTCGAGGGGCACGAACCCGAACAGATAGAGCGCCGCCAGCGCGCCCGCGAGGAGCGGGAGAATGCTGCGGCGGCGGATTTCGGGATCGAGGCGCATCACGTCAGGGGTTGGGCGCGAGGTTGGTGGGCAGCCGGCCGGGGGGCGGCAGGCGGAATCTTTTTGCCGACGACCCGGCGTGAAATTCCGTGTTCGTAAAATCCAGCGCGAGGGCGAAGTGCCGCTCCGGCACCAGCACCTTCGGATCGGCCAGGCTGCGGCGGAGGTCTTTGGAAAGTTCATCCACGCGCACGAAGACCGGAGCCTTCTTCAAACTGTTCACGACCTGACTCAGCGTGCTGCGCGCCGCGTCCTCATCCTCGGGGATGCACAGTTCCGCGATCAATCCCGGTCGCGCGGGCGACGCGTTGGTGGTGTCGCGACTGCGGACCGTCAACTCGGTTTCCGTCACGGTAATGGCCGGCCGGTTCGTGGCCGCGGGCGGTTGGGCGAAATAGGTGCGCTGGTCGGCCACCAGGACGAACCACAAAGCGCGATTGCTGCGCGCCGGTTGCAGCAAGGCGAGCGACTGCAACACGTCCACCGTCGTTTGCTGGTGCTCGAAGAGAGGCCGCAGCACGTCGTAACCGTTCAGCAAATCACTAGTCAACGCGATGTTCGCCTGGACGACTTCGAGGCCGGCCTGAACTTTGTTCGCCATCGCTTGCTTGCGATGAATCGAAGCGAACCGCTGCCAGAGGCCGATCGTGAGCGCGAGCAAACACGCGCCAAGCATCACGGCGTTCGCAAATTCCAGCCGCTGCCGGCCCAGGCGTTTTTTCCAGGCCGCGCGCCGGTTCGCCGGGAGCAACGACGCGGGCTGCGGGCCGAGGCCGAGCGCCTGCAAGGCCGCGCCCAGCGCGATCTCGAAACCCATCGCCGGCACCACGGCGTCGAGGGCGTGGTCGGTCGGCCAGCGTTGGAATTTCAGTCCGGCGCGCGCGGCGAGGTAATCAAGCAGGCCGGGTTGCTCGAACGCCCCGCCCGTGGCGATGACCGTGCCGGAGGTCAGACTCCCCGCCGCCTCGGAAGGGTGCCCGCGCCATTCGCTCAACTGGCGCTTCAATTCCGCCGCCCAGCCATCCACGATTTCCGCGAAGCCGGCCAGGGCCTGCCCGCCGGACAGCAGGTTGGTGCTGTGCTTGAGCGCCTCGGCGGCTTCAGTTGTGCCCTTGCGCAAACGCGCGATGGCCCGCGTGAAAAAATCGCCCGCCATGGGAAAGCTCGACGCAAACACCGCCACGCCATTGCGGATGACGACGAGGGTGGTGCTTTGTGCGCCGGCGTGAACGAGGACGGCATCGCGCTTCGCGGGCTGCGCGGCGTGCCAGGCCGTGAGCAGTGCGTTGGCGGCGGTGGTGATCTCGCGGAAGTCCTGATCCTCGAAGCCGAGTTGCGCAATGCGCGACTGGATTTCGCCTTCCTGACAAAACGTGACCCAGAAACTCTGGCGGCTTTCGGTGGCCGTGGTTACGCGGGTGAAGTCGTACACCATCGCGCTTTCACTCAGCCCGCTGAGCTTGACCGTTTCGGCTTCAATGAGCTGGCGGGCCTCGGCGTCGGGCACGGGCGGAAGGTCCACGATTTGCGAGACGACGATTTGCTGCGGCAGCGCGAGCGCCAGCGGCGGCCGGCCCCAATCGGCCAGCGTAGTCTGCAAGTGGACCATGAGTTCCGCGGCGGAAACGAGGCCCTCTTCCTGCAAATCCACCGCGTCCTGCTTAAGCAGGCGGAGTTTGCCAAAACGGTTTTCCAGCAGCAGCAACCGAATGCACCGGCTGCCGGCGTCCACCGCAAGCACCCGGCGGATGGGCGGCTCGAGACCGGGCGACTTGAGAATGTAGGCGAGGGGCGTCACGCTATTTGGCGGGGGCGTCAGTGAGCGGCTCGTCGTATTTTAGAAACTCGCCCGACTCGGTCAGAATGGTGGCGGTGACGAACACGAACAGGTAGCGAGGCGTGTCCTGTTCGGAACGGCGGCGGAACAACGGGCCGATCCAGGGAAGATTGCCCAGCACGGGGACGGCTTCCACGAAGGTGGATTTCTGGCGCTCGAGCACCCCGCCCATAACGACCGTCTCGCCCGATTTGACGACGACGCGCGTGGACAATTCCTGGGTGCGGTACTGCGGGAGTTTGATCGTGAAAGAGGTCAAATTGGTGCCCCCGTTGTAGTCCGTGAGCGTGGCGAAGGGCACGAGTTGCACGTCGGTGTTCACGATGGGATTTAACGCCAGCATGATGTGCTGGCCGTCGCCCGCAATGCTGGCCAGCACGTTCAACTCGGCGCCCGAAGTGATCTTGGCGGGCTTCCCGGCCGGGACGAAAGACGACGCAGTATAGTACTGCTGCACCGTTTGTTTGACCTGATATTCTTCGTAATAGTACTGGACCTTGCCGTCCCTGATGTTGGCGGGGCGATTGTTGATCACGGTCAGCCGCGGCGCGCTCAGGATCTGACTCTCGCCGCTCTGCTCCAGGGCGCTGAGGGTGGCGCTGAGGGTGGGTTCGTCGAGGACGTTCGTGAATGAGTACTGCAAACCCAGGCCGAGGTTGTCAATATTCTGGCTACCGACCAGGCCGGTGAAGTCCTGCGAGGCGCGCGGGGCCGCGGGTCGCCGGCCCGTTTCCCATAAAACGCCCAGTTGCAGAAATGCCGGCTTGGACAGCGTGATGAAGCGCGATTCGATCAACACTTGCTGGACGGGCCGGTCGAACTCCTTGATGATTTTCTCAATCACCTCCAACTGCTCGGGCGTGCCGCGCGCCATGATCTGATTATGTTCGTAATCAATACTATACTTGCCGGTGAAGAGGTTCGTGATGGCGCGCTCGATCGCCGGCATGGCGGGGGCGTCGTCGTTGACAAACTTGGTGAACTTCTGATTCTCGTTCACGGTTTGGGTCGGGCCCGTGGTCGTTACGATCCTGGAAACTTCCGTGGCCCCGAATTGCGCCGGCATGACGAACCCTTTGCGCAACTTGTAATAGCGCGTTTCCTGCATCAAGCTATTCGTGCTCTTGCCATCCACGACCCACACCAGTTCCGGGCCGACCTGGAATTGGAGGTCGTAGTTGCGTCCGATGTATTTGAAAAACTCGCCGAGACTGACCTGCTCGAAATTAATGGCGAGCCGGTTCGTCAGCACGGCGAGCGACTTGTCCGCCACAATGTTGACGCCGGAGGACTGGCTGAGGTTCACGAGAACCGTTTCCAGCGGAACGCTGTCGAGATGCACCGAAACTTTCTTTTCGAGCACCCGGGCCATCGCACCCTTGGCGGCGTCGAGATCGAACACCGGCGTTTGGGCATGAACGGTTTTGTTGTATTTCTCGGGGATGTAGGGCTGGCTCTCGATTTGATCAATGGCGTCGCGCACATCTTTGCGCGCCGGGAGGCCGCGATCTTTTTGTTCGGTGAGCAGATCTTTAATCGTGGGGTTAAAAACCGAATTCTTGGCGTCAATCTTGCGAATTTGATCCTCGAGTGATTGCTCGCGCCGCTTCTGGCCCTGCTGGTCCACCCACGTTTGCAGGCGCAGCAGCATCATGTTTTTGGGATCCTCCTTGACCAGTTCGGTGGTTTTGATCCGGGCCTCCTCCCACTGATCCTTCTTGGCGAGTGCGAGCACCTCCTTGATTTGCGCGTCGTGGTCCTGATTGTACGCGATCTTCGGCTTGGCGGGCGGCGCGGGCGCTGCGGCCGGGGGCGCTTTGGATTGTGGTCGCAGGCAGCCCGTGAGCAGCAGCAACGCAACGGTGATCAGGATCAATCTCGACATATCGGCTTTCCTTGCAGAGTGGTTAATCGGCAGCAAATTGACGCCCCATCCCGCCTGAGAATTCAAGCGCAACCATCCATTTCTGAATAAAAAATATTTTTTTGGCGGTCATGCTCACCCGCGCGAACGGAAAGAAACCTTTCAGCGTCGGCGCGAAGATTAGACCAGAAGCCCGCCCGGCTCACAGCATTTTATTTTGCCGTCAGTGGTCGCTCCGGCCCAGGAACCCCGCCAGCAGCACGGCAATCTGGTCAATCTCTGCGCGCCCGCTGTGCTCCGCGTCCGGCGCGACGTAACGATTAAGCATCACGCTGAAAATCAAACGCTCGCCCGCCGCGGTCTTCACATGGCCGGAGAGCGAGTTAGCCCAACGCAACGTGCCGGTCTTGGCCCGCACGTTGCCGGCGGCGGGCGTGTCCTTCATGCGGTTGCGCAAGGTGCCGTCCACGCCGGCGATCGGCAGCGCGCTCAGATAGGCCTCCGCTTCCGCGTGGCGGCTCATGAATTGCAGGAGCGCGATGGTGGCGTTGGGCGTGGTGAGGTTGTTTCGCGAGAGGCCCGAGCCTTCCTCGAATTGCACGTCGCGGCGGGGCACGCCGGCTTTGGCCAAGAACTCCCGCAGCGCCTGGATGCCAAGGTCTTCGGAGTTCATTGGCGCGCGGAACTCCAGCTCCGTGCGTTGGGATTCGCCGCCGGTTTCGCGCAGAGCTGGAGCTCTGCGCTCCTGCTCCCCGACCTGCGCCAGGATGAGATCGGTGTAAAGATTCTGCGACGGCTTCTGCACTTCGCGCACCATCTCCCGGAGCGGCGGTGATTGCACCGCGCCCAGTTCGACGATTTTTTCCAAATCGAGCGGCTGCGGCTGGCGGTCGAGCCAGTTTGCCGTGCGGGTTTTGCCATTCACTTGGATGCCCCGGCGAACGAGCGCTTCCCGGAAAAACGCGACGAACAGGCCGGCGGGATTATGCACGGCGACGGCCTCGGCGTATTCCCGCTGATTCAGCGGCATCTCGCCAGTCACGTAAATCACGTTTTCCGTGACGGGCCGGTAAATGTTCAGGGCGGGTCGGCCATCGCGCGAAACGGTGCGCGTGCGGTTGCTCACCACAAGATACGTTGTGGCGGGCGTGAGGGTGAGTTGACACGGCGCGCCATTGCTCGCGCCCGGCTTCACGGAAAGTTGCAGCGCGTTGTCGTTGATGGTAAGCGCGGAGATTTCCGCTCCGTAATAATTTTGCAAATCGTCCCAAGCCCAGCCGGAGCCGTAGGGCGGCCCTTGAATGAAACTGTCGTCGCCCACGAGATCGCCACGGATGCGTTTGACGCCGGCGTTCGCGAGCGCGGTGACCAGCGGTTCCAGCGTCTTGAAAATATCGCCATGCAACCGCACGTTGAGCGTCGGGTCGCCGCGACCAAAGACGATAAGGTCGCCCGTGAGCGTGCCGTGCCGATCCGGCTTGGCGGCGGCGTAGAGCGAGGTTTTGATGCGGTAATCGCCGCCCAGTTGGTCCAGCGCCAGCGCCATCGTGTAGAGCTTGGAGTTGGAAGCCGGACTGAAAAGTTTTTCGGCGTCGTGCTCAAAGAGCGTTTTACCGGTGTCGAGGGAAACTATCTTGACGCCGAACTGACCGGCGGCGAAACGTGGTTGGGTAACGTGTTCGGTCAGGCGTTGTTGCAATTCCGCCAGCGTGGCCGGGGCGGCGGTGGATTGGGCGCGGGCGGAAAAAACGCCCAACCCGAGGGCCAGGCACGCGATCCGGCAAATCTTCGGGAGCGGAATTCCTGGTTCGCGTAACGACGCTTCATGGGAGCGTAGCCGGAGCGCCGCCGCGGGTGGGTAGATTGTTCGCATAGTCAGCATTGGGAGGTCAGGAGCGCTTCGTTGGCCCAGCGCGAGAGTGCGCCGGCATCCTCGATCACGTCCGCCGGAACTTCGTAGTAGGACTTAAGCTGTTGCTTGGCGTTCGGACGGAACGGCTCCATCCCGCGCCCGAGGTAAGCAGCGCGCGTAGTCTCGCTAGTCCGAAAGTAAAGCCGCCCCTGGAAAAGGATGCCAAAAAATTTCCCGCCCGCGTAAAGTCCGAACCCGCCGAACAGCGCGCGACTTTCCAACCCGCCTAGTTCGCGCAACTGGTCGAGAACGAAATCCTGGAACGACCCATCCTTCATTCCGGTCGGTGCAACTCGAAGCTGCCGTGGTCGTATTTTGAACGGTAGGTGGACGGGAAGTTGGTCGGCGTGATGCGGCCTTCGTAGTAATAAGTGCCGCCGGCCAGTTTGCCGAGATTGGCCTCCCCGTTGACCTCCCACCCGCAGTCATGCGCCCGCAGAGTCAGCGGCACGCTGTAACTGAAACGGAATACCCCGCCGTAGGTCGCGCGAAACCGCGCTTGATAACACTCGTCGCTTTCGCGCGTCATCAGGCAGCGCAGTTTTCCCTGGTGCCCGTTGGCCCCACTGAGCCAGCGGCCTTCCCACCGGCCTGCGACCGAGGTCGGGGCTGCGGGTTGCGTGGCGGCGTAGCGCCAATCGCGGTTGAACGTGGAACAACCGCACAGCAGCAGGCAAAGCAGCCCAACCGCAGCGCCGAATGTCTTCCCGTGCCGCCAGCGGAGCGGAGCGCGGACCGTTGCGTCCGACTCTGGAAAAATGGTCGGACTTCGCTCTGACATCTGGCGAACGGTGTTTTTCACGGCGGCGATTCTGTTGACCCCCGGCGGCAGCGGCAAGCGGTTTTTCCCCGATGAACCGGTTAGTGGCATGAGCGTCTCGCCTGTGTGTTTCGGTTCGCATGGGCAAGACGCCCGCCCTCGGGCGCACTCCGGTTCAGGGCCATGATGCGCGTCCAGAGCGGGAGCGCGAAGCTTCCCCTGAACCGGCCACACCACCGGCAGGTCTTGGAGTGCGGCGAGCTTGCTTCCGCTTTTGCGCCCGGCGTCTTGGAGCAACGGCAGCAAGCTTGTGCGGACGCCAAACGCTGCGCGCCTTCCCGCCGCCGGGCCAATTTGCGAGACGCTCATACTCGCGAGAACGAGCAGGGTTACGGCTAAGCGACTACCGCGGTGCCCCGGTCGAAATCCCGTTTGTTCCAAGTCCGGTTCGGTAAATCCCCAGATAGCGCGACAGCAACTCCGCTTGCGCCGGTTTGAGTTTCGCCTTCTTGCTCATCTTCGTCATCCAACTGCGCCACTGATCGTCATCGTATTTGGCCGGGTCGTAAAACTTGTGACACTTGGCGCACTTCGCGGTGTAGAGCTTGCGGCCGTCCTGCAACTCGGTCGGGGAAAGTTCCGCCTCTCCCGCCGCGTGAAGCGCGAGGAGAGCGGCGACGGAGGTGAACCAAAGCCGGCGCATCAGAAATTGTAGCCGAAGAGCAATCGGATGTTCCAACGCTCGTGGCCTTCCAGTTCGAGGGAAGAGTTGCCGTCGGGATCGCCGGTGTAGTTCGCGCCGTAAACCTGCGGCATCACGGCCAGCGCGGCCCACCAATGATCGCGTTTGTAACTGATCACCGGGCCGATGTAGAGCGCGGTGTTCTCCCACTCCTGGTATTCCGGCAGTTCGTTGTGGTCGCGAATCTCGAAGCCCACCGCCCAGCGCGGGCTGAGTTGATACGCGAGGCCGAAGGAGACTTCCAGTTCGCCTTCCACGTTGCGAAAGTCGTCAGTCCACTCGGTCGCGTGCGTGAGATTCAACGCCCACTTCCAATCGCCGTAGCGCTGGCCCAGGATGATTTTCTCCTCCAATTCGAAATTGTGGCCGTCGAAAGTCGGCTCCAGATAAAGCGACAGGCCGACGGCGTGCTCGGCGGGATTGAGCACCAGGTATTTGTTTTCGAGCGAGATGCCGGTCCAATCGTAGTGCGACGTGGTCTTGCCCGTGGCCGGGTCTTTGAAATGCTCGTAGTCGTGGTTCACGTAGAGCGAGAGCGTGTAGTTGTCCGTGACGCCGTATTCGAACTCCTCCCGAAACTGCCAGTGCTGGTAATCGTTCTGGCCGACGGCGCTGTTGCGTCCGACGCGTGAGGTGACCCACTGCTCGAATTCAAACATCCCCTTCGGCGCGGTCTCCGGTTCGTAGGTGTACGTGAACAGCCGTTCGTCCGCCCGCGCCACGCTCCCAACGGTCGCGAGTGTTAGGACCAAGGTGATTCCGCGTTTCATTTTCATGAACGCATCCTGACGCAGACTACGTCCGCCCGCTAACGGTGGCTTGCGAAAGATTGTCGGCGGCTTGCGCCCGTCAGGATCGGCCTTGGCTGCGCAGTTTACCCGGTAACGATTTCTGCGTCGTCGTCGCCAGCGGATAAAGACCCGGGCAACAACCGAACGCCTCCTGGAACGCCGCGCTGAAATGGCTGAGGCTGCTGTAGCCGACTTCGAGCGCGACCTCGGTCACGTTGAACTCGCGCGACTTGAGCAACTCCGCCGCGCGCTCCAGGCGCAACTGCCGCAAGTATTGCGTGATGGTCTGCCCGGTTTGCGCGGAAAAGATCCGACTCAGATAGAAATGACTGCAACCGATCTTCCGGCCCAACTCCTCCAGTGTCGGCGGCTCGGCGAGATTCTGGCGCAACAGGAAAATCACCTGCTCGACGCGCTCCTGCGCGAGGCGCTGCTGTCGGGTGCAGAAGAACTCCTCCTCCGGTTTCACCAGGAATGTGACGGCGAGTTCCACCGCCTTGCACTGATACCAAACCGGCTGCGCCGCCGCATAGACCGGCGGTTGCCGCAGCGTGGCGATGGTCTGGAGTTGCTGGGCCGTGAGCCGCACGGTCCTGCCGGTCGCGGCTTCGCTTGGACCGCCTTCCACGGCAGCCCGCACCACCGGATGCAGCATGGCTTTCGTCTCCGTCAAATGTCTGGCGAGGAACGGGCAGGAAAATTCCACGGTGAGAAACTGATGTCGCTCGCCCGCCGCGCGCTTGGCGCTCAGCGGCGCCTTTTGCCGGTAATAAAACCCGGCGGTGTTCGGCGCAAACTCGGCCCGGCTGCCGTTGCTCTCCACAAAACCTGTCCCATCGAGATTCAAACACAGTTCGACGCAGTCCGGATGAAAACTCGGCGCCCAGTCGAACTCGCGTTTCGCCACGAAGTCATGCCACTCGAAGCTGTAACCCACGCCGCGAAAGCTGCCGAAGATCCGCTGCCACCCCGCGCCCACGTCGCGCCAGGCGGCGGCCTCCGAGAAGGACGCGCTACCGTCCGCCCGACGGAGGTGGGGCGTACGCGCTGATGGCGTGGCTAACGAACTGAAACTCATCGTGGCAGTGCGCAGGAATCGTGAATGGCCAGAGTCTCAGGGATGGGTGAATGGCTGGCAAGGTGGGAAATCGAAAGGAGCACGGGGACGGGTTAGATGGAGCCAGGCGCGACGCCTGTCCTACGCGGACACCGCCGCTCGCGAACTCTGTCCCCGTGAAGCGTTCCGATTAAGCGTTTGTAGTTTCCTCCGCCGGTTTCGGGACAGGCGGTCGCTTTTCCAGCTCCCGCTCCCGCAGCCAACAGAAGATCACCGGTGTCACGATCAGGATGTGAATCAGGCTGCTCACCATGCCGCCGATGACGGGCGTGGCGAGGGGCTTCATTACTTCTGCGCCTTGACGATGACTCCACATGATCGGCAGGAGGCTCGCCACGATGGTCGCTACGGTCATCACTTTTGGGCGCAATCGCAGCCGCGCGCCATCTTTCACCGCCTGCACGAGATCGGCGGCGTTGAAGGCGTCGCCGCGTTCCGCCATGCGTTTCTTCACCATCTCCTCCAGATACACGACCATGACTACGCCGGTCTGTACCGCCGTGCCGAAAAGCGCGATGTAACCCACCCAAACCGCGCCGTTGAAGTTGTAGCCCAAAAGTTTTTGGAGAAACACGCCACCGCTCAACGCGAACGGCACGGCCAGGAGAACATGCGCCGCCTCCAGCGCGCTGTGATAAACCATGAAGAGCATCACGAAAATGATCAGCAGCACGGCGGGGAAAACCACTTGCATCGTCCGGGCGAAGCGGCGCTGGTTTTCGTATTCGCCGGTCATCTTGTAGGTCATGCTGCTCCAATCCAACCTGCGAAGCGCCGTCTCCACGTCGTTCACGAAACCGCCGAGGTCGCGGTCCTGCACGTTCGCCTGCACGTAGGCGCGCAGCCGCCCGTTCTCGCTGGCGATCTCGTTCGCGCCGACTTCGCGCGTGATCGTGGCGACCATGGCCAGCGGGATGTAAGCCGTCACGGGGCTGCCAGTGGCGCTCTTGTTTGCGCTCTTGCCCATGCCGTCAGACGCGTCAGCCTTGTCGGACGCGTCCGACCCGCGCGCCGCCACCAGAATCCTTCCGATCTTCTCAATGTCATCGCGCTCGCCGCGCTCCAGTCTGACTTGGATCGGATAACGCTCGCGGCCTTCGATGGTCACGCTCACGTTCTTGCCGCCGATGGCGACTTCGACAGCGTCCAGCACGTCCCGCGCGCTCAAACCGTAACGCGCCATTTCGCGGCGCTTCACCTTGACGTTGAGATAGGGCTTGCCCTGCACCCGCGACGGCGAAACGCCCGTGGCGCCGGGGATTTGATTCACCACCGCTTCGACTTCGTAGGCCTTCTGCTGCAACGCGTCGAGATTGTCGCCGTAAATTTTCACGCCCACCTGCGCGCGAATGCCGGTGTAGAGCATCAGAATCCGGTTCTCAATCGGCTGCAAAAACGCCGGCACGTAGCCGGGCAAAACCTTCATCTTCTCGGTCAACTCGGCCTTGAGCTTCTCGACCGTCATGTCCATGCGCCACGCGGGATTGCGAACGACGCTCGGGAGTTTGATGAAGCCGAGCATCGTGCGGTTGGTGGAAATCCATTCCGGCTTGAGCGTGATGGTGGTCTCCAACATTTCCGTTGGCGCGGGGTCGGTGGGCGTTTCAAAACGGCCGGCTTTGCCGGCGACGGTTTCGATTTCTGGCACTCCGGCCATCACCTGATCCTGCCACGCCATCACACGCTGAATCTCCGAGAGGCTGGTCTTCGGTAGTAACACCGGCATGTAGAGCAAGCTGCCTTCGTTCAAAGGCGGCATAAATTCCTTGCCGAAACCGCCGAGCCAGTTGGCCAGTCTCGGGTAGCTAGCCATGAAGCGGCGTAGCGTTTCGGCGTCACGCGTGGCTGTGCTCTCAGCCGGCGAGTGTTTCTCCCTCTCCCCCGCGGAGGGGGAGAGGGCCGGGGTGAGGGGGACTTCATTCGTGGCGCGTCCGCCAATTGGCCCTCGTTCCCCCTCGCCCTGACCCTCTCCCCCTCCGCGGGGGAGAGGGAACTGCCGCCGTTCGCCTCCTGATTTCTCTATCGTCAGGGCAGGAGCTTCAGCCGACGCAGGCGTGATGGCCTCCGCGAGAATCAGCACCACCGGTCGCGGCAGCCCAAGCGCCGTGAGCAGTGCCGCCGCGAGCAAAACCGCCGCTGAGCCCATGACCGTCTTGCGATGTTTCAAGGCCCAGTTCAAGACGGGATCATAGATCTTCAGCAACACCCGCATGATGATGTTGCGATCCTCGGCCTGAAACGGCCCCCGCACCAGCAGGCTGCACAGCACCGGCACCAGCGTGACTGCGAGCAGTGTCGAACCGACCATGGCGAAAGTCTTCGTCCATGCGAGCGGATGGAATAGCTTACCCTCCTGTCCGGTCAGCGCGAACACCGGCACGAACGCGAGGATGATGATTGCCATCGCGAAAAAGATCGGGCGGCCGACTTGCTGGCAGGCGGCGAGGGTGACGCTCAGTGTTTCAGCAGACGTGAGCCGACTGCCTTTTTGCTCCTCCGCCGCTTCACAATGCCGGATCACATTCTCCGTCACCACGATCGCCGCATCCACCAGCACGCCGATGGCGATGGCGATACCCGTGAGCGACATGATGTTGCTCGTGATGCCGAATTCCTTCATCAGCAGGAACGAAATCAGGATCGAGATCGGCAACGGCAGCGTGACGATCAGGATGCTCCGGAAGTGCCAAAGGAAAATAATGTGCGCGAGCGTGACGAGGATGATTTCCTCAACGAGCGCGTGTTTGAGGGTGTCAATCGTGCGATCAATCAACGTGCTGCGGTCGTAGAACGGGCGGATCGAAATCCCCGGCGGCAGGCTTGGCGCGATTTCGCCGATCCGCGCCTTGATGCGTTCGATGACGGCTTTCGCGTTTTCGCCGGTGCGCATGACGACCGTGCCGCCGACGGCTTCCGCGCCGGCCACATCCAGCACGCCGCGCCGGAAATCGCCGCCGATCTGGACCGTGGCGATGTCCTTGAGATAAATCGGCGTGCCGTTCACTGCCTTGACGGCGATCAGTTCGAGGTCTTCCGTGCTGCTGACCAAGCCCACTCCGCGCAACACAAACTCCGCGCCGTTCTCCTCGATCACCTTGCCGCCGACGTTGAGATTCGCGTTTTGCACGGCGGACATGATTTCGCCAAGCGTCACGTTCGCGGCGCGCATCCGCGTGGAGGAAAGCTCGATTTGATATTGCTTCACGAAGCCGCCGATGCTGGCGACTTCCGCCACGCCCGGCACGCTGGCGAGTTGGTAACGCACGAGCCAATCCTGCACCGCGCGCAACCGGCCGAGATCGTAACCGCCATTCGCGGCCTTGGCGGGATCCACGTGGAGGTAGTATTGATACACCCAGCCGAGCCCGCTGGCGTCCGGACCGAGTTGCGGCTTCACGGCTTCGGGCATGTTGGCTTGAAGGTAATTCAGCCGCTCCAGCACCCGCGTCCGGGCGAAGTAGGTATCCACGCCTTCCTCGAAGATGATCGTGAGGAGGGAGAACCCAAACATGGAAGTCGCGCGCACATCCTTGACTCCGGCGAGCCCTTGCAGGCCGGTGGAAAGCGGGAAAGTCACCTGATCCTCGACTTCCTGCGGACTGCGCCCCATCCAGTCGGCGTAAACGAGCACCTGGTTTTCAGTCAGGTCGGGGATCGCGTCCACCGGCGTCCGGAACACCGCGCGCACGCCGAGCGCGATGAGCATCAACGCGCCGCACAGCACGAGGAAACGATTCTTCAGGCTCCATTCGATGAGGCGGGTGATCATAGCGAACCCCCAAATCCCAAGCTCCAAATTCCAGAGAAGCGCCAAGAACCAAAAGCCAAAACCGCAGAGAGTTCCACTATTGCCAACAGACTAATGGCGTAACGTCCGCCCTCACCCCGACCCTCTCCCCCAGGAGAGGGAGTCGCAATCGGGCAGCCACGGTTTCGCGAAGGTGCTTTGAGCAAACTCCGTCTCAGGTTTCTTGAATGGACGGCGAATGATTCTCCCTCTCCCCGGGGGAGAGGGCCGGGGTGAGGGCGAGCGTTTGCACTAACTTTCTTGGCGCTTGGTGTTTGAAGTTTCTCTGGAGCCTGGATGTTGGCGCTTGAAGCTTTCACGGCTTCACCTCCGAACCACAATCAATCATCTCCGCGCCGAACCACGGATTGCGGACTTGCGCGCGCAGTTGAATCCAGTCCGCGCGATTCGGCGCACCGGGGAACGCGTCCTTGGTCATCGGACAGCGGAAAACTTTGACGCGGGCGAACTCTTTGTCCGCGCGGCGGAGTGTTTGAGCCAGCGCGACGGTGGCTTCGCTGAACGAGAGGAACGCTCGGCGCGCCGCCTTCAGCGTGGTGGCTTGCTTCAAGTGGCCAGCGGTCTCGATGGGCTTGAGCTTCGCTTGCCAGCTATTCGCGCCCTCGAAAGCGGCGAGCAGCGAAGCCGGGGCCGTGTGGGATTTAGGGGCCACCGCATTGAACCCCTTCAAGTCATCCGCCGCCAGCGCCGCCGCGAGGGCGTCGGCGAGCGACAGGTATTCCGTCACGGATTTGCGCTGGGCTGCGGTGAGCGCCGGCAGTGCGGGGGTTTGATTGGTGGTGTCGGACTTCGAAGAGGGCGCGGCAAAGGCGCGGTTCATTTCTGCCTGGCCGTCCATGAGCAAATTGCCGTTCGCGACGACCTTTTCGCCGGCGCTCACGCCCGAAAGCACTTCCACGAGCGCGTCGCCGCGCCGACCGAGCTGGAGCACGCGCCGCGCGTAGCCGCCGCCGCCTTCATCCACGAAGGCGATGGCTTGCGGCCCGGTCTGGAGCACCGCGTTGCGCGGCAGCGCGACCACTTCCGGTGCGTCCAAATGCACCACGCCGTCGGCGTAGATGCGATGCGAGATCAGGCGGCGTCCGGCTACGACCGGGTTCGCCAACTCCACGCGGACCTTCGTCGAACGCGTGGCTTCGTCGAGGTTGGGATCAATGAACTTGATCTCGCCGGTCACGATCTCGCCCGGTAGCGTGGGCGTGGTTACGTCCACCTTCTGGCCGACGCGAATCCACGGCAGGTCGTGTTCATAGGCGCGAAACTGAAACCACATGGTGGAGAAGTCCGCGAGTTCGAAAAGTTTCTCGCCTTCCAGCACGTATTGGCCGGCGTAAACCTGCTTCTCCGTCACCGTGCCGCTGATCGGAGCGAGGATTTGCGATGTCAACGCCTCCGCCGGCTTGTCGGGCAGCGCCGCGATTTGATCGGCGGTGAGACCCATTTGCCGCAGCCGCGAGACGACCGCCGCGCGCAGGTCGGAATTGGTGACGCCCGCCACGGCTCGATACTCACGCTCCGCCTGAAGCAACGTCGGGCTGTAGAACTCCGCCAACGGCTCGCCTTGTTTCACCTCCGCGCCGACGAACGCGACGTTCAGCGCTTCGATGCGTCCCGGAACATAAGCCGACAACACGCGATGCCGCGAATCGTCGTCGTCAATCGTGCCGGCGACCGTGAGCGTCTTGGTGAGTGACTGTGTTTTGACGACCGTCGTTTGCACGTTGAGCACACGGATGGTGTTTTCGGAGAGCGCGACCACGTCGCCCGTAACGTTCAAGCCGGCTTCGCCTTCGTAAACCGGCGTGAGTTCCATGCCACAGATCGTGCAACGCCCGGGCTTGTCGGACTTCACCCACGGGTGCATGGCGCTTTGGTAGTAAAGTACCTTGCGGCCTTCGCTTTTGCTGTCGGATTTCCCGCAGCCGGTCAGAAGCAGCGCGAGAATTGTCGCGGCGGCGAAGCACGCGCCAGCATTAAAGTGCGGTGACTTGTCGCTGCTTTCCCTCTCCCCTTCAGAAGGGGAGAGGGTCAGGGTGAGGGGACTTTCGGCGGCAATTCGCGCGCTCCTGTCCACTCGTTCCCCCGCACCCCGGCCTTCTCCCCCTCGGCGGGGGAGAGGGAGAACAGTGCGCAGCGTTATCTTCTTCTGGTGGCCAGGGGTGGACGACGGCGACAAGTCGCCTACGGAAAGCGGTGACAAGTCACCGCACTCCAAAGCTGGCGCGGCAGGCGGGCCGCTGTAGATCGCTTGATTCGTTTTCATGGCTTCTTTTCCTCCGGTTTGACTTGTGATTCGTCCTCCAACATTTGCAGCGCTTCCAGATCGCCCAGCCCACAGCAGAGGACCAGGTCGGAAAGCATTTCGTATTGTTCGGCCACGGCACGGGCATACATCAAGCGGCCGTCGAGCAGCATCCGACGCGCTTCCAGCACGTCGCGCAACATGCCGCGACCGGTTTCCCAGCCGGAACGGGCGCTCGTGATGGCTTGCTCGCTGCGCGGGATGATTTCGTCGCGATAGACCACGGCCTCGCGCCGCGCGGCATCAATCTTGACGGTGAGATTGTGAATCTCCTCGCGCACGCTCAGGGAATAATCCGCGGCGTCGGCCTCGCTGGCAGCGAGTTTCGCCTCGTCGCGCCGGACTTCCGCGCGGTATTTGCTGCGATTGAAGAGCGGGAGGTTGAAGTTCAACATGAACTCTGCCTGCCGCCACTCGCCGTTGCCGGAATAGTTCCGGCTCTCGACCCCGAAGCTCACGTCGGGTAACCGCGCGCGACGAGTGGCGTCCACGACCGAGCGGGATTGCTTGATCTGCTCGCGCAACATACGGAGCTTCGGCTCGTATTTCGTGGCGAAGCTGACGAGGCGTTCGTTGTAAATCACTGGCGCGGCCAGCGGCGGCAATTCCAGTGGCGGCCAGGGCGAGTTCATCTCCCGGTTCAGAAAGCGGTTCAAAGCTACCAATTCGTGCCCTAGCCTCGCGCGATCCGTCTGCAACTGCGTCGTCCGCTTGGCGCGCTCATTCTGGATCTGCAGGAACTCGACTTGCGTTGCGGCGCCCGCGCGATACTTGGCGTCCACCGCGGCGTTCATCGTCTGGACAAACGCGAGGTCCTGTTCGCCGATGGCCACGATGCGCTCCGCCAGGCCGGCGCGGAATACGGTTTTGGCCAGCGCGCTGCGCAGGATTTGAAACTGATAACCCGCGTTGGCGTTCTCTACTTCGAGTTCCGCGCGCGCGACGCGTCGGGCGAAATCCGGTTTGCCCCAGAGCGGAAGCTTCTGCTCCGCGCCGTAAATCAGGTCACCATTCTCCCGGCGCATGGTTTCATCCGAAGCCATTGCGCCGAGGCGGATCATGGGGTCCTCCCACGAACGCACGGCTGCGACGCCGGCGGCGGCGGCGTTAGTGCGGGCGCGGGCAGCGGTGAGCGCGGGATGGTTCGTCCGCATTTCCTCGGCGAGCAGGTTCACCAGCGCGGGCGTGAGCGTGAGGGAATTCGTGGCGTTCGCCGGGTTGGCGACGTTGTTTCCACCAGACGGAACACCCGGCTCTACGGCGGGCAAACTGACCACCGCCATGGCGCCACTCAAAATCAAAGCTGTTATCGCAATCGTTTTCATAGGGACAAATACGGAATCTTCCGGACGCAGACACACGAAGGGCGTACGCAATGTGCCTGCGCGGTACACACTGCGAGCGTTTAGGCGGGGAGGATCAGATCAGCAGGGCGCAATCCCGGTGAAACAGCGGGACGCGCGCCGCGACCAGCGACGAGGAATTGTCAGCGGGAGAAAAACCCGCCTCGCCGCGTGGAAGCATCCACGCGATCGAGGCGGTAATAGAAAACAGATTGAGATTTTGCGAAACGGTCTGGGCGGGGGCGACTGGCAGCGGGGCCTGGGCTGGCGCAGACTTTGTGACGCAGCAATTGGTCTGGTTGCAAGCGCAGCAGGTGCATTTTGCCGGCGCGTCCGCTTTGACGGGCTGCGCCATCACGAACACCTGCACCCAGAACAGGAGCAGGCCCAGGACGATGGCGGGAAGCTTTTTCACGCGCTCAGTTTAGCAGAGGCCGTTGGGCCGCAAAGCCAGTTTTTGCCCAGCACCGATTACTTCTTGGCCTTGGCGGCTTCGGCGTCTTTGAGCTTCTTCAGATACTTGGCCGGCTCTTTCTTGAAATCTTTCTGGCAGGATTTGCAGCAGAGTTTGATCTCCTGGCCTTCGTAGGTGAAGACAAACGGTTTGCCCATGCCGCCCAGTTTCTCGTCGGAGACGATGCACTTGTCGAGCGGGTAGGGCTTGGCCTTCTTGTCCTTGTCATCTTCAGCGCGCAGGCTGATGGGTGCGGCCACATAGACGAGGGCCAGCGTTACGGCGGTCAATATTTTCAGTTTTTTCATAATCGGTTTTTCGAGTTGCTTGAGATTATACCATGAAACCGGGTGAATCATTCAAATTATTTTCCGCGCTGCGTCCTGATTCAGCACGCAATGGCCCGCCGCCGAGTAGCTGTGCCGGATCGCCAACGTGATGAAATTTTTGGCCGCCTCCACGGCGCGGGGCAGGGTTTGCCCCCGCGCAAGTCCGGCGGCGATGGCGGCGGAATAGGTGCAGCCCGTGCCATGCGTGGACACGCCGCGCACCCGGCGCGCGCGGAGTTCGGTGAGCGCGTGGCCATCGCAGAAAATGTCCACGGCATCGCGCTCGCTGCGCAAATGCCCGCCCTTCACCAGCGCCGCGCAACCGAAACGGGCGTGGATGTCCCGCGCGGCATCTCGCACATCCGCCAGCGAATGCAGCTTGCGGCCCACGAGCAGTTCCGCTTCGTCCAAGTTTGGCGTCACCAGCGTGGCGAGCGGCAGGAGGCGCTCCTTCAGCGCCCGGATCGCCGAGGGCTTGAGCAACACGGCCCTGCTCGTTGCCACCATCACCGGGTCAACCACTAATGGCGGGCGTGGGCCGCTCGCGAAAAACTCCGCCACGGTCCGGATGATGGCGGTCGAAAACAACATGCCGATTTTCACCGCGTCCGGCTTTAGTTCAGCGAACAGCGCTTCAATCTGTTGCTGCACCATGTCGGCGCGGACGGGCTGGATGCCGGTGACGCCGCGCGGGTTTTGCGCCGTGACGCAGGTGATGGCCGTGGTGCCGTGAACGCCGAGCGCGGCAAAAGTTTTCAAATCCGCCTGTACGCCCGCACCGCCGCCGCTGTCCGAGCCAGCGATGGTCAGGGCGATGGGGAGATTTTTCATCTTCATCTTCATCTTCATCTGCGGAATCAAGATCAAGATTACGATAGGATCAAGACGCTTTTTCAAAACTCACGGTTGCCGTATGACGGATTCAAGAAGCCGGCTTGGCTCAACTAGGGTGGGAAAGAAGGACGAAAAAACTGAACAATTTCGCCGGGAATTATTTTACTCGCTGGCATGGCCAAGCCTTTACGTTTGCCCGACACCGCGGAACAACGCGTCCTTGAGGAATTGGAAATCTCCTTGCTGCTCGAACCCCGCGCGCAGGCACGCTGGAATCAGTTGGCAAGCCCAGCAAGGCCATGCATCGCGACCGGCGCGGCGGGCGCGGCGGGGCGGTTGGTGGGAGGGGCGGGCGCAGGGACGGGAGCGGCCCCTGGCAAAAGGCCTCGATGGGGGCGACGAGCTCGGCGGGCAGGCGGGAGAGATTGACCAGAGGCTCATGGACCACGACCGTCTGACGTGGTGGCGCGCTGGCGGCGGGGCGTCCGGGTCGGCGTTTGGCGGGGACGAGCTTGCCTTGGACGAGGAGGGCGGACGGATAGGTTCTGCCATTGTGCCTGGTGCCATTGCGTTTGATGAACATGCCGGGGAACGGGAGGCGGAAGGAAAAGCAGGAGACAAGAATAATATCAACTTTTTAGAGACAACAGTTAGAGTCACAGACCACCCTTGTATTTATGGATTGTTTCGCATCGAAACCAGCCTCCGATTCTGGAAGCTGCGCCAGATCACTTCAGGCGCGCGAACGCCACGTCGAAAGTCTGTTGCATGGCGGCTTGGTAGTACATGCCGAAAAGCTGGTCGTGCTGGTCGTCCAAAGTGAGTTGGTAGGTGCAACCGGGATAATTCACGTCCCGCAGTTCGATGAACACCTTGGTCACGCCGCCTTCACGGTAGGCCCGCGCCGCCGCGACCTTGATGGGCGACGGGTTAAAGTAGCTGGCGTCCAGCTTGCCCTCGGCATCCACGCTCCGGATTTCGAGAATGTAACCGCCATCGGGCCGCTCCCATTTGCCCATGATTTTCAGCAGTTCCGGACGGGACGCGGAGGTCGTAACCGGCGAGTTGGTCGCTCCGGAAGCCGGGTTGGGGGCTGTCGGGAGAGCGGGCGCGGACTTGTCACAGGCGACGAAACCGAGGGCCAGGCCAGCCGCAACCACCGCCACAAAAAGTTTCTTTGTCATGGCGGCATTGGGCCGATGCTGCCCGCGCGAAGGGAAAGCACGAATCATTCGACCGCTCCTTCCGAGAGCCGGGCGGGGCCGGCCTCCTTGCCATAAAGCCCGCGATTGCTCTGGTTGAACTCAAACTTCAAATTCACTTCCAAACCTTGCAGCGTCACCAGCTTCCAGTGGACGGGCACGAACACGGTCTTGCCCTCGCGCACGGTTCTTTCAAGTTGATAGGCAAGCAACAGGTGCAGCGCGTCGCAAGTGACTTTCGGATGCGCGGAAGGTGAATAGTAAAACGACCGCTGCGTGGTGTTGGCGGTCGCGGCGTTGTAAGACTTCAGCTCCAGATAGCACGGCACGTCGCCGGAAATTTCCAAGTCTGGATAACCGGCGGATTGCGCGCCACCGTGGGTGGTAACGGGCGTATGGGCCAGAAGGCCCGTTTCCTGGAGCGCGGCTTTCACGAACGCTTCCAAGTGATTGCCGGCTTCATTGGCGCGAGCGGCGAACAAACCTTCTATGCGCGCCTTGCGGGCGGCGGCTTGCGCGGCAGCGGAGATTCTCTTGTGGAGCGCAACGTGTGCCGGATTGTTTGTGTCGAAGTCGAGGATGCGATGTTGGGTCGTGGCGAGGATAACCTCCTTGAACGGAATTTTCCTGGCGGGCCTGGTTAGTTCAGCGAGGGCAGAAATGGCAACTGCATTGGTTTCGGCGCCGACAGCGGGAAAGGCCCGGAGGCAAACCACGAGCAACGCACAGAGCGAAAGCCCCAGCGTGCGGAATGCCTCCCGCTTCACCGTCCGAGTGCCGAAAACGGTCCGAACGCTGGTAAATTTTTGGATGCTGCAGCGGAATAAATTCCGCGCTCCGATGCGCTGTGTTTCCTGTGACGCGGTCATTGGCTCACTCATGGTTTGCGGAACAGCACGATGCGATTGGTGTTCGTGCCTTTGGCCATGTTGTCAACGCCCCAGCAGTTGGCGGTCTTGGTGAATTTCTGATCGTTGATTAGCACGAGCACGGGCTCAAGGCCTGCCGCGATCCCGCAGGGCAAAACCGTTTCCTCCAGCTTCGTCTTGCCGGCATGAACTTCGCCAACTTCGAAGGCAAGGTGGCCGCCGGGCTTCAAAACGCGATGCAGCTCGTGAAACACTCTCGTCATGGCGGTGGCCCAGGCGTCCAGTTTCTTGGGCACAGTGAGCTGAACGGCTTTCGGGTCAATACCGAGAAACCAGCAGCGCAGCCAGTTGTCATCGGCGTATTGCACCACGTCGAGAAACGGCGGCGAGGTGACGACAAGGGAAACGGAATTCGCGGGCAGGGCCGCCGTCGCGTCCGCGGGTGCGTTGGTGAATCGCGCGTGATCCGCTACGCCAGCCAGCGTGTGGCGGATGGCGGGCGTGACATCGCCCAGCAACTGGCGCGACTTTTTCAGGATAATCTCCGCGACGTGGCGGCGAGGTGGGGTCTGGTTTCGCTTCTCGTTGATCTTGTGTTGCGCCTTCACGGAAACAGCCTGATTTGGCGGCATCGTGTAAACCGAAAAGAACCCCGGTGAGTGGCCCGTGAGGCGGTTGAGCGCGACCATGCAAAGCCAGTCGTCCACTGGATCGAGCCATCGCGAAGTAGCCGCCGACGTTAGCCGGCGATGATCTTCGCTCGGGATAGAATGCGCGGCCTCACGTCCGCGGCTACGACGGCTCAAAAAGTATTTCTTCAACGCGCAGATTTCGCGCAGCGTGTCGGGGTGATAGAAGACCAGCAGGTCCTCGGGAACCTCGGCGTGGTCGGCAAGGTTGATTTCCGGCAGGCGCGCGACGAGTTCGTCGAGCACCGGCGGGCGGAGGCGCGGTCGCGTGAAGGTGAGACTGATCGGGTTGATGTCGTTGCCCCATGGCACGCGGCCCAGCAAGGCGGCTTCCACCGGCGTCGTGCCGCGGCCCATGAAAGGATCGTAAACCACGTCGCCGGGCGCGGTGAGCCGTTCGATGAAGAAACGTGGCAGTTGCGGCTTGAAGCAGGCACGGTAGGAAACTTCGTGCAATGAATTGGCCTGCCGTTGCCGGGCGGTCCAGAATTCGTTGACGAAAGTGGGGATTTCTAACAAGGCTTGGCTTGGAGAACTCGCCCTTGTTACAAGCCTCTTTGTACCCTTCCCAAATTCTACAAATGCCGCTAGTTCGTCTGCCATCGAGCAAGGCTTCCGCTTCTTTGGACGCGGCTTGACCGTGAAGTCGAACTCCAAATTGTTCGCGCAGGATTTCATGGGATTCTACTCAGAAGCCTGATTGCCTTATCGCGAGAAATCTTCGTACTCGTCCCAAGCTCACCGCGCTCCCACCATTCCTTCACGATTTCCTTCTGGATTATCCAGTAAGGGACTTCAGGGTACGATGTAATATCCGACAAAATGTAACCACGAATTTCGTTTAGCTTCCTGAGAAATCCCTGCAGTTCAAAAGACCGTCCAGAGCCGACCATGTAGCTCGGGCAAAAGTAAATGCCGCTGCTGGAAATGCTGCGAACTTCCCACTTTCCCCCCTGCTCATCAACCAAATCAAACGCCGCGCCTTCGCTTGAAGCGAGACTCCCCCGAACTACTTCCTTGCTGATTCTCCTTTCGATGATGAACGCGACTCGTCTGCCATCGGTAAAGTACTCACGCGCGTCCGCGACGCCTATTTTGAGTGCGGCCGCGACTTCCTCAAGGTTCCAAGAGAGGGTTCCGTTGCTATTCATTGTTGCAAGTCAACCGCCGACAACTACGAACGGTAGTTTCCCCGGCTAACGATGCCGAGACCTTACAAAATCGATCATCTACGCGCGAGACTTTTAACTCAAAACAGGACTTGCAAGCCGGCCGGGGCGTGTCTAGTCTCTGCCTCCCTTTTTGGGGAACGGCGGGAAGTTTGCGAGCGCAAAGGTTCTCACCGCGATCGAAAGAAAATCTATGCCAGTCAGAATCCGCATGAAACGCATCGGTGCGAAGAACGCCCCGGTGTTCCGTATTGTCGTGGCCGATGGCCGCAGCCCGCGCGACGGGAAGTTCATCGAGGAACTCGGCACGTACCACCCCCGCAGCAAGGGTGAGAACGTGAAGTTCGATCTCGATCGTGCCAATTATTGGATCAGCAAGGGCGCCCAACCGAGCGACACAGTCGCCAGCTTCATCAAGAAGGCGAGTAAAGCCGTGGCCGCGGCAGTTTGAGTTTTCGGGTCATGCAGGCCTTTTTGGAATACGTGGTCAAAGGTCTCGTGGCGCATCCAGAGACAGTGACCGTCACGCCCGTGACACGCGAAGGCACAACGATATACGAGTTGCGTCTGGATCCGCAGGACGTGGGCAAGATCATTGGCCGGCAGGGGCAGACGATCAACGCGATCCGTTCCCTGCTGCTGGCTGGCAGCGCGAAACAGGGTTTGCGCTGCACGCTGGAAATTGTCGAGGACCGAAGATAAATGGTCCTCGTTATCGATCTCGGCCTCGCAAGCGAAGGACGCGATCGAGCGCAAGCGCCGGGCACGACTGGTGAAAATTGACGTGCTCACTTTGTTCCCCGGGATGTTCGCCGGGCCGCTGGACGAGAGCATCATCAAGCGTGCGCGGGACGCCGGGTTGATGGATTTACAGTTGCACCAGTTGCGCGACTGGACGCACGACCGGCACAAGACGGTGGACGATCGTCCGTTTGGCGGCGGGCCGGGAATGTTGTTGAAGCCAGAACCGATTTTTGAAGCGGTGGAAAGTCTGGCACGGGAAAACACGCGGGTGATCTTGCTTTCGCCGTCGGGACGGAAGTTCGATCAGAGCATCGCCCGCGAATTGGCGCGGCAGGACCATTTGTTGTTTGTCACGGGCCACTACGAGGGTTTTGACGAGCGGATTCGCGAGGCGCTGGCGGATGACGAGTTGTCCGTTGGTGATTATGTGCTGACGAACGGCGCGCTGCCCGCAATGGTGGTGATTGACGCAGTAACACGGCTGCTCCCCGGTGCGCTGGGGGATGACGCCAGTTCGCAAGATGAGTCGTTCAGCCACGGGTTGCTGGAATATCCGCAATACACGCGGCCAGCGGAATTTCGCGGAATGAAAGTCCCGGAGATGTTGTTATCCGGCAACCACGCGGAAATCGCAAAGTGGCGCGCGGAACAGGCGTGGTTGCGGACGAAAGAACGAAGACGGGATTTGATGGGTGAAGCGTGAAGAAAAAAGTTAGCGTTTCACGTTTTACGCATGACGAACGAATAATTTATGAACCAGGCATTGTTAGACAAAATTCAATCGGCACAGTTTCGCAAAGACGCCGCCAAGTTCGGCGTCGGCGACAGCGTGCGTGTGCATACGAAAGTCGTTGAAGGCGACAAGGAGCGAATCCAGATTTTCTCCGGCGTCGTCATCGGCAAGCGCGGGCGCGGGCTGAATGAGACCTTCACGGTTCGCCGCATCAGTTACGGCGAAGGCGTGGAGCGCATCTTCCCGTTACACTCCCCGCGCGTGGACAAGATTGAAGTCGAGCGCGAAGGCGCGGTGCGCCGGGCCAAACTCACTTACCTGCGCAAGCGCCTCGGCAAGGGTGCCACGCTGGTAAAGGAGAAGGAAGGCAAGGTCGTGGCTCCGGCGAGGGTGTAGGTTCGCCCCAATTCACCCAACGGCGAGGCTCCGGCCTCGCCGTTTTCTTTGGAGCGCCGCGCTCCGAATCGGCGCGTGGCTGGCGTGCTGTGATTCTCGTCGAATCAGAGTTCGTCACCCCGTTTACTCGTCAGGCTTAAACCCGAGCAATGGCCCGCGGGTTTTGCGCAACAGGATCTCGGAAAACCATTTTTCACGAAGTCCGGCAACTCGCCGACGCGCTGATAACCAAGGTGCTCGTAAAGGTCCTGAGCGTGAGTATCGAGTAGAGTAGGCGGAGCGAGACGGTCATTGGCCCACGGGCCTCTTCAACCCGTCCGCTCCGCCTACTCTACTCAAGTTCGCCACCAACCGACCCCGCGCGTGTCCCAGTCCGGCCAACGGCGGGAGCGGTAGCCGAGATCGAAAGATTGTAACCTGTTCTCCGACGCTCGCGTCTGGCACGTCGCGGCAAAACGCCGCGACACCAAACAAAAATTAACGAAACTATGAAAAAAATACTGGTTGCCCTGTGCTGCACCTGCGCCCTCGCGTTGGCGGTCCAGGCAGACGATACGAAGCCGGCGAAAAAGAGAACCCCACAGACGGCTGAACAAAAGTCACTCTCGAAGGACATGCTGGCCAAATATGACGCCAACAAGGACGGCAAGCTGAACAAGGAAGAAAAAGCCAAGTTCAGCACCGAAGACAAAGCGAAATGGGACAAGGCGTTTCCGGCGCACAAGAAGAAAGACGCGGAGAAACAAACCGAAAAGAAATAGTTTTTCTCTTTCCGCACCCTCCATCACCGACACCGGCGATGGAGTTTTTTTGTATCTTGAGTGCTGGCCCACGCTGCGCAAGCGGGAATAACCCAGTTCACAATCGCCGGACGCGCAACTCCAAGCCTGTAGGATAGGCGTTGCGTCCGGCTCCATCTTGCAGAGCTTCTCTCCTCGTTTGGTGACGCCGGTTGAAAATCGGAAACGCCGCGCCCGAGGCGGAGAATCAAAGGTTTGAGACCGGCGCAGCGCCGGCCCTACCAAAGAACCTACGGATATTGCGCCCGATAGAATTGGCTCTTCACGCCAAACGGCGGAGCGTTGGTAAATTGCAACGACCCAGTCAGATTCGGCAGATTCGTCAGCACCGACCAGTTCGCGAGATTCGTCGAGGCCAGCAACCGGACATTGAAACCCGGCGCCCCGCTCAACGTCACCCACACCTGGCCATCGGGCAGCAGACTGACGAAGTCAAAGCGCAACGGCAGTGTGGGCGACAGCGTGAGCAGGGCGTTGGAACTCGTCGCCGTGCCGCTGGCGTTCGTAACGACGACGGAATAATTACCGGCGTCCGCCGCCTGCGTGTTGGTGCGGGTGTAGCTTGAGCCGTTCGCGCCTGCTAGGTTCGTGCCGTTGAAGCGCCATTGATACGCGAGCGGTGCCGTGCCACCGGCGGTCACGGGGAACGTCCCGTTGCTGCCCACCAGTGCGTTCATATTTTTCGGCTGCGCCGTGATGTAGGGAGGCACGTTGGTCACGAAACCTTCGACGCGCATATTGTCCACGAGGCCGAAGCTCAGCGCCGCGTTGTCCGAGATGGACGGGAATGAATCCCAGTAGCCGACGAAGATGTTACTCGCCGTCACCGTGGCATTGTTGATCGTGGCGAGTTTCAAGCCGTCC
>CAIKLQ010000835.1 GCA_903828255.1 uncultured Verrucomicrobiota bacterium
CATGACGCGGGACACACTGCTCCAGCAGCCGCTGGCCCGCTTCTTCTTCAATGAAGACCAGAGCACCTTCGCCCGGCTCCGCAGACAACTCTTTGCCACCGGCGTCCCGCTCGCGTGCGAGTTGCGGCTGGTCAAGCGGGACGGCACGCAATTCTGGGGGCAATTAGCGGCCACCCTCGCGCAAGACGCCGGCGGCGTGCCGGTCTGCCGCATCGTGCTGAGCGATGTCACCGCGCACCAGCAGGCGGAGGCGGCGTTGCGGGAAAGCGAAGCCCGCTACCATTCGCTCGTGGAGCAGTCACCCGATACGGTCGGAGTGTATCAGGAAGGGGAACTGGTCTTTATCAATGCCGCTGGCGCCCAACTGTTGGGCGCGAAAACCACCGCGGAATTACGGGGCCGGAAGATCGAGCAAATCGTTTGTCCCGCTGACCTCCCCGGGGCCCGGGAGCGCCTCCGCCGCCGGCTGACGGGCGAGCCGGGTCTGTACCCGGCGGAAGTCCGTTACCGCCGCCTGGATGGAACGACGCTGCCGGTGGAAGTCACCGCGGCCCCGATCACCTTTGCGGGCAAACCGGCCGTGCAATTTATCGCCCGCGACATCACCAAGCGCCTCCAGGCCGCGGCGGCGTTGCGGCAGAGTGAGGAGCGGCACCAAACCATCCTCCAGACGGCTGCGGACGGATTCTGGCGGGTGGACCTGCAAGGTCGTTTGCTGGAAGTGAATCAGGCCTATTGTCGGATGAGCGGCTATGACGAGGCGGAACTGCTGGCCATGAGCATTGCCGATCTGGAAGCCGCCGAGTCGTCCCCCGTCACCGCCGACCACATGCAAAAAGTCGTGGCGCAAGGCGAGGACCACTTTGAAAGCCGCCACCGCCGCAAGGACGGGAGCATTTTTTCCGTGGAAGTCAGCGTCCAACACAAGTCCACGGAGGGAGGTTACTTGGTTGCGTTCCTGCACGACATCACCGTGCGCCAGCGGGCGGAGGAGGCGCTGCGGGAGAGCGAGGCGCGTTTCCGTGAACTCTTTGAGAACTCGCCGGACGCAGTGTTTGTGGAGGACCCCAGCGGCACGTTGCTCGACGTCAACCCGGCGGCCTGCCGCCTGCACGGATTCAGCCGGGAGGAATTGCTCGGGAAGAATGTGCTGGACCTGGTCCCCTCGCAGTCGCGGGACGAGGTTCACGCCCGGTTCGCGCAGTGGTTTACTCACCAGTTGACCACCTGCGAAGGGGTAGCCTATCGGGCGGATGGCCGCTTGGTAACGGTGGACATCTGCGGGACTCCCATTCGCTATCGCGGTCAGACCGCCGTGCTGCTGCATGTGCGCGACATGACCGAGCGCAAGCAAATGGAGGAGGAATTGTTCACCTCCCGGAAGCAATTGCGCGCCCTGGCGGCCCGCTTGCAGGCGGTGCGCGAGGAGGAGCGCACCAGCGTGGCCCGGGAAATCCATGACGTGCTCGCCCAGGAGTTGACCCGGCTCAAGATGGCCGTGGTCTGGGTGAACCGCCAACTAGCCCGGCCCCTGGACGCGCGGAAACAAAAGGCCGTCCAGGAACGGTTGACCGCGATGACCACCGCCACGGACACAGCGATTCAATCGGTGCAGAAGATCGCCACCGAACTGCGGCCCGTGGTGCTCGATAGTCTCGGACTGTGCGCGGCCGTGGAATGGCAGGTGAAAGAGTTTGCGGCGCGCACCGGTATTGCTTGCCGCGCGACCGTGCCGGAGCAGGACCTACTGCTGGATCGGAACCGCTCCACCGCGATGTTCCGCATCTTGCAAGAAAGCCTGACCAACGTGCAGCGGCACGCCCAGGCCACCCGCGTGGAGGTCCTCTTGCTCGCGGAAACTGACCAGTTGGTGCTGCGGATCCAGGACAATGGTTGCGGCATTCCCCCGGCGACCCTGAGTAATCCCATGGCCATTGGATTGGTGGGCATGCGCGAACGGGCGTTGTTGCTGGAAGGACAACTGGAGATCCGGAGCCAGCCGAAAGCGGGGACGGTCATTGAAATGCGGCTGCCACTGTCACTCTCCGCAAACCAGCCGGAGGGCGAGCCGTGAAAATTTTGATTGCGGATGATCACGCGGTCTTGCGCAAGGGCCTGGTGCAAATCCTGGCCGAGGAATATCCCGCCGCGCAATTCGGCGAAGCGGGCACGACGGCGGAGGCGTTGGCGTGCCTGGCCCGACACTCATGGGACGTGCTAGTGTTGGACATCTTCATGCCCGGCCGCACGGGCTTGGAAGTGTTGCACGACGTGCGGACTCACTATCCGAAACTGCCGGTGCTGGTGTTAAGCAGCGCTCCGGAAGAACAGTTGGCGATCCGGGTGTTGAAGGCGGGGGCGAACGGGTATTTGAACAAACAGGCCGCGCCGGAGCACCTAGCCTTGGCGGTCCAAAAAGTTCTAGCGGGCGGCAAATACGTCAGCCCCGCACTCGCCGAGGCGCTGGCGACGGAGTTGAGCCAGGACGCCCGGCCTCCGCACGAGAAACTATCGGATCGCGAATTCGAGGTGTTACAACTGCTACTGGCGGGGCGATCGCTCAAGGAGATTGCGGCGGAGCTATCGCTCAGCCCGAAAACCGTCAGCACCTTCCACACGCGCATCTGGGAAAAACTCGGGGTGCGCAGCGACCTGGAACTCTTCCGCTATGCGCAGGA
>CAIKLQ010000836.1 GCA_903828255.1 uncultured Verrucomicrobiota bacterium
ACCGTGCGCGTCACGATTTGGGAAGGCGCGCACGAAGTCCACGATTTGTTCGTGCAGTCGCACTTGGCTTTGGGTGAAGCGCACTTGAGAGCGGTCCGTGCGTCCGAAGCTCTAGCCGAGTTCAACCGCGCGCTCGAATACCCGGCGAACCTCGCCACCGGCAAACTGGAAAACGCCCGTGAGGCTCATATCAATTACGCCCGCGGCAACGCCCTCGCCGCCCTAGCCCGCAAAGCCGACGCCACCGCCGCATGGAAACTCGCAGCGGACGAGCCGGAGTCGAAAGACGAGAAGATCCAGGCAGCGCGGAAGAAGGCTAAGGAGGCGTTGGACCAAGTGAGCCAGTAAGCCGCAACATCATCAACTTCCAGGCAAGAAAGCCTGGATCTGGTGCCGCGGCGGCGGGCTTGACAACCCAGTGCTGACGGCCTGAAATTGCTACGTTCGTTCGGAAGACCCTGTAACGCAAAACTCCATCACAGATTTGCGGCTTCGACTGCTGACCGCCGCGACGAAACAGGCAATTCTGTGAATGCCGTGCAAAAGCGCGGCGGTCGCACGAAAAAATATCATTCGAGAAGGGCGAAATCCCAGATACCCGGAGTACAAGCCGGCAACAAAAGAAAAGAAAGCTGAAGACCATGAAGACGATCCTGACGCCAATTCTACTCTGCGCGTCGCTGGCGGCAGCCAGCGCGCAAGGCACACTCCAATTCACAGCTTCCCTCAACGGCGCGAATGAAGTGCCGCCGAACGCCAGCCTCGCGACGGGAACGGCGTATCTCACTTTAAACGACACAACGCTGAATGTTTTTGTGGACCTTCCCTATCTCCCTGGATCGTTTGTGCCGGTTGGAGCGTTCATCCACGGACCAGCCGCGTTGGGAGCGACCGCACCGATGCTTTTCGATTTGAGAACGCCGTTTTCAAGGCCACCTTTCCCGCCGACTGATCCTAGCGGGGACGAGTTTGTGCGCAACGGCATCGCGCTTTCCAGTTTTCAAATCACAGAGTTGATGAATGGGCTCTGGTATATCAATGTGGCTTCCAGCGCGTTTCCCGATGGCGAACTTCGCGGCCAAATCCAGGCTGTACCCGAGCCCTCAACTGCGACCCTGCTGAGTTTCGGAGGCGCAGCGGCGCTGATGTTCTTGCGACGACACGGCACTCGCTGAATCGCGCCAGCCATCAACAAGTCAGAAGGGGGACTCTTCATGAAACACGCTCTTGACACTCGGCGAAGCGCATTTCAAAGCGCGACCGCGCGGCGGAAGCGCTTGCGCGAGTTTAATCGTGCGCTCGAATACCCGGCCAACCTCGCCACCGGCAAACTGGAAAACGCCCGCGAGGCGCACATCCACTTCGCCCGCGGCAACGCCCTCGCCGCGCTGGGCCGCAAGACCGAAGCTGCCGCAGCGTGGAAACTCGCGGCGGACGACCCGGAGTCGAAAGACGAGAAGAACGAGGAAGCGCGGAAGAACGCGAAGGAAGCGCTGCAAAGTGTTGCCCCGTGAGCTCGCTCCAGTCGCGCACCTTGTCGAAGTGGCAGCCCAAACAGAATCGGGAACCCAAGTCGTGACGAATGAAAGCCTGTAGTTACTGCGGTCGTGACAATGACGACGAGGTGGTTCGTTGTCGCGAATGCGGCACCGAGTTTCCCGCCCCGGCCAGTGCCGAACCCGCGGCTGAACCGCAGGCACCGCTTCCGGCGCCAAAGTTCATTGATTTGAACCGAGTCGAAGGCGCCTTTGATTTCCGCGACGGCTTTTCGCGACCCGACTGGAAGCGCATTGGCAAATTGATCCAAGCCATCGAGGGCGAGGAGGACCGTCGGGAAGCCTGGCGGGAAGCGGCGCTGCAATGGTTGGAAAAACTGCGCGCCGAATTGGGCGGGGAATATCAATGGAGCGCTTCGCGGACTTGTGCCCTGCTTTCCCCTTTGGACCGGCTGACCGCGGAACGGTTGTTGGCCTTCTCCGAACATGCCGTGTCCGCAATCCGGACGACGCTGCGGGAAATTGCCTGGGAGAGCTTCGAGGGGTTGCACGTGATCCTCGTTTTCTCGGACGGAGATGATTACTACCAGTACATTTCTGACTATTACCCAGATGGAGATAATCCGGCGAGCATTGGCATCGAACTCAGCCAGGGTTATCCACACGTGGCGCTGCACTATGAGACGGAATTGGAGTCCAGCCAGGTCATCATTCACGAGTTGACCCATCACTGCCTGACCCATCTGCCGATTCCTCTGTGGCTGAACGAGGGCGTGGCGCAGCGGTTTCAGAAGACCATCGGTGAAGCCTACGTGCCTTCGTCAACCACGCTCGCCAGCGACGCCTATTGGACGATGATGACCGGCTGGAAGCCGCCCTTGGTTTGGGACGAATTGGTGGATGCGCACATCGGCTTTTGGAATCCGGAACGGATCCAACGGTTCTGGGCCGGCAGCTCGTTCCACGAACCAGGTGATTCCGCGCAGCTCAGCTACAGCCTCGCGGAAATCCTGGTGCATCTCCTCGCGGAAAAGGACGGCGACTTTCTCGCCTTTCTCCGCGCCGCCCAAGCTGATGACGCGGGCCAGACTGCCGCCTGGGATTGCCTCGGGTGTTGTCTGGGGGAAACAGTTGGAACGTTTCTTGGCCCGGGGGATTGGCGACCACAGCGGAAAGCCATCAAAACGTACTGGGAGGCGGTCTGCTCGGAGGACGAAACGTCCGGCGCCCCGGGAGTGTGAGTAACCTCGGCTTGCTCCGCATCGCCAACGGACGGTAACTTGTGCCCATGTCGCACGCGGACTTTGTTCATTTACACCTGCACACCGAGTATTCACTGCTCGATGGCGCGTGCCGTTTGGATCGGTTGGTCGAGAAGGCGCATGAGTTGAAGTTCCCGGCGCTGGCGATCACCGACCACGGCGCGATGCACGGGGTGGTGGATTTCTTCAAGGCGGCGCGCGAGGGCGGCATCAAGCCCATCATCGGCTGCGAGGTTTATGTCGCGCCGGGTTCGCGGCTGGAAAAGAAAGCCGGGAACAGCAGCGGCGGCGGGCGGGATGTTTACAACCACCTCGTGCTGCTCGCCAAGGACGAGGTCGGCTACAAGAATCTCGTCAAGCTCACCACCTCGGCGCATCTGGAGGGCTATTATTACAAGCCGCGCATCGACAAAGACATCCTCACCGCGCACAAGGAGGGCTTGATCGCGCTGTCCGGTTGTCTTGCGAGCGAGATTCCCGAGGCGATCATGAAAGATCAGTTGCCGCGGGCGCGCGACGCGGTGGATTGGTTCAAGCAAACGCTCGGCGCGGAGAATTTTTATCTCGAACTCCAGAATCACGGCATCCCTGAGCAGGCCAAGGTGAACCAGCATCTCATCGCGTGGGCGAAGGAGTTTGGGCTGAAGCTAGTCGCGACGAACGACGTGCATTACGTCGAGAAGAGCCACTCGCACGCGCACGATTGCCTCGTGTGCATCGGCACGCAATCCATGTTGAGCGATCCTAAGCGCATGAGCGCCGGGTACGTGCCGGAGCAATTCTATCTGCGGTCGGCGGAGGAAATGAAAGCGCGCTTCACGGAAGTGCCGGAGGCGGTGACGAACACCTTGGAAGTCGCCGAGAAGTGCAACGTGGAATTCGACTTCAAGACGCTGCATTACCCGGTGTTTCATCCGCCGGAGCATTTCACGCGCGAAGGTTTCCTGCGGCAATGGCTGGTGGAGGGCTTGCAGCGGCGTTACAGCATCCGCGCCCGCGCGGAGGGGAAGCAGTTTATCGTCGAGGGGATTGATGATCCGCGGCGGTTGCCGACGTTTTCTCCAAGTGATCAGTATTCAGTATCCAGTATTCAGTCCAGTGGCGCGGACGGTTTGGAGGCTGGGGTGGCACTGAATACTGAACACCGAATACTGAATACTTCTTTGACCGATCCCGCCGTCGCCGCCGCAGTCAAGGTCGTCATTGATCGCCTAAACGTAGAGATGGCCGTCATCGAGAAAACCGGCTTCATTTCCTACTTCCTAATCGTCGGCGATTTCATCCGTTACGGCCGCAGCAAAGGGATTTCCTGCGTGGCGCGCGGCAGCGCCGCCGGTTCGCTCGTCACGTATCTGCTGGAAATCGCGAACGTGGACCCCATCCGTTACGGACTACTCTTCGAGCGTTTCCTGAATCCTGAGCGCGTCAATCCGCCCGACATTGACATTGATTTCGCCGACGACCGCCGCGCGGACGTCATCGAATACGTGCGCCAGAAATACGGGAATGATTCCGTCGCGCAGATCATCACTTTCGGCACGATGGGCGCGAAGTCGGTCGTGCGCGACGTGGGCCGCGTGATGGGCTTGAGCTACGGCGAGTGCGACCGGCTGGCGAAAATGATTCCGTTCGACTTGAAGATGACGCTCGAAAAGGCGCTCAAGCAGTCGCCGGATCTCAAGCAGGCTTACGAGAGCGAGGAAACGACGCGCGAACTGATTGACACCGCGCTCATCCTCGAAGACCTCACGCGCAACGCCAGCGTCCACGCGGCGGGCGTGGTCATCGGCGATCAGCCGTTGGTGAATCTGCTCCCACTCAAAAAGGACGACGACGGCGCGATCGTCACGCAGTACGCGATGAATCCAGTCGGCGAACTTGGCCTGCTGAAGATGGATTTTCTCGGGCTGAAGACGCTCACGGTCATCCGCAACACCTGCGAGATGATCAAGCAGACCAAGGGCATCACGCTGGACGTAGACCAGTTGCCGCTCGACGACGCCAAGACCTACGACCTGCTGAACAAGGCCAACACGCTCGGCATTTTCCAGTTGGAATCGGGCGGGATGCGCGACTTGTGCCGGAAGTTTCAGATCGCCAGCGTCGAGCACATCACCGCGCTCGTGGCGCTCTATCGCCCCGGTCCGATGGATCTGATCCCGGAATTCATCAAGCGCCGGCACGGGGAGGTGAAAGTTGAATACGAACACCCGCTGCTCGAAGCGATCGCCAAAGAGACCTACGGCATTTTGATTTACCAGGAACAGGTGATGCAGGCCGCGCAAATCCTGGGCGGTTACACGCTCGGCGGTGCGGATTTGCTACGGCGCGCGATGGGTAAGAAAAAAGTCGAGGAGATGCAGAAGCATCGCGACATTTTCGTCAAGGGCTGCCACGAGAAGAACAACATCCCGAAG
>CAIKLQ010000837.1 GCA_903828255.1 uncultured Verrucomicrobiota bacterium
TCAGGGTCGGATCGGCCTGGGGAAATTTTTCAAACGCGAACCGGGGGATTTTTGTCACCACGTAATCAATGCTCGGCTCGAAGCTCGCGGGGGTTTCGCGCGTAATGTCGTTCTTGAGTTCGTCGAGCAGGTAGCCGACGGCGAGTTTGGCGGCGATCTTCGCGATGGGAAAGCCGGTGGCCTTGGACGCGAGCGCGGAACTGCGGCTGACGCGCGGGTTCATCTCGATGATGACCATGCGGCCATTCTCCGGGCTGACGCCGAACTGGATGTTTGAGCCGCCGGTCTCGACGCCGACGGCGCGGATGACGGCGAAGCTCTGGTCGCGCATGATCTGAAATTCCTTGTCGGTCAGCGTCTGGATGGGCGCGACGGTGATGCTGTCGCCGGTGTGGACGCCCATGGGGTCGAAGTTCTCGATGGAGCAGATGATGACGCAGTTGTCGGCCTTGTCGCGCATGACTTCCATCTCGTATTCCTTCCAGCCGAGGAGGGATTCTTCGATGAGGATTTCGTTCACGGGAGAAAGCTCGATGCCGCGCTTGGCGATCTCCTCGAATTCTTCGCGGTTGTAACCGATGCCGCCGCCCGTGCCGCCAAGGGTGAAGGCGGGGCGGATGATAAGCGGGAGTCGCCCGATCTTGTCGGCGACGGCTCGGGCTTCGTCCAGGTTGTGGGCGACGCCGGAGATGGGCACGTCGAGGCCGATGCTCAGCATGAGGTCTTTGAAGATCTGGCGGTCCTCGCCTTTCTGGATGGCTTCCGCTTTGGCACCGATCATTTCCACACCGTACTTCGCCAGGACGCCGGATTCGTGGAGCTTCATGGCGGTGTTCAGCGCGGTCTGGCCGCCGAGGGTGGGAAGCAATACCAGTCGGTGCGGGGTCTTGAGTCTTGAGTCTTGAGTCTTGAGTTCGGTGGCAGCCGGCACCCCCAGGCGCTTCATTTCGTCCAGCTCCCGGACGATGATTTTCTCCACGCACTCGGGCGTAATGGGTTCGATGTAGGTGCGGTCGGCAAACTCCGGGTCGGTCATGATCGTGGCCGGGTTGGAGTTGACGAGGATGACGCGGTAGCCTTCTTCCTTGAGGGCTTTGCAAGCTTGCGTGCCGGAATAATCGAACTCGCACGCCTGCCCGATGATGATCGGGCCGGCGCCGATGATGAGGACCGAATGAATGTCAGTTCGCTTGGGCATCTTGAAATTTCGATTTACGACTGCCGATTTACGAGTTGGGGGACACATCCGCACGTTCAGAAACTTTCGGGCGGCTGACCGGGCGAAAGCGTTTCCCCAAGCGGCGGAGATGAAACACGGACGGGCGGGTGAAAGCCAGCGGGAACTTGGCGGAAGGGGCGCTCGCGCCAACGGGCGGCGGCGATCGGTAGCGGGGCGCAGCGGTGGCGGCAAGCGGCGGTCCGCCGCTTTGAGCCTGTATTAAAAGTAGCCGCCGCCGTAAGGCGGCTCTAACTTTTGACCGTGCTGGTCGTCTAGATCCGCAAAAACCATGAGATTTGAGCCTCCTTAGGTCGGCGGCTACAACCGCAATTGAAGTTTTCAAACCGGCGCTTAGTATCGCGCAAGAAACTTCTGAACCGCCTCTTCATTCGAAGCGGAGTTCGCCGAAGCAGCGCGGCAGGTGAAAGTTGAGTTCGCTCACCGGCGACCACGCGGCCCAGTGCGGCTGTGACGTGGCATCCGCACATTTGAAAAAGTTGCCGCGCCAGGTCGCGCCGGCGAGCGGACCCAGCGGACCGATGAACGGCTCAAACACAGCGAGCGGGATGTGAAATCGGAGTTGCCACGTCAGCGGTTCGGTGATTTCAGGATCCACAATCCGCGGGAGCGACGCGTGGACTTGGATCGGGCGCGTCAGGGATTCGGGGAGTCGCGTGAATTGCTTGAAGCCGGCAGCCGTGCGCGTCGGGTCAACGATGTGGTTGCACAGAAACGCGCCCCCGCAGTTGAACTCGAAGTTGAAGTAGCCTTGTCCGAGTTTCGGCTCGACGAAGAATTCCACGCAACTGTCCTTCCACACTTCGCTGCCGTAGCCCGTCCGCACGCAGCGCACAAACCGATCGTGAACTTGAAAGAGGCCGTGCAGCCTCTGCCCGTCGTGGAGCAGGCGCGCGCTGGTCTGCGGGCGATGGTCACTGCCTTCCGGACGGAAGTGGGTCACGGAGAGCGTTTCCGCCGCCCGCCAGGCAGGGTTGTCCCAATTCAAGTCGAGCGCGGCGGCGGTGGCGGTTTTTCGGATTGTGTAAATCATAGTGGGTTCGGGATTGGTCGAGGTTCCGAGCCATTCGAAATCGTGCGCGTTGCGGTTTCGCCGATAGGATGCAGGCCGAGTTGCTGGCTCCCCGATTTCTTCAGATAGAGCTTTACGGCGCGCGTGTCCATGCGGGCGGCGGTTTCCCACCTGAGTAGCGCTTCCCTTCGCACTCCCAACGTCGGCATTGCGGCATCCAGGCAGTTGGGGACCTGGTGGCGCACGGCGACTTTGCTCATATCGGTTTTCCCAGGATGATGTTCATCCGTTCGTTTGCGTTGGCAGGAGCATGGCGCAACGGACTGGATTTCCAAGGGGATTCCAATTCCCGAAAAACGGGGTTGCGGCCAAGCGCGTTCCCCGCCGCTTTCGGACCGGGGGAGAATGGTTCTTTCACCCGTCCGGCTCTGGGTCTGCGACGCCGCGTGAGTTTTGCATTTTCATCCCCAACGGATTTCTCCATTGTCCCCAGCAGAAATTTCTATGGCTGAAAAAACCAAACACAATTACGACGAGAGCAAGATCAAGACGTTGTCCTCGTTGGATCATATCCGGCTGCGCACCGGGATGTACATCGGGCGCATCGGCAACGGCAATCATTACGACGATGGCTGCTACATCATGCTCAAGGAGGTCGTGGATAACGCCGTGGACGAATACATCATGGGCCACGGCAAGGAGGTCGAGATCAAGATTGACGGCACGCGGGTGGCGGTGCGGGACTACGGGCGCGGCATCCCGCTGGGCAAGGTGGTGGACTGCGTTTCCAAGATCAACACCGGGGCGAAATACAACGACGACGTGTTCCAGTTCAGCGTCGGCCTTAACGGCGTCGGCACGAAGGCGGTGAACGCGCTCTCGAAGGCGTTCCTAGTGCGGAGTCATCGTAATGGCGAGTATGCCGAGGCGGCGTTCAAGATCGGCAAGCTCAAGAAAGAAGACGCGGGCAAAACGAAAGAGCCAAACGGGACATTCATCGAGTTCGAGCCGGACCCGGACATTTTCAAGGACACGGAATTCAAGCAGGAATACGTGGAGCGCCGCCTGCGCCATTACAGCTACCTGAACACGGGGCTGAGGTTGATATTGCAAACGGCGGCGGCGCCCGAGCCCAAGGTTTTTCAATCGCGCCACGGCCTGATGGACTTGGTGATGGAAGACCTCGGCACGGACGGCAGCGAGCCGATTTATGCGCCGCTGCATTACGCCAGCAAGACGCTGGAGTTTTGTTTCACGCACAGCAACTCGCGCTACGGCGAGACCTTTTATTCCTTCGTCAACGGCCAATACACCAGCGACGGCGGCACGCACCTGAGCGCGTTTCGCGAGGGCTTGCTCAAGGCGGTGAACGAGTATTGTAACGGCAAATTCGAGGGCGACGACGTGCGGGAAGCGATGGTCGGCGCGGTGGCGATCCGCCTGAAGGACCCGATGTTCGAGTCCCAGACGAAGAACAAGCTGGGCAACACGGAAATCCGCACCGAACTCGTGAACAACGTGCGCGAGGAGTTGCTGCATTTTTTCCAGCGCAACAAGCAGATCGCCGAGCAGATCATGGCGAAGGTGAAGGACACGCAGGAGTTGCGGAAGGAATTACAGGCGGTGAAAAAGCTCGCCCGCGAGCGCGCCAAGGCGATCACGTTGCGCATCCCACAGTTGAAGGACTGCAAGAACCACTTCGACAAGAAGAAGGAGAAGGGCCGCGGCACGATGGTCTTCATCTGCGAAGGTCAGTCCGCCGCTGGTTCGATCACGAGTTGCCGCGACGTGAACAACCAGGCGGTATTCGTACTCAAGGGCAAGCCGCTCAACGTCTGGGATCTCAAGCGCGACGTGATGTATAAGAACGACGAGATGTACAACCTCATGCAGTCGCTCAACATCGAAGACAACACCGAGGGCCTACGCTACGACAAGGTCATCCTCGCCACCGACGCGGACGTGGACGGCATGCACATCCGCAATCTGATGATCACGTATTTCTTCCGGTTCTTCGAGCAACTCGTCCA
>CAIKLQ010000838.1 GCA_903828255.1 uncultured Verrucomicrobiota bacterium
CAGCAGGAGCATCCGCGCGAGCACCCCGCCGGACGCCTCCGCCAAGCGCCACGCCTGCACCGCCGCCGCCGCGTTTTTCCGGATCGCCACAATCGCCGCGTCCACCGGCTGCCGCACCCGCACCGTCCGCGGCTTGCGCCCGCGCTTCTTGATCGGCTCCACCACTCCCGCACCGTTCGTCGGCCCATCCAGGTTCTCAATACTTAGTTTCATTCGTTTCCTTTATTTGTTGTCGTTGACCGTAAATCTTCCCCCCGCTGGCGCCTTCATCCTTCATCCTTCATCCTTCATCCTTCATCCTTCATCCTTCATCCCTCCCACAACTCCGGCGCGCAGTATTGTTTCACTGCCCGCAGGAAGTCCGCGGGCCGGCGCAATATCTTGGCACCCAGTTCCGGGGACAAATGGAGCAGGCTTTTCGCGCCATACTTATCCGCGATGAAGCGCAGCACCATCGCTTCCAGCCCCGGCTCGCCCCCCACGAGCCGCTCCAGGCGCACCACCGTCCCGCCCCGCTCCGACAGCGGCAGCCCCGCCTCAGTGACGCGCCCGCCGGGAGCGGGGACCGCTGCGGAGTCGCTGGCATTCATACGCAACCCAGCCCCACGGCCACGCGCGCCGTCAATTCCAGGTCGTTCCGCAAATACCCTTCCGCCGCCGCCCGATCGGTCGCCCACAGCCGCGCAAAGTCCTTCCCGTCCCCGGACTTCTCGCCGACGCCCAGGTGCTTGGCGATGCTCCCCAACGAACCCCGCGCCATCCGGTCCCCGAGTTGCCACGCCTCCCGCACGTCCACCACGTCCTCCCCCCAGTACCGGCCGCGCCGGATTCCCAACGGCACCGCCACGCCCTGCTTCCACGAGCGCCGCATCAGAAACGGCAGATCGAACAAGTGGGAGTTGAAGCCCACCATGAGATGCAGCCGCCCCATTTCTCCCTGGCACGCCGCCCAAAACTGCCGGAGCAATTCCGCCTCGTCCTCATCCCCGAGCAGGGTATAGGTCGCGCCGGCCGCGGTGGCTCGCTCGCCGGGGGGCAGCGTCATCATGCCGATTGCCAACACCCGCCCCGTCAGTGGATCGAGCGCCGCCCGCTCAAAGAAGTCCCGGCGATGGTTCGCCTCCGCTTCGGCAATCTTGGCCGCGACCTTCTCCGGGTCTTTGAGGTTTCCCGTCTTCACTTCCACCGCATCGAAGGGCGGCAACAACGCCGCCAATTCGCGCTCCGCCAGCGGCCCCGTTTCAATGTCAAAAACAATGGTGTGTTTCATACGGATCAAAACGGCACGTCATCATCCGCCACCACCGCCGCTGGTGCGGCCACCGCTGCCACCGCTGCCACCGGAGCCGCCGCGCGGGCGGGCGTCGGAGCAACCATCGGACGGGCCGCGCCGGGTGCGCCCGCCTGCTTCAATTTCCATTCCGCATACCGCTGCTCCGCCGCCGCCGGATCATACGTGCCACTCGCCACCAACTTCTTCGTCGGCTTCGACACCGCATCAATCGTCGCATACACCTTCCCATTCCTTTCCGACGTTTGATGCGAAAGCACCAACGTGCAGCACGCCCCCACCAACTTCGTCAGGTCAATCGTCTCGCCCAGATCCACCGGCCGCCCGCGCCACTTCCCCAGGAACGAGGCCAGCGAACTCTTGGGGTGCAGGCTCGCCGTGAAACTCTTCGACACCGTGCAGGGCGTTCCCTCCTTCGTCCGCGCCTCCGTTTCAAACGTCAGCTTGATCTTCTGCTTCAGGGACTTCTGCCCTTGGTAATCACTTTCCACCAGCCCCAGATCCATAATCCCAACGCACACCGCGGGGGAAATCCCCTCGGGATGCGGCTCGAATTGGCCCGCGTCACTACTCGTAATTGTCAGGTTACTCATTTTGTTTTAGTTCCGATTTTGTTGCCGTGTTTTCGTTGCCCATCACTGGCGCACTTCAGTCCGCCAGCAAATTCTTCTCCGCGCCACCTTGCTCCCGATACCATTCCAGGATCAGCAGCGCATCCGCCGTCGCCAACGTCACCGCCACGCCGGGGAAGCGCCGTTGCGCTTCCGCCTTGAGCTTGTTCTTCCACACCGTCTTGCTCGCGCAGGCCGCGGCCGTCCCCAACCCAAACGCCTTCTGCCACACCTGCGGGCGCACCAACACCAGCCGCATCCCCAATGTCTGCACCACGCCCTTCAAAAATCCGTAGCCCTCCCCAAACTTGAACATCGCCGCACCCGGTTGCGACTTCCCCACAAACCCGCTCACCTGCTCCAACACACACACGCAGGGCGCGCCCTCGAGCACCGCGAGCCGGGCCACCCCGCGCAGCCAGTCCAACCGATCCCCCTCCGTCGCCGCCATCCCGGCGCAATACGTCGCCCCGCTCGCGCACACCGCCACCCCGCCGCGCGCTCCGGGATCAATCGCAATCAGCGTTGGCTTCATGGTTTCCGCCCCCGCCGCGCCGCCTCTTTCGCGCGCTGCCGCGCCCGATACTTCGCCTGATACTTGGCGTGCGCCAGGCGTCGCGCGCTCGTGACCGCGCTCGCCACCGCCACCGGATTCGGAAACTGGCACCACCGCGCAATCGTCGCCGCCGTCGGCCGCTCCGAATAATTCATCATAAAATCTCGCCCCGTTACTTGCCGCCCCGCGCCGGGCGCCCCGCGGCCCGGCTGCTGGGGGGCAGACTGGCCGGGCCCACCTTCAAGCTCGCCACCACGTCCCCCCAAAAATACCGACGCGCCGACCCCACCACCACCGACGGCAACCGCCCGCTCCGCGCCAACTCCGCCACCCGGCGCGGCGTCAACCCCAGCCGCAACGCCACCCCGGCGCCCGTCAACACTTCGTCCTCACTCATCGCAGCATCCCCCGTGAAGCTGGTGCAACTCGTCCA
>CAIKLQ010000839.1 GCA_903828255.1 uncultured Verrucomicrobiota bacterium
ATCCGGTTCAGCCAACCGGTCACGAGCCTCACCCTGACCTTTGCCACGCTCGATTTTCAGGATGTCGTGGCGCCCACACCACTCCGGCTGACCGCCTATACCAATTCCACTGGCACGCCGGCGGTGGGGACCATCACGGCCACCGGAACCTATAGCGGCAACAACTCGATGCCTATGGGCACACTCTCCTTCGCTTCCGCCACGCCATTCAACCTGGTCCGACTCACCCTGCCGCCCACCTCGCTGGGAGCCACGGAGTTCATGGTGGACAATCTAAACGTCCAAACCGTGGGCGGGGTCACCTATACGATCACGACCAGTGCCAGTCCGGGTGCCGGCGGCAGCACCAGCGGCGGCGGCAACTACAATAACGGCGCGAGCGTGGCGGTCGTCGCCACGGCCGATGCCGGGTTTGGGTTCTTGAACTGGACGGACGGCGGGGTAGAAGTCAGCCGGGCGGCCAGTTACAGCTTTAACGCCAGCGCCGACCGGGTGCTAGTGGCAAACTTTGCGCCGCGCCTGAGCATCGGGCTCACCAACGCCACGGCTTTAGTTATTTCTTGGCCGGCTTCTTCGCTGGGGTATAACCTTCAGGAGAAATCCGAGCTTGGCGGCGGCTTGACTTGGGTGGGAAATACGAATATCGTCAATGTCGTTGGGGACCAAAGCCGGGTATTAATTTCGCCGCCGCTGGGGAAACGTTTTTACCGGCTGTTTCATCCCTGACGCAAAGACTGTTGAATAGGCTCGTATATGCAACCTCCAGACACTAACAACCGCCTCAGACCGGGGGTCCGTATTTTAGGTAGTTGCGCAATCGCGGTGGTCGTAATCCTGATCGCGATAGCCGTGCTCGCGAGGAACAAGTCTGTCTCGGCTGACACAACGGTGCCGCCGCCGCCCAAGGAAACCGGGGGCGAAACGCAAACGGGCGTGCCAGAGGTGGCCGCGGAACCGATGGTAGTCACAAACGCCACCGCGCCCGGCGTGCCGACGGCTTTGGACGAACCGTGGGGCATCCAGATCTCCAGCGTCTGGCTGGCCGACGACGGGGCCGCCTTGGGGGTCAGCTACAAGGTCCTCGACCCGGACAAAGCAACCTTGCTGAGCGACGACTCCATCCAGGTTTTACTCATTGATCAAGCCAGCGGCGCGAAGCTTTCGCTGCGCGTTCAATCACCCATGGGGGCCGTTCCCAAGCATTCGCAGGCGCGGAGCAAGGCCTTGGCGGCGCAGCAACCTTGGTCCTTCCCCCCGCCACGGAACAAGCTGATTGCCGGGCGGGAGTATTCTTTCGTGATTTCCAACCCACAAAAAACGGTGAAACCCGGAAGCTTGGTGGTTCTGGTCGTGGGGAGTTTCCAGACGCCTGAGATCACGGTCCGGTAGCGGCGGTTGCACGACGGAAATGTGACGACATGAATCTGTGGTTTAGAACCTGTAAAGTGGCCTTGGTGCTGGCGCTGAGCCTGTCGCTGAGTGGCCATTGGGCGCTGCTGCAAACCACCGCCTGGGTGCGAATGCTCGTGGTTTACGCGCAGCAGGATTCCCTGCTCACGGCGCTGACGAAAACCTTCGAC
>CAIKLQ010000840.1 GCA_903828255.1 uncultured Verrucomicrobiota bacterium
CCAATTGCGCGCCGGAGTGAAATTGACCGAGGCCATTCATGCGCTCGATGACACGGGCGAATTTCGCTGGCGGCTGGCCAACGCTGCGCATTTCTCCAGCAGCTTTTTCCACGCGCTCCAAGGCTGGCACCAATCGCTCGACGCCCGGGCCTATCAACTCGAACAAAGCGCGGCGCAGGTGATTACCACGGTGCTCGTGTTGCTGAACGCTTCGAGCGTGGGCCTGATGGCGGCGGCCCTTTTTCAAACCATCAGCCAAATCTCCGCGTCGCGCTGAAATGACACCGCCACCCGCATCGCCACTCGACCTTCCGTCCCAACCGCCGGATCGGGTGCAGATTATCCGGCGTTCGCTGCGCTGTTTTGGATTCGGTTTGATCGGAGTGGTGCCGCTGTTTGGCCTGGCGGCGGCCGGTCTGGCCTGGCGCTTGGGGCGGAGTGTCTTTGCGGAAACCGGAGAGCGCTGGGATTTCAAGGCGATCGGCGGCTGCTGGATTTGCGGGTTGATCTTGATCACGGGTTATACGTTTGCCGTGGACAGCTCGGCGGCGCTGGTGATTGGGATCATTTTTCTGGGCCTGCAAAACTTTCTCCTCCACAGCCAGTATCGAAACAACGTCGCCCCAATCTGGAATCCGGCGCGGCATTTGGTGTACTGGGGCGTGGGGCTGGCTTGCACCGGCGGGGCAGCTTCCATCGGGATTCTGCTGGCTGTGTTGGTTCAATTGCCGGACCAGTTTTGGTGGTAACTCCTGGCGCTCGATGAACTTCTTACCCATCGCCGAAAGGGAACTGCGACTCATGGCCGGCAAGCCGCTGACCTATTACGTCCGCAGTCTGACGGCGCTCGGGGCCATGCTGCTCGGCACGGTGATGGTCCTGCTCAGTTTCGGCGGCACGATCCGCCCGACGACCGCGGGCCAAACCATCTTCGCCACGCTCTCGCTCGCGCTTTACGTTGGCGTGTGCTTGGAAGGGGCGGTCTCAGCGGCGGATTGCCTGAGCCGGGAAAAGCGCGAGGACACGCTGGGGCTTTTGTTTCTCGCCAATTTGAAAGGCTACGACGTGGTCGCCGGAAAGCTGGTGTCGTCGCTCGCGCATTCGTTCTATTGCACTCTCGGAACGCTGCCGGCTATGTCTTTCTGTTTCCTGCTCGGGGGACTTTCGCTCACCGATTTCGCGCGCATGTTGGTGGCGCTTCCGAACACGCTGTTCTTTTCCGCCGCGCTCGGGCTGTTGATTTCCGCCTGCCATCGCAGTGAAAGCCGGGCCATCAGCGTCGCGGTGCTGGCCATCTTCGCGTTCAGCGTCGGCTGGCCCGCGCTGGGGTTCACTCTGAAAACGACGGCGGGCATCGCGCCGCTGTTCCTCGTGCCCAGCCCGGCGGGCGCTTTCGTGGTGGCGTTGGGGGCGGGCTTCAGTGCGACGCCCGGGGCGGTTTTTGGCTGGTCACTGCTGGTGACTCAGTTGCTGGCGTGGGGGTTTCTGGCGCTGGCCAGTTACATTTTGCCGCGCTCGTTTCAGGATAAAACCGTCGCGCGGATTCCAGTGAAGCAAAGCTTTCCGCGCTTGGGACGGAACCCGGCGGCGGTGGCGCAGCCCAAATCCCGGTGGGAATGGTCGGGGGAATTGCATTCCTTTTTGCGCCAGCGGACGCAGCGCCGCCCGGCGGGGACGCTGCTACTCCTCGTTGGAATCGCCACGTTGACTTTGGTCGGCGCGATGTGGTTGAACCCCACGACTTGGTTTGAACCGGACAGGTTTGCTCCCACGGTGGTACTGATCGTGATGTTGCTTCATCAGGTGCTGAAGTATGTGGCCGCCGCGCAGGCCTGCCGCGCGCTGCTGCACGACCGGCAGGGCGGCGAACTGGAATTGCTGCTGACCACGCCGCTGGGAGCGGATGAGCTTTTGCGGGGCCACCTGCTGGCCCTGAAACGACAGTTGCTCTGGCCGCTGCTGGCCGTGCTGGGGCTGGATCTGCTGCTGCTGCTGGCCGGTTGGTGCTGGCTGGGGCTCTGGGAATTACTAGGTTTATGGGTCTTCCTCGGCTTCGAGACGGCCTGGCTGCTGATGAATCTCTACACCCTCACCTGGGTCGGCCTGTGGCAGGGCCTGAAATGCCAAACCCACGGGCAAGCCCTGCGGCGCACCGTGGTTTGGGTCCTCGCGCTGCCGTGGCTCGGGCTGGTTTTGACCATGTTGGTGGTGGGAGTGGCCTCGGCGGGCCGGGGCTTAAACGACAATGTCGTCTGGGAGGCCGTGATCTGGTTCTTGGTTTTGTTGATCGGTTGCAACTGCGAGTTCGCCGGGCGGGCCATGAACGAACTGCACGATCATTTCCGCAGATTGGCGGCGCACCAGACGCTTCCCGATCCCCCGCCACCGCAGCGGAAGTGGCGGGCCTGGTTGGCTCACGCGGTCGGGAGATAGGCAAGCCAACCGGTGGTGAACATTTCCCAAAATCAGCGCAGTAACGCCTCGGGCGCGAACCCAGCATCAGCAGCGTCGGGGCCGGTGGTGCGGGTGGGGTGAAGCGCGCAATCCACCCGCCGCTCAAGTCCCAAGTCAAACATGATGGTATGACCATGAGACAAATCCCCCCCAGGGATCTGGAGCTCCAAAATTGTCGGAAGCCCGGCGGCGGCGGACGGCGCCGGTCGGGCTCGGACGCCCGACCTCCGGCGCGGGGCCGCTTTTCATTGCGTGGGAACATTTCCTGAGCGACCCTGCGCGAACCCGAAATGAACCCAATAATTTCAGTGCCTCAAAACAAAGAACGGAAGTCAGATTGGTTGGCTTGGGCGGTGTTATGTACCGGGCTGATGGCTACGGTCGTGGTTTCGCTTTACGTGAAGGCTGAGGTGGAAGCCGATGCCCGAAGGCAGTTCGAATCTTCCGGCAACGAAATCAACCTCCGAATCGCGGCGCGGATGGCGGCCCATGCGCAAGTGCTACGCAGCGCCGCCGCGCTCTTTGATGCGACCGATGGGGTTACGCGCCAGGCTTGGCAGGCATTCACCGCGCGCCAAAAGGTGGCGGAATATCTTCCCGGCATCCAGGGAATTGGTTTCGCCCTGGTGATTCCGCGCGACCGGTTGGCGGCGCATGTGCAGGAAATCCGCCGCCAGGGTTTCGCGGATTACAATGTGCGGCCCGCGGGCGAGCGGGAGACTTACACTTCCATCATCTATCTGGAACCGTTTTCCGGCCGCAATCTCCGGGCTTTCGGCTATGACATGTTCAGCGAACCCGTGCGCCGGACGGCCATGGAGCGGGCGCGGGATTTGGATCTAGCCGTCCTTTCGGGAAAAGTGACCCTGGTACAGGAGACGGATCGGGATGTTCAGTTTGGGACGTTGATGTATGTCCCGGTGTACCGCAAGGGCCTGCCCACCGCGACGCCCGACCAGCGCCGCGCGGCGCTCTATGGCTGGGTTTACAGTCCCTATCGGATGAACGACCTCATGCAGGGCATTTTGAGCAAAACGGATTTGGCGGCCGATAAGCCGATTCGCTTGGAGGTCTTCGATGGGCAGCAGGTGGCGCCCGAAACTTTGCTTTATGACAGTCAGGTCACCGGGAAGCCGGGGGCCACTACAAACGCCCCCCAAGCGGGCCGGCGACTGGTTTCCATCATCAAAGCCGATCGCTGGCAATTGCGC
>CAIKLQ010000841.1 GCA_903828255.1 uncultured Verrucomicrobiota bacterium
GGCCGCAAACTGCGACATGCTCACCAGCGGCGGCGGTTCGGGCAGGCGCACTTCCTGGTAGCCGATCAGCGCATTCCAATTCGCCGACAGCAACAAATCGTAGCCGGGATTCATCTCCTTGACCTGACACGAACACGGGCCAGTGAGAAACTCCGCCATCTCGCGCAGCGCCTCCGGACGAATCTCCGCGCCGATCGCTGGCGGAATCACCCGACCCCGGCCAAATACCGGAAACAACATCGGCTCTTTCGTGCCCGACAATTTCGCGGCGCGGCTCAGCAACAAGCTAACCAGCGCGCGCTCGGCGGGATCAGACCGCGCGACCCGCAACGTGGAAAACGCGATCTTCAGCGGCAGCTCGGCGGCGATGGGCGGATCGTCGGGCGCGGGTTCGGGCAACTTGAGCGACTGCTGCAATTTCTGCGTCTCGGCCTCGATCAATTCTGCCGCCTCCGCGTCCGCTTTCGCCGCGCCGCTTTCCAGGAGCAGCCAAACCACCGCGTCGCCGCTCGAAAGTTTTTGCGTGAGACTGCGCCGCGCCGGCGAATCCAGCAGCGCCGCGACCGATTCCGCATTGAGCGGCCCGGCCCAAGCCGGGGCGTCATCCCGCGCGTGCCGCGGATACCGCGCAACCAGCCACGGCAACGACGGCTTTTCCTGCGCCTCCCAAACCGCCCGCAGCGGCGGCGGCACTTCCGACGCGAGATCCACCCGGTTCACGACCAGGTTGGCGACGCCATCGCGCCCCGCCTGCTCCAGTTTTTCCAGCGCCGCCTGCTGCTCCGCCGTGAGTGGTCCGCGCTGGAACACCACGATCTCGTAAGCATCCGCCTCCCATCGCTCCAGCGCGTAGCGGAAGACCGGCACATTGCAGGCCGCCGCCGCCAACGCCCCGAACAGGGCCGTCAACAAGCAAGCGTGGCGGAAAAATCTGTGGCGGAACATCAGCATTGCAACCCTGTCACCATGTCTCGCGCCCGCCGGAAACTCAATCGAATTCCGGTTCGCGGTGGAAAAGCTGGTGCGGCACGTTCGCGGGCAACTGCGAGGGAACACCGAACTTCAACCCGGGTTTGCACCGCATCATCGGGGCCAATCCAGCAGACCCACATTGTTGGTCATGAAAGCGCGCACCCTCTGGACTTCCGGATCTATCCACTTCCAGTCCTTCTGGTCCGGGCCGACGAGGAGTAGGTATTCCAGGGAGAATGTCGTGCCGTTCGTTAATGAATTGCGCTTTCGGGCGTCAAGCACGTGCATCTCGATGTTGTCCACATGTCCATTGTTGATTCGCGGGCGCACTGTGCCGGGGCCGTGGTTAACCGGGACCAGGGCCACACAAGCGTCCTGGCCCTTCCTGGCGCCGTAAATTGTAATCCAACCGTCGTTGGCGAGTTCGTAACCGTCGAGGTAATGCATGTTCGCGTTCGCACCGGTTTCACTCACGTTCAGCCGGATGATTTCGCCGCCTTTCATCTTGGCTGCAACCATCGTGTAGCTGTTCTCCGGAGTCATAAACTCAACCCACGCACTCGAAATGTCGGTCAGGTTTTTCAGGATCTCGAGTCGCGTCTTCACCAAATGCACCTGAGTCGCACTCGCAGCAGCGTACCAGGCAAAATGGCATTCACTGCTAATGCAGTAGTCGCGAAACTTCCATGTGCCGCTGTAGCCAATAAGGGAGCCGGAGGTCTTCAGTGTCTGGAATTCGAGAAGGGTCAATCCCTCGGATTCGACCTTGTCGGTGAGCCATTTTCCTTCATTGCAGAGTAGGAAATGCGGCCAAATCACGCCGCATACTGTTGTGTTCTTTGTGGAGAGGATGTTCAGGTTACCCTGCCAGGCGGCAGGCATCAACACGGCCAATTCCTTCTTGCCGGCCATCAGGCGGTAGGTGTCGTTGCCCGTTTTCTTGAACTCGATCAATTCGGCAGCGGTGACGCAAACAACGCCGGCGGTAACCGCCAGAACTATGGCTGCTAGTTTCATCCGCAGTCTGCTCCAAAAGTGACCTGGGGCAGAATGGCCTGATTTCTGAGTGAGCGACATATTGGTTTGGGTGGTGCCGCCATGATATTCGAGCACCAAAATGTCCTTGTTTGAAAACTTTGTCCAGCCAGAGCGTGGTTGGCGACTTCGGGAAACCGCGCCGGCGTCAGTTGGGCATGCGGTACGTTCTCAGCTCTCCAAACTCGGGTGTCACGCGGTTGCTTTGCGTGACGACATCGGACACGATTCGCGGACGTCCGTCGCCGGTTTGAACCCAGCTCGGACACCAGCCCCGAAATGCAAATGAGCGCGAACCAACCCGCAACCGACGCGCCGGAATCGCCGCAGCGGCAGCCGGTCCCTGCGCCGTCGCGATGGGAATTGTTCGCCGCCTTCCTGCGCCTGGGCGCGACGGCTTTCGGCGGCCCGGCGATGGTGGCTTACATCCGGCAAATGGCGGTGGAGCGCAAGGGCTGGCTGGAGGCGCGCGCCTTCGATGATGGCGTGGCCCTGTGCCAGGCCGTGCCCGGCGCAACGGCGATGCAGACGGCGGCGTATGTTGGCTGGCGCGTGCGGGGCGTGACGGGGGCGGCGGTGTGTTTCACGGGATTTGGTCTGCCGGCCTTTGGCTTGATGCTGCTGCTCGCGGCGACGTATGGACGGGCGCACAGCCTGCCGGTCGTGGTTGCGGCTTTTAGCGGCTTGCAGGCAATCGTGGTCGCGATCGTGGCGAACGCCGCGGTGGCCTTCGGTCGGACGACGCTCAAAGACTGGCGGCAGGTGCTGATCACGGCGCTGGCGGTGGCACTGTTTGGCTGGGGACTGAATCCGTTCCTGGTGGTGGTGCTGGCGGCGTTCGCGGGGTTCTGGATCTTGAGAGCGGAGAATCCGGTTGCGTCCGCAGCGGCGGCGGCGACCTCGAAACCGGTGCTGCTGATCCTCGGCGCGAGCGGGGCGATGCTGGCGGCGTTGTTCGTCGGCAACCGGCCGCTCTTCGACCTGGCGACACTGATGATGCGTGTGGATCTGTTTGCCTTTGGCGGCGGATTCGCTTCCGTGCCGCTGCTGTTCAACGAGGTCGTGACGGCGCGGCACTGGCTGGATGGCCCGACGTTTTCAGACGGCCTGGTGCTCGGCCAAGTCACGCCCGGCCCCATCGTGATCACGGCGACGTTCGTCGGCTACTTGCGGCAGGGCGTGCCCGGGGCCATCGTCGCCACGGTGGGCGTGTTCCTGCCATCATTCTTGATCGTGATCGCAGCGGCGCCGCATTTTGAGCGGCTGCGGAGTTCGCCGGTTTTTGCGCGACTCATCGGCGGGGCGCTGTGTTCGTTTCCGGGTTTGCTGCTGATCGTCGCGGGGCATTTTTCCCAAAGCGTCAGTTGGGATGTGGGGCGGGTTCTGCTGGCCGCAGCCGCTTTCAGCGCGTTGCGTTTGGGCGCAAGTATTTTCTGGGTGGTCGTCATTGGCACCGGACTCTCGGGGCTCTTTTGTCGGTAGCAGACTGGTCACTGGTTGCAACCAGATTTGATCGGCAGCCCGACCCCGCAGCTCCCACAAACACGTTCGACTATGAGCCCGCGTTTCTTATTACCCCCCCCCCCGCTTCAGCGGGGTGGCGAAGGCTGGGGCGCTTTCCAAACCGTTTCAACGGTTTGGCCAGTGGGGGCAACCGTTCAAACGGTTTTCCGATCCTGGGCCGCCGGGCCAGCCGGCTAAAGCAGGGGGTTAATGAGCGGTTGCGCGGCTGGACAGGAAGTTTGGGGAATAGGCAGGCTAGGTTTAGTTGCGGGTTGCTGATTGGTGGTTGCAGGAGGGGAAAATGTGCGAGAACCGGCGATTTTTGAGCAAGTTCCACCGAAAACCCCTCCCGGCGGGGCAAAAAGACCGTCGTTTTACCGGATGAAGCTGCTAACCGGGGTGAAACTGGCATAGTTTGGGCCGGCCAAGGGGCTTGGCGCGGGTGAACGGGCGTCGTTTGGGGCGGGCGAGCGGCTTCGCCGGGGTAAAACAGCGTCGTTTGGGGCTGACCAGCGGCTTCGCAGTGGTAAAATAGCGTCGTTTGGGCGCGATGAGGTGCTGGCCGGGGTGAACCGACCGTCGGGTGCGGGTGGCGAGCGGCTCGGGGGGTTAGAACAGGCTCTTAGGCCGGTCATGGGATGAATCCGGGGGGTGAACTCCGGGGGGCAAGAGCCGCTGCAACTCCGCCGCGACCCGGTCAATGCTCAAGCCGGGCAGTCCAGCGGTTTCTTTCACAATGGTGACGCGCTCGCCTTGCGGACGCCAGATTTCCTCAATCGTATGCGCCCATAAAACCACGCCGGGCAAACCGAGCGCGGCGGCAAGATGGGAAATGCCGGAATCGTGTCCGACGAAGCCGGCGCACGATTGCAACCGGTGCGCCAGTTCAACCAGCGGGAGGCTTTGCGCCAGTTCGCAACGATTCAAGGGTAGGCGGGCAGCCAGGCGTTTCAGCCGCTGACCTTCCGCCTCGCCACCGACGAGCAACAAATTCCAATTCGTTTCGCGCTCCAGTTTAGCGAGCAGTTCGGCCCAATTCGCTTCCGGCCAGTTCTTTCGTTCGCTGCCACTGCCGGGATGCAGTGCCAGCGTTCGTAGGGCAGGCGTCGGGCCGGGATCATTTTCTGGAAGCGATTCCGCTGGGGCCGCACCTTTGAAGCCTCCGGTTGCAGAAGATTGCGACCGGCGCGACGCCGGTGCTACGGTCAGTCGCGGCACGGGATCGGCGGCGAAAATTGCGAGCCGTTCCAGCGGCTTCAGATACACCGCGGTCGCATGAGTCCGATTGGTTTCATCCGGCCGATGCGGCGCACCGATGAACTGCGCGGGCGCACAGCGGGCAATGTTCGTCTGGAAAATTTCGTCAGGATCGTAGAGGTACGAGACGATGATGTTGAACTCGGAAAAATAGTCTGCGAGGTCCGGGGCGAGCTTGCCATCGCGGGCAAAAAATCCCGCCAGTCCGCGGGCCTCGATGGGCTGCACGCGATCCACCAACCCGCCCGCCAACGCAAGTTGGGCAATGTGGGGATACCCGAGCACTTCCAGATGGGCCTGCGGGAATTGCCGGCGCAGCGCCGCGATGGCCGGCAACGTGAGAATGAAGTCCCCAATCGCCCCGCCGCGAATGACCAGGATTTTGCCTTTGGGTGCGGAGGGTTTCACGGTTTGGCAGCTTGGGTTGGAGCGCCGCGCCTCGGCCAGTCTCAGTTGTTACCTCCGCGCCGAGCCGGAACTCCGCGTTCCGATTATATCGCACGGAACGCCGTAAGGCCCAGCACCAGCACCAACAGCGCGAAAACCAACCGCAGCAGGCTGTGGAGTTTGCTGCGTTTTTCGTTCGCTGTAACCCAGTTCAAAAAGTCGCGCAACCGCCAGGGCGAAACGGTCAGCCAGATGCCCGCCACCACGAACCCATACGCCAGGGTCTGGTTGAGCAGTACCCACGGCGTTTCCCCAAGGTGCGGGCGACCCGTGTCCAGCATCAACTTAGCGACCAGCAGGAGCACGACGGCCAACCCGCGAACGGCCAGAAAGTCCTGCACAAAAATGCAAGTGGCCAAACCGATGCCGGCAAAAGCCGCCAGCATGTAAGGTTTGAACGCCGTGAAATCCGCAATCGGCTCCTGCTTTACCAGCCACAGAAACCAGGCCGTTCCCAGCGCCATGAGGAAAAATCCCGCCGGCAGCGAGCGCGGGAATTTGCGCACGGCGGCAGCGAAGGCGGTCGGCCGCGCCAGCCCATAAACCTGCGGCACCGCCATGCCGAGCCCCAGCAAGATGGACAACAACGATAATTTCATTCCGTCAAAGCATTATTTAAAGCCCGCAGAGGATGGCGATTGGCGCCCGAAAGGCAAACCGAAACGCCGGGAACGGCACCCCGAGGCGCGACTAAAAACGGCTGAAGGAAGAACCGGCGGCCCCCCTTTGTTGCGGCGGGCGCCCGTCCTCAACCGCCGCGACAGCCTGGCCAATCCGCATGAATAAAGGCTTCAAGGCGGGTCCGCCACTCGACTTTCCAACCCGCGCCAACCCGAGACAAGCGGACGGAAATCGGGCATTCTTAGCAACCGTGGCAACCGCGCGCCGTGGCTTCCTGTGGTTGGCCGCTCGCGGATAAATCACGAGCTGGCATACCTCCCGCCGTTTTTCTTCCAGCCGCATAGTGTCCCGTGGACCGGAAAGTCCACGCCGACTTACGCCGGCGGCTCCGGTTCCAGGGTTCAAACGGCGAAGTTCCGGGGCGGAGAATTCTCCCCCCGAGCAGCCCAGCGCGCGCTTCCCGAGGGCACTGCTGAATGGCTTTACGCAGTGCGGCCTGCCAACATGCCGCAGGCGGCGTGAATGTCCTGACCGCCGCTGTAGCGGCGGGCCACGGGCATGGCCAGCTTGGCGCGGAGCGCATCGCGAAAGTTATCCAACTCGGCAGCGGTGGGCGGGCGGAAGCGGCCCGTGGGATCGTTGACCTCAATCAGGTCGAGCTTGAGCGGCAGGCCGCGGGTCAAATCCGCCAGCCTTTGAGCATCGTCCGCGCCCACATTCACTCCGGAGATCATAGTCCACGCCAGCATGATCCGTTGCCCGGTGACGGCGTGATACTCCCGGAGCGCCTGGATGAGGTCCGGCGTAGGATGCGCCTGTTCCACCGGCAATAACTCCCGGCGTTGGAGCGGGTCTGCGGAAGTCAGCGAGACGACCAACCGGGCGCGCTGCCGTTCGGCGGTAAAGCGGCGGATGCCGGGGACGATGCCCACTGTGGAGACGGTGATCGCCTTCGCGGCAATCGCCATCCCACAAGGTTCGGACAGAATCGCGACCGCCGTCATCACCGCGTCGTAGTTCAACAGCGGCTCGCCCATGCCCATGAAGACCACTCCGCGAATCGGATGCGGGGAATCGGCCTGGAGCTTAACGACTTGATCCACGATTTCCCACGCGGCCAGGTTGCGACCAAAACCCATCCGGCCCGTGGCGCAAAAGGCGCACCCCATGGCGCAGCCCACCTGGGAACTCACACAGGCCACATACTTGAGGTCATCCGACCGGTGCAGGAGCGGAATGCGGACAGCCTCAAACTGTCCAGTTCCTCGGCCTTGAAACAAATACTTGGTGAAGCCGTCCTGCGGCGAGACGACTTTCTGCACCAGCGTCAAATGGGGAATTTCCGTCAAGCGGAGCAACTCCTCCCGCAACCGGGCGGTAAGGTGGCTTCCCGGAGCGGGTAGCTCGCCACGCTTCATGGCCGCCGCCAGAAGCCGCCGCGCCAGATGCGGGCTGACTCCCGCATAGGCCAGGCTGGCATGTAACTGGTCGGAGGTTTGGTTCTTTAGCAGGATTGGCATACGCGTAACCGATCTTACCGGCGCGCCCGATTCCCGCAGCCATCGCCCCGCCTACCGCATGTTTTTGAATCCCTCTTCGATTCCGGCGGAAATGCTGGCGAGCACTTCGTCGAAGGAGCCCGTGCCATCTATCTTTAGGACGCCGTGTAGTTGCTTGTATTTCGCAATCACGGGAACGGTCTTGGTTTCGTGTTCGTGCAGGCGCTTCACGATTTTCGCGGTGCTGGTGTCGTAGGGCATGCAGCCATCCGTCTGGCGGCGTTCGTCGAGCCGCCGGATGAGTTCCAGGATGGGAACTTCGATCTCGATGATTTGGGAGATGGAGGAACCGTGCTTCTTCAATAGGCCGTCCAGAATGTAGGACTGGACGAGCGTGCGCGGAAAACCCTTGAAAATAAACCCCTTCACGTCCTTGGAATCCGCCAGCCGTTTCTCGATGAGCTGCACCACGATTTCGTCGGGCACCAACTGGCCATTCTCGTAGAGGTCGGTGATCCGTTTCCCGGTCGCCGTGCCTTGCTTGATTTCCTGTTCCAGCATCGCGCCCGTCGCGACATACTCCAGGCCGAATTTCCGCGCCAGCGCTTTGCCTTGGGAGCCGCGGCCCGACCCCGGATAGCCAAAGAGCACCACGTTGAACAAGCTTTTGCTCAGTTCGTTCCGGATGATTTCGGAAATCTTTTGATGCACCGCGTCAATGCCGGTCGCTCCGTCCACCTCCACATAGATGCCTTTGTCCCGGTAAAACTGGAGCACCGGCAGGGTCTTCTGATTGTATTCCCGCAGGCGGTTGCGGATCACGGATTCGTTGTCGTCGGTGCGTCCCGAAGTCAACCCGCGGCTCATCAAACGGCGCACGGATTCCTCTTCCGCCACGCCCAGACTGATGAGGCAATTCAGGGAGGTGTGGAGCTTTAGCATCAAGCCCTCGAGGATATAGGCTTGGATGTAAGTGCGCGGAAAGCCATCGAAGAGGAAGCCGTTGGAGCCAGGATTGTCGGTGATGGTTTTCTCGATGATCTGCACGATGATCTCGTCGGAAACCAGGCCGCCGGCGCTGATGATACTTTGGGCTTCGAGGCCCAGCTTGGTTTTGGCGGCCAGTTCTTTCCGCAACAAGTCACCGGTGGAGATATAGAACAAGTTGTATTTCTTGATCAGGAATTCCGACTGGGTGCCTTTGCCGGCTCCCGGCGGACCAAAGAGGGCGATATTGAGCATAAGGTAAGTATAAGGTTGGCAACGCTTCCGCGTCGCGTTTCAGCAGGCAGATGATTCGCACGCCGGCGGGTCCGCGACAAGTTCTTTCGCCGCGCGCCGCCCCGGAGATTGCGGTCAAATACGGGTGCGGGCGGAGGCTTTACGCGGACGTCAGCGGCTCTCCCCAAGCAGTCACGTTTGGCGTGCTTACACCTGCAACCGGCTTTGGGGCTTGAAGGTTCTCTGGAGCTTGGAATTTGGAGCTTTCGCCCGCCAAGTCGCCACCGAAAACAGCGGGCCATCTATATTGTGCTTGAGAATCGCTGCCGCGCAGCGTCAAATCATCACCACATTATGAAAACCCTCTCATTGATTCTGATCACCGGACTCGTCTGCGGCGTCTGCACCTTGATGGCCGCGGCCCCAGGCAAAAGCGCCACCCTGCGGCATGTGGTGTCGTTCAAGTTCAAGGAAGCCGCCACCAAGGAACAAATCAAGGAAGTCGAGGACGCCTTCCGCGCGCTCAAGGGCAAGATTCCGGAAATCGTGGCGCTCGAATGGGGCACGAATGTCAGTCCGGAGAAGCTCGACAAGGGCTTCACCCATTGCTGGGTGCTGACGTTCAAGAGCGACAAAGATCGCGATGCTTACCTCATCCACCCCGCCCACAAGAAATTCGGCGCGATGCTCGGCCCGGTGCTGGGCGACGTGTTCGTCTTCGATTTTTGGAGTCGGGAATAATTGAAGCCCTCGCGGAGGCGGCGTTGCGCCATGCAAAAATGTTTTGAACCCGCCGCTCGGAGCCATAGCCAGGCAGTCAAACCACGGCGCGTCAACGCCGCGCGGAACGTAGGACAGGCGTGGCGGCTGACTCCATATTTACGGGTGGTTCGTCGGCGCTTCCAAACAATGACAATTCTCAGTGCCGGAAAGGTTGGGTTCAACGACACCGCCTCAGGATGCCGAAGTTTCGTCCACTCCATGTTACCTCCCCCATGAACCCTCCGCACCACCGCATTGGCTGGTTGTTGGTCCTCGCGAGTTTTCTCGCACTGACCCGGGCTGTCGCCGCTCCCGCCTTCGACGCCGCGCCGTTCGGCCAGCCGCTGCCGGAAGGCAACGGCGTGATGTGGGAAGACCCGCGTGAGATTCATCGCGTCGTTGTCCACTTTGCCACCGCTCCGCCCGCGCCGGAAAAACTCCACCTCGAATACTGGGGAAGCCGCTGGCCGGAGCAGCGATTGCCCAAGGACCGCGAGCCAGGCGGCGGGGACATCGGCTGGATGGAACTGGGTAACTGGTATAGCTACGATTGGCGGGTAGCCGACACAGAGGCGGCGGTGCGTGGCAATGTGATCGAGTTCACCTTCCGCCCGGTCAACGCCAAGGAGTTTCCCAAGGTCAAAGACTTCCCCGCCGAGTTCCGCTTCACGCTTAAACTTCGAGTAGTGGCGGACATACTGTTGCCGCGCATCGAGCAATTGGAAGCCTTCACGGATTCCACGGTCGAGGCGCGTTCAGTGCGGCTCGCGTTCGCCAAGGCACCGGGCGCAAAGCTCGAAGTCACGGCGTTCAACGGACGCATCGAGGAGGTGGCGCGAGATTCCGCGGCGCAATTCCGGGCCAGTGTCCACACCACGGTGAATTCCGATCCCAACACTTTCGACCGCACGCTCATCACGGTTCGCAACGGTCAGCACCCGTTCACCTTCAAGGCCGATGACCTCAAGGAAGGGCCGCTTTACCTGCCGGACTTCGGCGCGGCCATCCTGCCAGAGGGCGACGCGCGCGACTATTCCGCCATCGCCGCCGAGGTAAAGGCGCGCGGGGCGAAGACGCTTTACGACCGCGTGGCCGAACTGCCCGAACAAACGTGGCGCGCGGCGTGGGACGGCGTGCCGCGCAAGAAGTCCGACATTTATTTCCCGCTCGGCCTCGAAGGCGGGCGGGAGCGGTTCCGGCTCGAACCGAGCGGCAGCACTTCGTTCCGCTACAACGAGCTTTTTCTAAACAACCGCCCCGGCAAAGACACGCCACGCCTCGCCCTGGAAAAACGCTGGGTTAGTTTTACTTTCGGCCTGCCCGCGAAGCCAGTCTTCCGCACGCTGGTCGAAGACAGCTTGCCCGTGGTCCAAACCCGCTGGGAAGTGGACGGCGTGCGCATTGAGCAAACCGCCTTCGCCACGGCCTTGGACGGCACCCAAGCGGATGGCCCGCCGCCGGCCGGCGACACGTTCACTGTGTTTCTCGCGCGCTTCACCTTCACCAACGCCACCGCCGAAACGAAAACCGCCACGCTACCACTCACCTACCAGACTGGCGACGACACGGTGTTGCTGCGCGCCGACGCCGCCGGACGGCTTTGGTATGGCGACAAACTGCGCGGGCAATTCTTGACGGACGCGGCACCGATCGAGGAGCGGGGCCATTTGAAATGGTCTTGGCCGCTCGCGCCCGGCGAATCGCGGCAGGTCGTGTTAAAGATTCCCTACGTGATTTTGACCGAAACCAGTGAGCGGGCCGCGTTGCTGAAGCTCGACTACAATCGAGAGCTTGCCGCCGTCTCCGACTACTGGCGGCGCCGCGTGACGCAGAGCGCGAAGCTTATCACCCCCGAGCCGATGCTTAATGACTTCTATCGTTCGCACGCGATGCACCTGCTGGTGAACTGCGAGCGCGAACCGGAAAGCGACCGGCGTTTTGCGCGCGTCGGCTCGTTTAGCTACGGCGCCTACGGCAATGAATCGTGCATGATGGTCGTGGACTTAGATCGGCGCGGCTACCACCGGGAGGCGCAGGATTGCCTCGATGCCTGGCTGCATTATCAGGGCTCCGTCGCGCTGCCGGGTTCGTTCGCGTCAAAGGATGGCGTCCTCTACGGCGCGGGCGGTTACGAGTCCGGCGGCTACAACCAGCACCACGGCTGGATTCTCTGGATGCTGGCGGAACACTATCGCTTCACGCGCGATGCCCCCTGGCTGCGCCGCGCGGCACCCGGCATCGTAAAGGGTTGTGATTGGATCATCCGCGAAACCGCGCGCACGAAGGACCGGCACGAACTCGAACGTGGTCTGCTGCCCGCCGGTAGCCTCGAAGACATCGGCGACTGGTGGACGTGGCTTTCCACGAGTTGCTACACTTGGCGCGGGTTGGACTCCGCTGCGTGGGCGCTGGAACAAATTAAACATCCAGACGCCAAACGCATCCGCGCTGAAGCCACTGCCTACCACACCGCGCTACTCAAGAACTTCCGCACGGCCAGCGAGCGCTCGCCTGTGGTGCGCTTGCGCGATGGCACGGCAGTGCCGCACATCCCCTCGATGGTTCACCGGCGCGGACGTTACTTCGGCTGGATTTGCGAGACCCTGGAAGGTTCGCTGCATTTGCTTATCACCGGCGCCCTGCCGCCCCACGCGCCCGAGGCGGAATGGATTCTCAAGGACTACGAGGACAACCGTTACCTCTCGAACCAATACGGCTACCTAGTGGAGGATTTCGAGCGTGATTGGTTCAGTCGTGGCGGCATGTCCATGCAAGCGTGCCTGCTACTGGACGTCGAGCCATACCTCTACCGCGATGACGTAAAGCAGGCGTTGCGCGCCCTGTTCAATGGCCAGGCCGTAAGCTATTTCCCCGACGTGCGCATGAACACCGAGCACGCGTTGCCCGATGTGAGCGACTGGCGCGGCGACCATTTCAAGAGTAGCGATGAATCCAACACCGCCGGCTGGCTGCGCTACCTCTTCGTGCGCGAGGAAGGCGATACCTTGCTTATCGGTCAGGCCGTGCCGCGCGACTGGCTGCGCGCCGGGAAAGAATGTGGCATCGAACGCACGGTCACTTACTTCGGCAAAACTACCGTGCGCTACGAAAGCGGACTAAACCAAATCACCGCCCAGCTTGAAGGACCCACGCGAAATCCGCCCAAACAAATTCGGGTCCGCTTCCGCGAGCCGAATGCTCGCCTACTCGCATCGGTCACGGTGAACGGAAAGCCGTGGAAGAAATTCAAAGGCGACTGGGTGGAGTTGCCAGGGAATATCGGCCCGGCAACGGTGGTGGCTCATTTCAGTCCGCCTTGAGAAAACCCATGAAAGCACTGCTCCAAATTGTTCTTTATCCCGCAATCCTTCCGCTGCTGCTCGCGCCGAGTATTGGCGCGAGCGAACCGATTCCAAGCTCCAATGTCTCTTGGTTAACCGCCACGACGCGCGAATTGATCAACGGTTGCCGCGTCACCGCGCACAGTGGCATCTGGCTGTTCACGCCCGACGGTAAAGGCAACTACCGCGCGCTCTGGACGCGCGACTTCGCTTACATGGTCGAGAACGCCGGCGATCTCATGCAGCCCGCGCAAGTTGAAGCGGGGCTCTCCTATCTCATCAACGGCATCCGCGCCGATGGCGCGACGCCCGACCGCGTGCAACCCGACGGCGTGGCGGTTTATGTGGGCGGGCCGCCGGACCATCCGTTGGGGGAACCCAATCTGGACAATGCGCCCTTCCTCGTCATCGCGGTGGCGGAGCACTTGAAACGCTTACCGAAACAACCAGCGCAAAAACTCTTCCGCCTTTGGGCCGCGGCGCTCGACCGGGCGATGGACTGGGTGCCGCGCGGCGACTCCGGCCTAGTGTGGAACGATCCCGCGAAGCCACACTCGCCCTACGGCTTTACCGATACGATTGGCAAGACCGGCGAGCTGTTCTTTGAATCGCTGCTTTACTGGACCGCGTGCCGGCGCCTGGCGGAGTGGCATCAGAAGACCGGAGACGCCGCAGCGGCAAAGAAATATCGGGAGCGCGCCACCTTGATCGAGCACCATCTCGGAACTCTATGGGATGAAAAGTCCGGCGCGTTTCTCGCCGCCACGAAAGATTGCCGCCAACTCGATGTTTGGGGCAACGCCTACGCCATCTGGCTCGACTTCCCGCTGGGCCAGAAGCGCAAGCACGTCCTGCGATTTCTCGCCACGAATTACGAGCGTTGCGTCTGGCGCGGGCAAGTGCGGCATCTGTTGAAAGGCGAGTATTGGCAACGCCTGCTGGCGTCCGTGCCCCCGGAGCGTTACCAGAATGGCGCCTACTGGGCGACCGCCTCGGGCTGGATGATGTTCGCGTTGTCTCGAACCGATTCGCGGCTCGCGCACCGAATGTGGACCGACTTGGTCGCGGACTTCCAAACTGGCGGCGTGTGTGAGTGTGTGAACGAAGGCTACCGGCAGTTGCCCAGCTATGTAGTCAGCGCCGCGAACCCACTGGCGGCGGCCCGACGGCTCAAATACTAACTACTCCACCTTAGCCCAGGGGCCCTCCCCCGGCGGGTGGCGGCCCGGGGCAACTGATGGCTTTGCGTCTTTGGGTAAAGGTAGCCGCACCGATGATGATGGGGGCGGTCCTGGAAGTAGCAGTCGAGAGCGACATGGCCACCTTCCCACCCGGCGCCGCCAACCCCTGCTTCCAGCCACGGCTCCAATAGCGCCCACTGCGCGGCGGTCAAATCGAAAGGATCGGAGGTGGTTTGCATCCTGCCATACTTCTAGAGCCCCTCGAACCTTTACCGTCCTACCCGCCGAAGGTTCTCTTTTTAGGACCGGCTCTCAGAACTGGTTGCAAGCGCTAATAGCGGCGATTTGTTAATGGCAGCATGTGCAGGCATGACGATTGAACCAAATCACGAAGGGGTAGTTTCGGCAAAAGGATTACCCTCTTTGTCGGTAGTCCGAGGGTAACGAGGACTGGGACGAGAACGAAAGGCTGCTCCGACCGAAGCTGCAGTCCATCAGGCCTTCCGACTCACCGTTTGGATCCACGCCTGATGGTCAAGATACCAGCGGATGGTTTCGCGGATACCATCCTCGAACTTGTGCGCGGGGGTCCACCCGAGTTCCTGCTGCATCTTTGAAGCGTCAATGGCGTAGCGCAGATCGTGGCCGGGCCGGTCTTTGACGAACGCGATGAGTTGGCGGGATTGGCCGCCGAGCTGGGGCGCGAATTCGTCCACGGTGTCGCAAATCAGTTGGACGATGTGAAGGTTCGCCCACTCATTATGCCCACCGATGTTGTAGGTCTCGCCGCTCCGGCCCCGCGTGAGCACGAGCCAGAGGGCCTCCGCGTGATCGCGCACATACAGCCAGTCGCGCACGTTCAAGCCCTGGCCATAGACCGGAATTGCTTTCCGCGCCAGCACGCTCTGGATGACGACCGGGATGAGTTTCTCCGGAAACTGGAACGGGCCGTAGTTGTTGGAGCAATTCGTGATAACCGTGTTTAGTCCGTAAGTATGGTGATAGGCGCGCACCAGCATGTCGCTCGACGCCTTGCTCGCTGAATATGGCGAGTTCGGGGCATAGGGGGTGGTTTCAGTGAAGCAACCCGTCGGGCCGAGGGAGCCATAGACTTCATCGGTGGAGACGTGGTGGAAGCGGGGGGCGGTTGCGAGTTGAGGGTTGAGGGAGCGGCCAGCCAGCAAGTGCGACAAGCCTCCAACAAGTTGAACGTGCCGACGACATTGGTGTGAACGAAATCGCCCGGCCCAGTGATGGAACGGTCCACATGGGATTCCGCCGCCAAGTGCATGACATGGGTGATCTCATGCTGCTCCACGACCCGCAACGTCGCGGCCTTGTCGCGGAGGTCCACCTGCTCGAAGGCGTATTTCGGATGTTGCGCGACCAGTTCCAGGTTCGCCAGATGCCCGGCGTAAGTGAGGCAATCCAGATTGACGAGCTTCGTGATGGCAGGCTGGTCAATGATGTGATGGATCAGGTTCGACCCGATGAATCCCGCGCCGCCGGTGATGAGTAGGTTCATGATTTGTTTTCAGGCTGCCAATTCTGGAGCGCAGCCTCCAACGCCTCCAGCACCGGGCGCATTTTGACGCCCGCCGCCAGCAACTTGGTCGTATCCAGCACGCAATTCGAGCGGGGCGTCTTCGCCGCCACTTGGTAAAACTCCGCGTCGCTGGCCCAGAACTCAAAACGCCTTGCGGGCTTCAAATACTTTTCGACCAGCGCGACAACTTGCCGCGTGGTGACGAAGCCGGGGTTGGTGACGTTGTAGATTCCGAACGGCGCACGCTGCGCCCAAAGATCCAGACACGCGGTCGCAAAGTCTGATCGGTGCGAGATGGAGTTCACGTTGTCATAAACCTTCGCGTAACGTTGCAACTTGCTCAGGTAATTGCGCACGTTGTCGAACTCATCGAAAGGAATCCGTGGGCGCCAGATGTAGCTCCGACCGACGCCGCGAATCACTTCCTCGCCCAAAGCTTTTGTGCCGCTGTAAAAACTGCACGGGCCGTCGCGGAACGAAAAATTCGGCACGTCGGTCTCGGTGAAACCGCGCACCCAGTCCGGAGAATTCTCCAGCAGGGCGCGCAGTTGTGGCGTGGTTAGGTCCTTCTCGACTCGCTCCCGACCGCTTTCCACGATTTTTGCGCCAGTGTAAATGCACCCGGACGACACCTGCCCCCACGGAATTTCCGCCGCCGCGCAAGCCGTGGCGATTGTCAGCGGCAGCACGGCGTTGCCCACCAGTGTGTCAGCCTTGGCGGTTTCGCAGGCGTCCACGTTGGGCTTGCCGGTGTAACCCGCGCAGTTGATGACGAACTCCGGCTGGTTTGCTCTCAGGAAAGTCAGCAACGGATCAAACCGCGTGTAATCCAATTCGCTTCGGGAAACATTTCGGAAAGGCAACTCGCGGCGTTGAAGCTCAAGCCGAAACGCACCGCCGAGATACCCCGTGCCGCCAAACAGTAAAATCATTTTGAATCCTTCAGCCGTTCCGCCTCAGCCACCACCTCGGCGAGATATTCGCGGTATTCGCACTTCGGAATCCGGTTCGTGACTTCCGCAAGTTGCGCGAGCGAAATGAATCCACTTCGGAACGCTGCCTCCTCCGGGCAGCCAATCTTGATGCCGGCGCGCTTTTCAATGGTCTGCACGTAGGCGCTCGCCTCGTGCAAGCTGCTGCTCGTGCCCGCGTCGAGCCACGCGAAGCCACGCCCGACGCGATACACCCGCAGCGCGCCCTGACGCAGATACGCGACATTCAGGTCGGTGATTTCAAGTTCGCCGCGCGCCGACGGCCTCAGGTTTTTCGCCACGTCCACGACGCTATTGTCGTAGATGTAGAGCCCGGGCACGGCGTAGTTGCTCTTGGGTTGGGCTGGCTTTTCCTCAATGGAAATGGCCTGCCCCATCCCGTCGAACTCCACCACGCCGTAACGCTCCGGATCATTGACGTGATAACCGAAGATCACCGCGCCGGATTGGAATTCAGCGAACGCCTTGTGGAACGTGTCGCCGCCGTAAAAAATGTTATCGCCCAGAATCAGCGTCACAGCGTCGGCCCCGATGAACGATTCGGCGATCAGGAACGCCTGCGCGATGCCTGCGGGTTTGGCCTGTTCGCGATACTCGATGGACAAGCCCCAAGCGCTGCCGTCGCCGAGCAGTTGTTTGAAACGGGGCAAATCGTGCGGGGTAGAGATCAGGCAAAGCTCGCGGATGCCGCCCTCAATCAACGTCGTAAGCGGGTAATACACCATCGGCTTGTCATAGACGGGTTGAAGCTGCTTGCTGGCGACCAGCGTCAGGGGAAACAGGCGCGACCCCGCGCCACCGGCTAGAATGATGCCTTTCATTGAGTGGAGACTAGGGGCAATGACTCCGTTTGAAAAGCCCAAGTTTACCGAGCCATTGCAACCGCGATCAAAATAATTCTGGGGCTGGCGCTACAGATGCCGGGACCGGCCCTCGATTTCCAATCTTCAGAACGACGGGTTACGGAAACTCGTCAGGACCATCAAATTCCGTCCGCGCCCTCGCGGTCCTCGCTCAAATTGATGACCAGTTTACCCGGTCGGTGCTCCAGGCTGACGGCTCCCCGCGCCATCACCCGCGACCGCCCGCCCGGCACACTCACGCTGAGTTCGAACTTTCCATCCGCGATCTGAAGCGTGTTTCGTTGGCCGGATAGCTCGGCATTTTTCTCACAGGACCAGGAACTTCCGCGCAATGCCGCCAAACTGAAGGCTTGCAAACCATCGGCTTCCGTTCCCGGCAGGCCGCCCTTCGATCCCTCTTGCCCGGCCGGGCTTACGGACGGAGCGACTTGCTTTTGTTCCATGAAGTGGAGGAAGAACATCATGCCGTACACCGCCCAGAACGCCACGCCACACACCAAGGCGATCAGGTAAACTTTCTGCGGCGGAAGTTCGATTTTGGAATAATACGACAGCCCAAGAATGACCGCCGGGAACACCAGCGAAACCGGAAGCGTGTGCCAATGCCACCGCCGGGCCGAACCCATCATCACGCCCGCCACCACGGTCGTACTGAGAGTGCCCAGGAAACTGAAGAGCACCGTGAGCAAAACCGTCACCCCGGTGAGCGCGGCCAAGACTCCGAGTGGCCGCAGCGCGTTCTTTGTGCGCATGGAGTTCATACCTGGGGCCATGAATGGGGTCGCAATCGGACGGGAGGATTAACCCTGGCGTCTGCACGCATATAGTCGAAGCGCATAAGTATTGGCCGAAACCGGCTGAGTTCCGCGCGGACATTCAGCGGGGCAGCCGATTCCGTCACGGCATTTTTTGCCGAACCTTGCGCAGAAATTGACCTCGCGGAAAATTTCTTGGCGCCCGGTCCCGGTTCACTTACGCGGGACACCCCCCCATCTCGACTACGATCTTCTGGCCGCACGCACATAGGATGCCTTGATGAAACGGCTCTCGCAGCCAGAGACTGAACCGCCGCCACCCCCTGCCAGCAAGGAGGTAAACCACCAGCCGGACCAAGACAGTTCCCCTCATGGGATTCGCCAGGGTTGGGTTAATGGTGGCGATGCCCGTCCGATGTTTGGCGGTTGAAGCTGGCCCCGGACCATCCGATTCTGCGAGTCATAGGTTACGAGGTCGCACCATTCTCCAGACGATTGTTACAGACGGCACCGCGATTCGTGATATAATCGGTCGCTTAACTGGGCTCAAGAATCGAAAAATTATGCGACACCAAAAATTTACACCGCGCGCGGACTACCGCATTGCCGAAAGCCTGCGCGCCAAAGCCTCCGGCAGCCTCTCGGAGCAATTTCCAGAATTGAAGGCCCTGACGGTGGAATTCGCATACTTCAGCCCGGAAGGCGTCACCCGCAACAGCAAAATCAAGTACACCGTCAACCCCGCTTTCGCCAAGTCCGTGTTCCGCCTGGATTGCATGAACCCCGAATGTGTGGCCGGCGATTTTGATTTGAGCGCGGTGATCGCCCAAGCCGTGGCCGCGCGCCAAGCCACCGCCACTGGTGAGATGTGCTGCCAGGGTTGGCTGAGCAAAACCACCATTGACCGCGTCCATTGCCACAACCTCCTGCGCTACGAACTCAGCCTGACCTACGAAAAAAGCGCGCCAGCCGGGATTCCTGAATTGCAGGCCGTCTGACTCTGACAGCCACGAAACCGGGAAGCTTGGTCGGGCGAATTATCGCTGTGGCGACAGGAGTTAGGCCGCCGGCAAAAACTTGGGGCCGCGCGCGCTTGAGCCGGGACATCCGCCAGCGACTCCGTCGGCGTCCCTGCGGCAAGCTCAACCCAGCTTTTGCCGACTTGACGCCCCAAACCGCTCCCCTACCCTGCGTTCGCGTTCGCGAAAATTTAATCCATAAATCACAAAACCAACATGAAACCGTCTGCCAAACCATCTTTTCCAAAACTCAAACGAAACCAAGTTCAACTCATCGCCAGTGGCGATCTCCGCCTCTCGGCCAACCAAGTTTGCTGGCCCGCGCAAAAGGAGATGGAGGACGCACTCTGCGCGGCCCTCAGAGCCGAAGGCTTTGAGGTTGTCCGCGCCCACGCCTACGACGCGGAAGCCAAGCACGGATTCATTGATTCCCAGCGCAAAGGCATGGAAGTCTTCAAGCACATTGACCCAACCGCACCGATCATCGTGGCCGAAGCGGTCTGGCAATACTCGCATCACGTCCTCGCCGGACTCACCACTCATCGCGGACCGATTCTGACCGTTGCGAACTGGTCCGGCACCTGGCCCGGCCTCGTCGGCATGTTGAACTTGAACGGCTCGCTCACGAAGCAAGGCGTGAAATACTCGACGCTCTGGAGCCAGGATTTCACCGACGCCTATTTTCAATCGCGACTCCACCAGTGGCTCACGACCGGCAAGTGTTCGCATAAAACCGATCACGTTAAGCCGCTCGCCAAAGTCAAAGTACCCGGCGACGCGCGGAAAACTGGCGAAGCTCTCGCCGCCCGGCTGCAAAGCGAAAAGGCCATCATGGGCATCTTCGACGAAGGCTGCATGGGCATGTTCAACGCCATCATCCCAGACGATTTGCTCCACGCGACCGGCGTCTTCAAGGAACGCCTTAGCCAGTCTGCGCTTTACTTCGAGAGCACGCAGGTCAGCGAGGCCGAAGCCCGGGGCTGCCGCTCTTGGATGGAAGCGCGTGGAATGAAATTTCACACCGGGCCGACGGACGCCACGGACCTCACGGACGAACAAATCCTGTGGCAGTGCAAGACCTACATCGCCGCGTTGCGCATCGCGGATGACTTTGGCTGTGACTGCATCGGGATTCAATATCAGCAAGGATTGAAAGATGTCCTGCCCGCGAGCGATCTGGTCGAAGGTACCCTGAACAACTCGGAACGCCCGCCGGTGAAATCGCGTGATGGCCGCCGCGTCCTGTTCGAGGGCGAACCGCTGGTGCATTTCAACGAGGTAGATGAATGTGCGGGCCTGGACGGTTTGTTGACCTACCGCGTGCATCAAGCGCTTGGCCAACCGGTCGAAAATACGCTGCACGATATTCGGTGGGGCGACGCCGACCGAACCGGCAGCGTGGCGGATTACGTATGGGTTTTCCTCATCAGCGGTGCCGCGCCGCCGGCGCATTTCATTGGCGGCTGGGCGGGCGCGGAAGGCTTTCGCCAGCCGGCGATGTATTTCCCCAAAGGTGGCAGCACGCTGCGCGGCATCTCCAAGCCCGGCGAAATCGTTTGGTCGCGAATCTACGTTGCGAACCACGCCCTCAACATGGACATCGGCCGCGCAAAAGTGGTGGAATTGCCGCGCGAAGAGACCGAGCGCCGCTGGCAAGCGACCACGCCGCCGTGGCCGATCATGCACGCCGTCACCTACGGCGTCTCGCGCGACCAGATGATGGCCCGGCACAAGGCCAACCACATCCAAGTCGCCTACGCCAAGGACGCCAAAGCCGCCGACCAGTGCGCGCTGACGAAGGCCGCCATGGCTGGGGCGCTCGGCATCAAGGTGAATCTCTGCGGCACAAAGGCGAACGGCAGGAGTTGGTAGCCCAATATGCCCCGCATGATGATCCTGACAGGGAAATCCCGCTGACCTGATCCACGCCGCCCTTTCTCCACCACCCGCTGCAACGCGTGAGTCCCGTTGCGGCGGTGCTTGCGCCCGGGTGTAACCGGTAATTGAAAAGTGCGGCTGCGATCAGCGGGAGCGCCTACGCGTTTGACCTCGAATGGATAGGCGGAACTCTACTCGGCAACAGAATGGGAATCTGCGCCAGCGCCCGTGGTTGATTCCCGGATCCGCTAAAGCACGAACCCGGCAGAACCACAAAGGGTCAAGGGCGAGGTTCCATCACGCTTGAATTCGTTCGCTTTTCAAATACGGCTGCAACGCTGGCGGGATCAAGATGCTGCCATCCACCTGTTGATACGTTTCCACGAGCGCCACAAACAGCCGCGCCAACGCCGTGCCGCTGCCATTGAGAACGTGCGGAAAACGGTTTTCGCCAGTCTCGTCCTTGAAGCGCAGATTCATCCGACGCGCCTGGAAGTCTTCGCAATTTGACACGCTCGAAACTTCGAGGTAGCTCCCCTGCCCCGCCGCCCACACTTCGATGTCGTAAGTCTTCGCGCTCGCAAATCCCATGTCGCCGGTGCAGAGCTGCACCACGCGATAATGCAGTCCGAGCAATTGCAAAATGCGCTCGGCGTTGGCGAGCATCTTCTCGTGTTCGGCGTAGCCGTCCTCGGGCTTGACGATTTTGATCAACTCCACCTTGTCAAACTGATGCACGCGAATCATCCCGCGCGTGCCGACCCCCGCCGCGCCCGCCTCGCCGCGAAAACAGGGCGTGTAGGCGCAGTAGCAGATCGGTAATTGCTTCTCCGCCAAAAGTTCCTCGCGATGAATGTTCGCGACCGGCGTCTCGGCGGTCGGAATCAAATACAACTTGCCGAGTTCCGCCACCTTATCGCCTTCCGCCACGCCGTAGTATTGATCTTTGAACTTGGGAAATTGCCCGACCCCGACAAGGCAGTGCTCCCCCACCATGAACGGCGGCGAAACCTCCGTGTAACCATGCTCCGTCGAGTGCAGGTCGAGCATGAATTGAATGAGCGCCCGCTCCAGCTTCGCGCCCCAGTTCGTGTAGAGAATGAATCCGCTGCCGGCCAACTTCGCGCCGCGCGCGAAATCCACCAGCTTGAGCGCGTCGCACAACTCGACGTGCGACTTTGGCGTGAAGGTGAAGTTCGGTTTCTCGCCGAACGTGCGAACGACGGGATTGTCTTCTGCGGTCGTGCCCAAGGGAACGGATTCGTGCGGGAGATTCGGCAATTGCAGCATCAACGTATCCCGCTTGGCCTCCGCCGCCTTCGCCTCGGCGTCCAGCGCAGCGATCTGATCTCCCAAATGCTTCGTCTCCGCTTTCTTCGCCTCGGCGTCGGCCAGTTTCTTCTGGCCCATCAACGCGCCGATTTCTTTCGACACGCGATTTCGCGTCGCTTTAAACGCCTCCACCTCGGCCAACGCTTTGCGCCGCGCCTCGTCCGCCTGCAATATCCCGTCAATGAGTTTTTCGTCGCCGGCCCCACGGGTGGCCAGGCGTTCCCGCACAAAGTCGGGCTTTTCGCGAATGAATTTGATGTCGAGCACGCGCGGATTATAGGAACCGCCATTCGAGTCGCAAGCCTGCGGCACGCGGCACGCCGAGGCGGTGCGATCTCAGTCACCGCGTGCGGCGGCGCATCAGACGGCCGTCCAACCTGTCCAACCCGTCTGCCGTTGTCCCGTGATTTCGCTTGAAGCCCCCGCCGCGCTCCCGCACAGTTTATCGCGTCAGGGCCCACGGACTGTGGACTTACGAACCCCGCCAGGGCCGGAAGGCAGCAACGGTAGTTTGCTCGACATCTGCCGTGGTCACCCTGGCATTTCTCTAAATGAAGAATCTAAAATGAAGAATGAAGAAACCACCGCAGCCGGGCTGATCGGGTTTGTCTCCCATTCTTCATTTTTCATTTTTCATTCCTCCTTCGCATGAGCTATCAAGTCATAGCCCGCAAATACCGTCCGCAGCGTTTCGCCGACGTCGTCGGTCAGGAACACGTCACGCAGACGCTGGCCAATGCCATCGAGCAGAAACGCATCGCACACGCCTACCTCTTTTGCGGTCCGCGCGGCACGGGCAAGACCACGGTCGCCCGCATCTTCGCCAAATGCCTCAACTGCACCGACGGCCCGAGCGTGGAGTTCGCCGCCAACGATTCCCGCTGCATTGAAATCACCGAAGGCCGCGCGCTGGATGTGCTGGAAATCGACGGCGCGAGCAACAACGGCGTCGAGCAGGTGCGCGAGTTGCGCGAGACGTGCAAGTACGCGCCCGCCTCGATGAAGTTCAAGATTTACATCATTGACGAAGTTCACATGCTCTCGACGGCGGCGTTCAACGCGTTGCTCAAGACGCTCGAAGAACCGCCCGCGCATGTGAAGTTCATGTTCGCCACGACCGATCCGGAAAAGGTCCTGCCCACGATTCTCTCCCGCTGCCAGCGCTTCGATCTGCGCCGCATCCCCTCCGCGCTCATCGTCAAGCACCTCGCTCTGATTGCGAGCCAGGAAAAGGTGACAATTGACGAGCCCGCGCTATTCGCCATCGCGCGCGGCGCGGACGGCGGCATGAGGGATGCCGAATCCACGCTTGATCAACTCATCAGCTTTTGCGGCGAAAAGATTGAGGAGCCCGACGTGCTCTCCATGTTCGGCCTCGCCGCGCAAGGCCAGATTCTCGAACTCAGCCGCGCCGTGCTCGCGGGCGAAATCCCAACCGCCCTCCAGCAGTTGAACGAACTGGCACAGCACGGCAAAGACCTCGGTCGCCTAGTGGGCGATCTCCTCAACCATTTTCGCAACTTGCTCATTTTTCAAGTTTCGCGCGGCGACGTGAACATGCTGGAAGTTTCCGAAGCCGAAGTCGCGGCGCTCAAAACCCAAGCCGCGATGGCCAGCACGGAAGGCTTTACCCGCATCCTGGAAGTCCTCGCCGACGCGGAGTTGCGGCTGCGCGACGCCGCATCGAAGAAGATTCTGATCGAAGTCACGCTGCTCAAAGCCATCGAAGCCCGCAGCGCGGTCAATCTGGATGCGGTGTTGAAACAGTTGAACGCGTTGCGTGGCTCTGGGAGCGCGGGCGTCTCGCCGGCAGTCGCCGCGTCGCCGACAATTGTAACGCGGCCCACCGCGGCCCCGTCCCCTGCGCAAACGGTCGCTGCTGGAGTGACTTCGGCGCCACAGCGGAACCCGCCCCCTGCCATCGTTTCAGCGCCAACCGCGCCAACCGCGCCAGCCGTGCTCGCCGAAACCCCCGGCAGCCCCGCCGCTTTGGAAGAACTCTGGGCGCGATTGATCGAAGCTGTGGGCCGAGTGAGTCCGTTCACGCGCACATACCTCGTGGATGCCTATCCCGCAGCCTTCAAGGGAAGTGTTTTCACCATCGGCTTCGACCCGGAGTTTGCGGATCAACTTGGTTTGGTGGACAACGCGCGCAATCACACACTGCTGCAAACCAAACTCGCCGAACTCGGTCACCCAAACACGCAGCTCAGGTTCGTGAAAGCCGAAGCGCCTGCGGGCCGCGGGGCCGTTGCTGCGCCAACCGTGCCTGCGGTGCCACCTGCGGCTCCCGTCGCACCCAAGCCAAACGAAGGCACGGCAAAAACCAACGAACCCAAAACCGCCCCAGCACCAGCGAGGGAGAAGTCCGCCTCCGTGCCGTTCAACAAGGACGATTTCAAGAACGACCCACTCATCCAAAAAGCTTTGGAAGTTTTCAAAGGCCAGATTGTCGAAGTCCGCGCCTAACCCTCAACCCCCAACCCTCAACTCCTTCACCTATGTCCAGCCTCGGCAAACTCATGAAACAAGCTGCGCGCGCCCAGCAGCAGATGGAACAAATCCAGACCCAACTCGCGACCCGCACGGTCGAAGCCACCAGCGGCGGCGGGGCGGTCAAAGTCGTCGTCAAGTGCGACGGCACAATCACCTCGGTAAAAATTGACCCCCAGGCGCTCAACCCGTCCGACGCCCAGTTGCTCGAAGACATGATTCTCACGGCCGCCAACCAAGCGTTGGGTCAGGCCAAAGACATCTCCAACTCCGAAATGGGCAAGGTCACGGCGGGACTCAACCTGCCGGGAATGATGTAGCCCCCGCTCGTTCTCGCTCTCGTCCTTGTCCTCGCAATCGAAAACCCGGGACGAGGAAGAGGGCGAGAACGAGGACGAGCCATGAGCGCAATCCCGGAGCCGGTTGTTTCCCTCATAGCCGCGATGAGCCGCCTTCCCGGCATCGGGCCGCGCTCCGCCGAGCGCATCGCGTTGCATCTTGTCCAAACCGATTCGGTCGCGGTGCGGCAACTGGCCGACGCCATTCTCCAGGCCCGGGAGCGTATCCAGTTTTGCTCGACTTGCGGCGCGTTGACCGAGAAATCGCCCTGCCCCATCTGCGACGACGCGCGCCGCGACGGCGCGTTGATTTGCCTCGTCGAGCGCGCGGTGGACATCCTCAGCATCGAAAAATCCGGAACCTTTCGCGGCAAGTTTCACGTGCTCGGCGGAAGAATTTCCCCATTAGACGGCGTTGAGCCGGAAGACCTGCGCATCGCCGATTTGGAAAAGCGCCTCACGCACGAACCGATCCGGGAAGTCGTCATCGCGCTCAGCACAGACGTGGAAGGCGACGCCACGAGCTACTACCTGGCCAAGCGCCTAGCTCGCTCCGGCCTCAAAATTTCCCGCATCGCCTACGGCCTGCCCGCCGGCAGCGGCTTGGAATACGCCGACGAACTGACATTAAGCCGCGCGCTCGAAGGGCGGAGGGAGATGAATTGATGCCGCCATCTGAGAAATGTTGCCTCAAGTAATCGGTCATACCAACCCCCATGCCCCCACCCACCATCGTCGTCTTCGATCTCGGCAAAGTCCTATTGGATTTTGATTACTCCATCGCCGGCCGTCGCGTTGCCGCGCAAACGCAGCTTTCCGATTCCGAGGTGCAAAAGTTTCTCGATCAGTCTCCGCTCCTCTACCGTTTTGAAACCGGATTGATGACCCAGCAGCAGTTCTTTGAAGAAGTGCAGCGGCAAACAAGCTTTCGCGGCAGCTTCGAGGAGTTCGGCGGATTCTTTGCCGACATCTTCTCGGAAATCCCGCCCATGATCGAACTCCACGCGGCCCTGCGCCGCAAAGGCATCCCGACTTACATCTTCTCCAACACGAACGCCCTCGCGATGGTTCACGTCCGTCACAACTTCCCGTTCTTCGCGAACTTCGATGGCTACATCCTCTCCTACGAGGTCAAAGCCATGAAGCCCGACGCAAAAATCTACGCCGCCTTGGAAGAAATGACCGGTCGGCACGGCGCGGAGATTCTGTATCTCGATGACCGCCCGGAAAACGTGGAAGCCGGCGCGGCGCGCGGCTGGCAAGTCATCCTACATACCGACCCGACCCAAACCCGCACTGCCATCGAGCGACTGGGATTGCTCGCTGGAGCCGGAGCACCGAACGCTAATCTGCTCCAGTGACGAAGCCTCGACCGTATCAAACAACTCCGGAAACAGCTTTTGCAATCCGCTGGCGCCAGAACCGATACTTCTCGGCGTTCTCTTCCAGATCTTCGTGACGCAAGACCTGGAGATGAATCAAACACCATTCCAGCACCGCCAGGCCGGCAATGAGCAGGCCAGCCAAAACGGTGACCCGGGATGGGGCGGTGGTTTTCGGGCGAACTGGAGGAATGTTAGTCATGCTGACTCCCTGGATCGCTTAGGGTCGGCGAGGTGGAAGCCCGTGGGAAGCGGGGCTGCGTTGTAAGTCCCGCGGCAGAGACTGCTGGCGAAGTAACTCGGCCATGAGTTCCGCTTCCCGCGCCTCGTCCAACCGATGTCGCTCCTGCCACTGGCGCTGCTGCGCTTCCGCGGCAGAAACCAAGCGGCTCATGCGGTACAATTCGCGACGGTGCTCGATCTCGCGAAAGACACAAAACACGAGCACGATGAAGATCGCCACCGCGTAACAAGCGAGTTGGGTGAAACGACTCCGCTTTTGGACGGATCCGAATTCGCCCGCCGCAGGCCCGCCATCACCGCCGCTCGCGGCATCGCCAGCAAATTCATGGTTGGGTTCACGGCAAGCCCCATGGCCCGACGGAATCGGGGCGTAGGCGGCAAAAGGGTTTGTTTTCATAATTGTTCTATCATGGTTGCCAACTCGGGCGAGGGCGGTTGTCGTTCGGCTTCTGACAACGCTGGGTTTTCGCAGGGCCAAATCTCGAATTTCGAGAAACGCCCGATCAGCTCTCCCTGCTTCTCAATGTGCGCCCGAGTCAGGAACTCGGATGGCAAAGGCAGCCGCCCAAACCGATCCAGACTGACCTGACGGACTCGATCATTGAGTTCCCGCTCGAGTTTCGGAATCAAGCTTTTGTCCGCAGTGTTAGCCCGCAGATCGGAAAGGCTCGTCTCAAAGACCGCCGGCGGGCAAACCACAAAATGATTCTCCGACGCGATCAAGACAAAGAACTGGGTTGGCGCTCCCTCCACCCGCCAGCCCGACGGAAGCATGATACGATTGCTGCCATCAATCGCGTGCAGCGAACGTCCGGAGTACATCGTCGCCAGATTTACTGGCGGCGATGTTTTCTCGGCTCGGCCAAGTTGGCTGGAGCTTTGTCGGCGCTTACCCATTTGTACCTTTTATCCCCATTTTGTACCCATGAAGCAACGATATGTTGTTCACAACTTGTTCACGCGCCGCGGCGCGCACCGGATTAGATGCGCAAGTCATTGCGCTCCTGATCACTAGGCCCGAAGCGATTTTGACTAAACCGGAAAACTAAGCGGTTGCCAGGAGCCTGTTGGTAATTCATCAATCCTGGTTTTGGTCGGGTTATTCACACGCCCTTTCGGATTTGATTCCCAACAACGCTGGCGCTTGGATTTGGACGCTTTTGCCGAAGCGCCAGTCTGTGACCGGCTTTGCCCAATCCAAGCCGCCAAAGCCGATCCCATCCGGCGCTCCGGCAGAGTCCCGGGCAACATGGCGGTTAACCGCGCGTCGGCCTCGATAAACCTAGTTGCAGTTGAACTTCCGCCCACCTAGCTTTCGGCCATGACAAATCCATTCCCTGTTTGTGTCCCGCGGAAATACTTCGCCCACGTAACAAAGCGTTTCTTGATTCTGGCCTGGTTGTGCTGCTGCGGCGGCGGCGCGACCAACCCAGCACGTTCCGAAGAAACAAACGCCTACCCGCGCATCAGCGAGGAAGCCTTCAAGGCCCGGCTGCCGTTCTTCGATTACGACAAAACGCTGCCGCTGGATGGCCGGATTGTGCAGGAGTGGAAACAAGGCGGTGGCTTGAAACAGAAGTTTGTCTTCCGCAGTGCGCAGGGATTTTTGGTGCCGGGCTTCATCGAGTTTCCCAAGACAAATGCGAAGCCTTACCGGCTGGTGCTACTCTTGCACGGCTGGTCCGGCGGCAAGGACGACTGGTATCATGACGACAATTACATCAACGGCGGCCTCATGCGGAAGGCGTTGCTGGAGGCTGGTTATGCCGTGCTGGCGTTGGACGCCGCCACACACGGCGAGCGCAGCAACGAGATTGATTATCAACACGTCAACCCCTTCGACGATCCCAAGTCACCGGCCCGCCGCAGCTATTTCACCTACGCCGAGGTTTCAATTCAGACGGTGAAGGATTACCGGCGGGCGCTGGATTTCGTCGCCGAGCGCGGGGAGGTGGACATGAGCCGCATCGGCCTGCTGGGTTACAGCATGGGCGGCATGGACTCGTTTTATCTGCTCTCCGTCGAGCCCCGCATCAAGATGGCGGTGGCGGTGGTGCCCCCGCTGGTCAGCATCGGCTACGGCCCGGCCGCGCCTGTGGACTACAGTTGGGGCATTGGCAACCGGCCGTTCCTCATGCTAATGGGCCGCAAGGACGGATTGGGCATTACCGAGAAGGTAGAGGCTTCGTACCACCATTACATCGAGACCCCAAACACAAAGCTGATCTGGTACGACAAGGGCCACCAGTTGGGAGAAATCTACGTGCCCGACGCGCTAGCGTGGATCAAGCAACACCTGGGCGAGTGATCAATAGTTGAAACAGGGGCGACCCGTCGCCACCTCAACGCATCCGGTCCGTTCCAAGTACCAGTCCAGACCGAGCTTGCCGGCGGCGTCATAATTCATCGTGGCGGGGTAAGAGTATTGCCCCTTGTTGTAATTGGAGGACCGGCTCTTCTATCCCCTGTTCTCCTCGCGGGCCATCCGCCCCGGCGATTGGGTCGCGTGCGCGCCAACGAGGCGGACGATCGGAAACGCCACGGCAAAGGCGGCGCGCTCACGGGCCAGGCCGGACTTGCCTAGTCGCCGGTGCTGGCGGTGCCGGGCAACCGGATCCGGTTCACATCGCGGTCCTTCGAGATCAACGGGGTCGCACACGAAAGATTCCCGCGCATGCCGGTGGAGGACGAACTCATGGTGCCGGAAAAATGTTGGTTCCTCTGGCCGGATATTGCTATATCCGGTCGCGGGAACGTCGGGGAAGCGATCATCGGTGGGGCGATGCTCCAGATGGCCGTGGTCGCGGAGAAGCAGGTGAAGCTCGTTGGGAAACCCTTCAACCGCTGGTTCTGGCGCCGCCAAATTTTTTCATGAGCCGCTTTGTAAATCTTGAACTCGGGGGCGAATCCGAGGATCACGCGTATGGCGAACAAACCGCGCTGGTCAAGGACGAGGCGTACTATCTGGGCGAAGCGCGGGCAGCTTTTGAAAGCGCCCGGTTTGAAGTGGCGCTGCGCCATTACTCCAAAGTGCTCGAATATAACCCCAAAAACGCCGCCGCCTGGACGGGCCAAGTGCGGATGTTGATCGAGCTGGGCGAATTCCGCGAAGCCAAGCTCTGGGCGGATAAGGCGCTGGAAACATTTCCCCGCGAACCCGAGTTGCTGGCCGCCAAAGCCGTGGCGCTGGGCCGCAGCGGCGATCTTCAGGGCGCGCTGGCCTTCTCCGACGCGGCCATTGAAGAGCGCGGCGACACGCCCTACATCTGGCTGGCCCGCGGCGATGTGCTGCTGACGCGCAAAGAACCGCGGGCGAATTATTGCTTCGACAAGGCGCTGCTGCTGGCGCCGCGCGACTGGTTTGTGGCGTGGCTTGCCGCGCGCATCCGGTGTTTCCACGAACAATTCGCGCTCGCTTTCAAGCTGATGCAGTCGGCGGTGGAATGGAACGCGGGGCATTTTCTGGTCTGGCTGGAACTCGGGCGTTGCCAGCACGCGCTCGGCTTGGTCGGCCCGGCCCGCAACTCGTACACGCAGGCCCATCAACTCAACCCCTACTGTTCCGAGGCGGACCTCGCACTGTCGAAACTCTCGCAAACCGGACTCTGGTCACGGCTGTGCGGCTGGCGCCGACAACTATTCAACTCATGAGCACGGAATACCTCGACCGTTTTCTTGCCGTCGCCAAAGACTTTGAGGCTTCGGACCTGCACCTGGTCGTCGGGGTGCCGCCGGCCTTCCGCGTGAACGGCGAAATCATCATCGCCAATGAGGACGCGCTGACTGAGGACCAGTTGACGACGATGGCGAACAGCCTGTTGAACGAGCAACAGCAGCGGAAATTTGACCAGGACTGGGAGCTGTGTATTTCCCTGTTGCACCCCGTGGCGGGCCGGGTGCGCGTGACGTTTTACCGGCGCAACGGGCATCCGGAGTTGAGTCTGCGCTTTTGCGGGGAACGCATCGCCAAGCGTGCGGAACTCGGTCTGCCCGTTCGCATTGAGGAACTCGCCCGGAAACCAAACGGCTTGGTGCTCATCACCGGCCCCACAGGTGCCGGCAAAAAGACGAGACACATTTACCTGGTGTACGTGATCAACAGCGAGCGCCGCTGCAAGATCGTCACCATCGAAGACCCGATCGAGTTCGTGCATGAAAACAAACGCGCCATCGTGGTCCAGCAGGAGGTGCTCACGGATGTGCGCTCGTTCAACCGCGCGCTCGTTCATGTCTTGCGGCAGGACCCGGACGTGATTGTGGTGGGCGAGATGCGGGACTATGAAGCCATTTCGACGGCGCTGACGGCGGCGGAAACGGGCCACCTGGTTTTGGCGACGATGCACTCGCCCAATGTCGCGCTCGCGCTGGAGCGGATCATCGGCGTGTTTGAAGGCAGCGCGCAGCGGCAGATCATCCTCCAATTGTCCAACGCGTTGCAGGGGATCATCGCCCAAGATTTGTTACCCGCCACCGACCGCTCGCGTCGCGTGCTCGCCTATGAGTTGCTGATTGCGAATGGCGCGGTGCGCAATCTAATCCGGGAAAACCAGCTTCATCAAATGGAGAACACTCTGCAAACGGGACGCAAGGACGGGATGGTGCTGATGGACAATTGCCTTTACGACCTTTACTGCAAGTGCCTCATCAGCTACGACACCGCCGTGAGCCGCGCGCGACATCCCGACCGAATCATCCCGCAGAAAAGTTGACCCCCTCGCCCGAGCGGCGGCCATACTGACTGCGGAAAACAAAAGAGCCGGCTTCGCAGCCGGCTCTTGCCACCAAAACGAGGCGAAAACTTAGCGGACGAGCTTCAAGGCAATCTGTTTTTCCAGTTCGTGGCACAGGAGCAAGTCGGTGCCCCCAGCCGAAGTGCGAGCTTGCACCGTCACGGCGCTGACTTTCGCATCCACCGGCAGCACACTCACCCAGACATTGCGCTGGTTCACTTTGCCTTTGAGCGCGAGCACATTGTTCGTGCCGTGGAGCGTGCTTTCACTGATCAGGGTGCCATTGAAAATAATCACCGCCTTGGCCGCTTCGTAAATTTGGGCCGGTGAACGTTCGTAGCGTCCTTCGATCCGGTCTTTGACAAAGGGTACGGCGGCGGTTTTGTTGCCATTGACGGTGCCGACACACCCGGCGGCCAATACCGCGGCGCCAGCAATCACTGCGAGAAATTTCATATTCATGGACCCAATGCAACCACATCCGGCGCCACGGTCAAGCACGAAGCCGGGACAATTGAACTCCCAGAGCTCCCAGAACTGCGACACGAACTGCTGGCTTGATACCGATTGCCCGAATTCTCGCGCCGACCAGTGGGAATCGAACCGGGCATGAGGCGGATACTTTTCGGCGTTTAGACCTCCAGGCCGTATGCCTTGATCTTGTTGTAGAGCGTCTGGCGCCCGATGCCGAGGCGTTTGGCGGCTTCGAGTTTGTTGCCGGCAGTTTCCTTGAGCATCTGCAGGATGGCATTTCGCTCCACGCCTTCGAGCAACGTAAAGTTGGTGTCCGATGATTCGTCGTCCGGCGTTTTCGTCGTGGTGATGGACAGATCGGAGAGGTCCACCGCATTGCCCTCACACAGCAGCACGGCGCGCTGCACTTCGTTCTGCAACTGGCGCACGTTGCCCGGCCAGTCAAACGCCGTCAACCGCTCGGCCGCCGCCTGGGAAAAGCCGGTGAGCAGCCGGTTCGCCTGCGCGGCGAAACGCTTCAGGAACGCGTTGGCCAACGGCAGGATGTCCTCGCGCCGCTCGCGCAAGGGTGGCAGGTCCACCGAGATCGCGCTGATGCGGTAAAACAGATCCTCGCGCAGTTTGCCTTCTTTGATCGCATCCTCGGGCCGGCGATTCGTGGCCGCCACGACGCGACAATTCGTTTTGTAGCTGGTCTTGCCGCCAACGGGACGGACCTCCTGATCCTGAAGCACGCGTAACAATTTACTCTGCGTATCAATCGGCATCTCGGAAATTTCATCGAGGAACAGCGTTCCGTCCTCCGCCTCGCGGAACAATCCGGTCCGGTCCGCGTGCGCGCCGGTGAACGCCCCTTTGACCGAGCCGAACAACTCGCTCTCGATCAGTTCCCGCGGCAAAGCCGCGCAATTGATCTTGATGATGCGTCCCTTGCTGCGCCGGCTCATGGCGTGGAGCAAATCCGCGATCACTTCCTTGCCCGTGCCGCTTTCGCCGGTAATGAGCACCGTCACATCGCTGGGGGCGACCCGTTCGATAGTGCGCACAACGCCCCGCATCACCGGGCTGCCGAAGATGGGGGTCACCGTGCCACTCATGGTTCCGAGGGCGCCACGCAGCGTGCTGGTCTCCTCCCTCTGGCACCGGCTATCAAGTGCGCATCGGACGTCTGCCAGCAGCTTCTCACTCTCAAACGGCTTGGAAATAAAGTTGGAGGCGCCGCGCTGCATCGCTTTGACGGCCATGTCCACGCTGCCGTAGCCCGTAAGCACGATGACCTCGGTGTCGGCCCAGCGCTTCTTGATTTGCGGCAGCAGTTCAAGCCCGTCAGCGTCGGGGAGTTTTACGTCCAGCAACACCACGTCGGGTTGCTCGCCGCCAAACGCCTTTTGCAACGCCGCGCCGCTGTCGGCATGCGCCACGCTGAAATCTTTCTCCAGCACCATTGCCAAAAGCGTGCGCAACTCGGCCTGATCATCAACGATTAAAACTTTACCCTTCATAATTGTTCTCTACGGTTCGCGGCGCACGCCCGGGTGAACGCCTTGAAAATGGCGCGGTGCGCCGGATACTGATCCACGAGTCGCTCGGGATGAAACTGCACGCTCAACAGGAACGGCAGCAACGACCCCACTTCCGGCTTCAATTGCATGGCCTCAACCACGCCATCGTCGCTGCGCCCGATCACGAGCAACGGTTCCCCTGGTCGATCCACTGCCTGATGATGCGTGCTGTTCACGCCCATCGTCAGCTTGCCCGTTATTTTGGCGAGGAGTGAATCCGCTGTCAAATGCACAGCATGCGTGATCCCGCTTTTCTTGTCCGGACGCCGATGATTGAGCGCCCCGGGAATCTGGCTGGCGACGTCCACTACCAATGAGCCACCCAGCGCCACGTTCAACACCTGATGCCCGCGGCAAATCGCCAGCAACGGCTTGTGCTGGCGGAACACCTCGTCCACCAAGATTACCTCGCGCAAATCCCGCGCCCCGCCATCCGCCGTGATGGTTACCGTGCGCCGCAATTTTGCCGGCAGGCGCTCTGCGTACAGCGCCGGGTCCACGTCCTCGCCGCCGGGGAGCAAAACGCCATCCGCCCGGCGCACGCACTCCGCGATGACCCGACGCGACGCCGTGGCCGGCAGGGTCAGCGGAATCGCGCCCGCGCCCATCAAGGCCATCTGGTAAGTCTCGGAAAGGCTGAGCGCCATATCCCCAAACTCGTCGCCATGTTTCTCGACGTTCGGCGAGACGAGGATGATTGGGGCGCGGTTCATTCACTGGCACTATACGAGCGAAAGTGCGCCTTGTCAGTGGGAAATTCCGTTGCCCGATTGAAGGCGTCCGCGTTCACAGCTTCACTTCCGGAAACCGCTCGCGAATTCTGCGGCGCACGAGTTCCTCGTGGACGGGCTGCAACCGGCGGCGCGTGATGAGGCGCTCCACAGCATCGTGAAGCTCCAGCCAGTCTTCGATGGGCGGTTCGGGCACGCGTTGCCACTGGTCAAACCGCTTTTCGCGATGGAAGAAACGCCACTCGCCACCCACGCGCTGGGCATAGACCTGGAGTTTCTTTCCCTCGTCGGTAACGCGTTTCCAACTAACTTCAGCTTTGGGCATTTTTGTAGTGCAGAGTTCAGAGTTCGGAGTCGAAAAGCCAGCGCCCGCAAGTCGCAAAGGCTCTGAACTCCGGACTATTCACGGCAAATCCACACACGCCACCGCCATCGCAGCGATACCTTCTTCGCGACCGATGAAACCCATCAGCTCGTTTGTGGTGGCTTTGACGCCAATCTGTCCCACGCTCACCCCGAGCGCGGCGGCGATGTTTTTTTTCATGGCGGCGATGTATGGATAAATCTTCGGCGCTTGCGCGATCACCGTCGCGTCCACGTTCACGAGGTGGCCACCACGCCGGGCGGTTTGGGCGGCGGCCTCGGCGAGAAACACGCGGCTCGGCGCGTCCTTCCAACGCGGATCCGTATTCGGGAAAAAATGCCCGATGTCCTCCTCGCCCAAGGCCCCCAGCACCGCGTCGCAAATGGCGTGCATGAGCGCATCGGCATCCGAGTGACCATCCAACCCTTTGGGATGTGGAATCTCCACGCCGCCCAAGATGAGCCGGCGACCCGCAACCAACTGATGAACATCGTAACCGATGCCGACGTGAACCATTCGCTAGACTAGGGAGGTTGCGCGGTGCGACCAAGCTTAATTCCTTATTGAGCCCCGCGCGGATCAAAACGCAAACCGGGAATCTCGGCCCCATTGGTTGCCGTGATGCGGAGACTCATGCCGCAACCGCCGCCGTCCTGGGTAATCTTGGCGAGCAAATCGTTCCAACCTTGCCGCAGTTGTGCCTTGGCCTTGTCTTGTCCTGGCACCATGCCGCGATCCACATTGTTCGCGTGCGTCACGGCATTGTTCACCCACAATTTGATGCCATCGTCGGAACCCAGTTCAAAGATTACCGGCTGGGCCGAGGGCAGGAACACGCGCGTCTTCAGATAAACGACGCAGTTGTCGCCGGCAGCCACGCTCGTAAGATCGCCCACGCCAGGCAACCCGCGCCAACTCACCGCCCCACCACCCGGCTTCTCCGGCGCGCAGGCCACGTCAAACAACTCCCGCCCCGACTTGCCTTCTTGGCGGTACGGCCCGGCGCAGAGCCAACCGGATTCGGGTCGCTGCACCAAGACCTGTGCGTTGGTGCGCACGGTTTGGTTGCTGGCATTCGTCGCCAGGCGCGTGAGGGAGGCCTCGGCCAACGCGGTTTCCGATGCGAGCAACGCCTTCGCGATTTGCAGCCACGCGATTTCCGCTTCAGCCCGAACCGCCGCATCGGCACACGCTTGTTCGGCCAACGCCAGCGCTTCCGAATGGGGCACTCCGGCCAAGGCGGCCAGGACCAATCGCTTTTCTTCCGGGCGCGTGGCCAAGGCCAACGCCGGCTTCAGCAGCGCCACTCGATCCGGAGCCGGGGCTTTGGAAAGTTCACTGTCCCGCGCCAGCCGCACGTAACCATCGAACGCCAGCCCGCGGAGGCTTGACTCGCCGGCATTGCGCGCCTGTTCGAGCAGCGCGGGCATCAATTCCACGTCGCGCGTATTGCATATCGCACGGACGGCAGCGTTGCTGACCTGCGCATCCGGGTCCTTGATGGCGGCGCTAAAAACCGCCCGCAAGCCCGGGTCCGAGAAAAAGGCGCTGACCTGCAACAGCGCGATGCGGGTTGGCCCATCCGCACCGGTGAATCCTTTTACGATCGGTGTAACATCGAGCTTGCGGCCTTCCACCGCGCGGTCCGCCAGCGCTTCAAAAACATTCCGCACCTCGGCGCGAGCCGGCTCGTCCTTCGCCTGTGCCAGCAATTGCACCAGCGCCGCGAGTTGCGAGCCGTCTGCGAAGTGTTCCATCGCCCGGAGGGCCGCGCGGCGCGCGGAACCGGTGTCGGTGCGCGCGATTTCCAGCAGCTTGGGGGCAGCGGAAATTTCCGCCCGCGCCGTCAAAGCCCGGATCAACTCCACCTGCACCTGGTCGCTCGCCGAAACCAAATTCGCCACGAGCGCTTCGGCGACATTGCCGCGACGCAATTGCCCCAACGCCTGCCGCGCGGCTTCTTGCTCGGCCTCGTCGTGCGATGTCGCCGCGTTGGCCAGCAACGGAATGACCGTCACGTCGCCCAATGTTCCCAAGGCGGCGAGCGCGGTGCTGCGCTGGTAGGAATTGGTGCTGCCAGCGGCTGCGATCACCGCGGGTGCGGCGGCAGGATCGTCGAGTTGTTGCAGCAGCCCAATCACTGCGGCGTTAATCGCCGGCGACTCTTGCGAGAAGAGCAAGGTAAACCACCGGATATCGCCAGGACTTTGGTCGTCGCGTGCCAGTGAAAGCGCCGCAATTCGATTCGCTTCGTCGGCCGGTGGAGGAGGGTTGATGCCTTTCAGGAGAAGTCCAAGCTGCCCGGGCATTGACGCTCGAATCAGGCCCGCAAAAGCTGCCGTCCGAACATAGTCCTTTTCCGTGGATTGGTTCAGTTGCCGAAAAATACTTTCGGCCTGATCGCGATCGCCTCCGGTGACCATTTGCCCGGCGCACTGCAACAAGGCATCTACGACTGCGGCGCGGACGGTTTCGGGCGCCGAGGTCAACGCCTCGCGCAAGGCCCGCACTGCCTCGTTGCCGCCAGTTCTGCCCAAGGCCTGCGCCGCCGAAGTCGCCACCAACGCGTCCGGATCCCCGAGCAATTTGATTAAATCAGACACCGCCTGAAGCACGCGACGTTCACCCAGCGCGTGGATGACCGCAGCCTTGGAATTCCCAGACGTCGTTTTGAGCGCGGTGCGCAGACCGTCCGCCGCTTCGGTCGCCGGCATGGTTTCCAGCACGTCGCACGCGGCCTGATACAAATGTTCATCCGCCAGCAACGCCGCCACCGCTGGGACCGACTTCGCCGTGCCGATGAGCTTCAACCCCTGCCACGCGGCTTCCTTCTCCGCCGGCGTCGCAGCGGATTGTAACACGCCGATCAATTGCGCTTCGTTGACCGCCTCCGCTTTCGCCCTGGAGAGCGACACGGCGCAAATCAGAAAAAGGACTAGAACCCGAATGCCCAAGTTTGTTAGCCGAAACAAACGAAGCGATCTCGTTGAAAAAGCCGGTATGCGCTGAAAATTCAAAAGCTCTCCCTCACCCTTGCTCCCTCTCCCGCTGGGAGCGGGAGACAGAAATCGTCCGTCGCAATTTTGCCGGCGCGGACACTGTAACCTCAGACTCCGGTGATCAAAGAAACCGAACGGCGATTCTCCCTCTCCCAGCGGGAGAGGGCCGGGGTGAGGGAGAGGCTCTGAATCGTCTGCCAATTCGGTACTCATGCCAATGGTCGGAAAAGCGGTTTTCATTTTGCTTCTTATTTAGAGCACCCAGGGCGTGCGGTAGGCCATCGAAAGCAGGCGGTTGGCTTCGTCGTCGTTGCTGAAGCGCTCGCGCTGCGGATCCCACTTCAAGGTGCGTTTCAATTGCAGCGCCAAGCCGCCGAGCAACACCGCGCTGGCGGAACGATGCGCCGTTTCGACATCGCAGATCGGGCGTTTGCGGGTGCGGACGCAGTCGAGAAAATTACCGGAGTGGCTGTCGCTGAAATAAACCCGCGGGCCGTCCGGCGGAAGCGGGCGCTCGAAGACTTCGTTGGAATGAGCGGTGAGATGTTCGCGATCCACCGCGATCCAGCCGTCCGTGCCGATGAACCGCGCGCCGCCGCTGGAGCCCGTCGAGTCGCCGGGATAATGTTCGGCATGGACGACCACGCCGCTGGCATAGCGGTATTGCAGCACGTCCTTTTCAAAAAATAATTCCACCGGGCCGGAGCGGTCGGCATCCAGCACCCATTGGATGAAATCGTAGTGGTGCGGCCCCCAGTTGATGTCGCCAATGCCGCAAAACATGTGGGCGTGCGCCACACCAGCGTAGGGTTGCCACGGTGCGGGGCCGAGCGCGAGATCCCAATCGAGTCCGGCGGGCACGGGTTTCTCCGGACCAAAGCGTTTCCACTCCACCAGTCCACCGGGACGGCAGGCATAGACCTCTTTGAGCTTACCGATGGCGCCGTTGCGAACGAGTTCGCAGGCGCGGCGGAACTTGCCGCCGTACTCCGAGCGCTGCTGCGTTCCGGCCTGATAGACGCGACCGTAGCGCAACACCGTTTCCTTTATGGCTTGAGCTTCGCGGATGGTGATAGCGGTGGGCTTCTCGCAATAAATATCCTTGCCCGCCTTGGCCGCCGCGACGGCCATCACGCCATGCCAGTGAACCGGCGAAGCGATCAACACCGCGTCAATGTCCGCCCGTGCCAGCACGTCGCGAAAATCCCGATAGGCTTCGCACGAACGGTAACTGCCCTGCCCAAACATCTGCGCGTAGTTTTCGTTCACCCGGCGCGTGGCGTTTTCGCGCCGGTCCTGCCAGGCATCGCAGACCGCCAGCACTTGCACATCGCGGCGGGCACTGTAGCCGCCCGGCACGTATGTCCACGCACCGCCCAACAAGTGACCACTCCCCTGCCCCCCCACGCCGATGAAACCCATCGTGATGCGTTCGCTCGGCGACTTCACGCCGCCGCGACCCAAGGCGGAGGCGGGAATGATCGTGGGCGCGACAATGGCGGCGCTGATGGCGGTGGCACTGCGGCGCAGAAAACGCCGGCGACTGATCTTTGAATTGAGCGGTTTCATGATCGGATGATGACTTACTTCACGACGCGGAACAAACGTCCGTCGCCGGGCGGGAGTTGGATCTGGACGAGGCGTTTTCCGCGCAAGGTTTGGCGGCGCACCCACTTGCCCGTCTGGCGATCAAGTTCTTCCAGCTTGCGACCGGGGATGGAAACCGTCGCCGTCGCTTCGCTCGCGTGTTGGTAATCCCGATTGACGAGCATGAAGGCGGAGGGATGGGCGGTCTTGCCGAACAGGCCCAGCACGAAGCCGCCAGCGCCAGTGATCCGCACCGGGCATTTCGCGGGCAGCGCCTCGGCGCCGTAGGGCAAAGGCGCGGTTTGATAAACGCCGAGCGAGTTCAACTCCATGAGCGGCGGGCCAAACTTCACGATCTCGTGGTTGAGCGCCGCCACGTCTTGGAGCAGCGGCATCGCTTTGCCGTCCACGTAAAGTCCGTTGTAGGCCGGCGGTCCCCAATAGGTGAAATAGCTGAGGCCGCGGGCACCGTAGGCCATCGTGGTGAAGGCGAGCCAGCGCATTTCGTTGGCGTTCGGCAAGCGCCAGCTTTTCTCGATCGTGTCGGCCTGAATGATATTCAGAAACGGCTTGCGCGCTTCCAAGGCCGCCTGCCGAATCAACGCAAGGTTCAGGAAATACTGTTTGCCGTCGCTCTCCTTCAGAAAATGATAATGGTCGTAGCTGATGAGATCAGGCTGGACCGTCTCCACGAACCGCTGGAGGTGCTCGCGGTAGCGCAGAACCGTCTTATCATCCACGCCCACGCCCGAAAAATTTGTGGGATAGCTCACCCGGGCGCGGTCGGCGGCATCGGCGCTCACCCCAAGCTGTTGCTCGTTCGCATAGGTGGGAAACAGGTTGATGTAAGCCAGATGCGCCGGATCGCGGGCGCGCAAGTGGGCGACGAGTTTGCCGAGGCTGGCGAACGCGCCCGCGCCGGGCTCATCGGTGAGGTAGTAGGCTTCCATCGCTGGATGGTGTTTCACGCGATCAATTAGCGCATTGAGTTGGGCGCGCTTCGCGTCATCGTCGAGCGTCGCCGGGCTGAGCAAGTCGCTCGTCAACATGACGCGCAAACCATGTCGCGCCGCCACGTCGAGGCCCTCCTCCGGCGCCCAAGTCAGGTTGAAACCTTCCGCCGCCACGCGGGCGAGGTTTTCATCCGTAGCCGGCGGCGGACACCAGAAGGTGATGAGGAATTGTTTTTGGGCCCAACCCGCAGCGGTAGCCGGGGATTCAACGCCAGCAATACCGCAGACGCAGACGAGCAACAAGAAAGCGGACCACCAATTATTTTTCATAGGGCGGTACTTTGACGACGGGCGGCCCGGGGTCAACGAAAAAACCCAACTTTACGGGCGCGGGGGGCGCAGCGGGACACTGCCACCGGAGCGCGACCGGGCCCCGGGCGCAGCGGGTAAATCGCAGAATCCGCGTAGGAAAATCGAGGCGTCTCCCTGCGGCCGAAGTGCTGCGGGCGGGGACCGCCCGCGCACCGGAAGCCGCTTCGCCGGCCGCGATGATTCTCAAGGCTGGCACTACTCCGTAGCCGCCAGCAGCCTCTCATTCGTCACGGCATGGGCTGCCGCTCAAAGCAGGACGGATCAAACAAGGGCCCCAGCCCGAACGGCGCGGCGTTCACCGAACCGAGTTGCAAGCGACCCGCGCGGATTTGCAGGCTCGCAAAGCCGCCGCGATGCCGGGGGTAAAGATCGCCGTGCGCCGCGAACATCGCGTTTTGCCACTCTTCCGGCCACAGGCTCAGCCCTCGAAAGTAGTGATGTCCGTTGCGTTCGACATGCTCAATACCGAGCAACGCCATCAGCGCCAGGTCCTGGAGTAACGCCACCGGGCCGAGGTTGCACAAGTCCTCGCCCGTCAGCACGACGCGTTGGCCGTTCCGCCGGCACTGCGCGAGCAAGCAGGCGTTGGCGACGCCCTTCACGATGCCCTTGCAGTTCTTGTGGCTCGTGCCCACGTACCCGAGTGCCAACGCGCGTGGCACATCCCCGAGCGCCCCGTCAGACTCGTCAATGATCAACGGCGGACGATCAGGCCAGGCGCGCAGCGCGGCCCCCGCGTCAGCGCTCAGGGCGCGGTCGCGATGCACGGGTTGCTCGACCACGAGGATGCGCGACCACAACTCGCCTAGCGCCGGATCGCCCGCCGCCGTTTGCCAGAACTCGCGGAACGCCGCGAAGGTTTTGAAATTCTCATTGCCATCGAGCGTGACGAAAAATTCCCCGCCGGTTTCCCGCCGCAGTAGCCGGTTCAACTCGCGCAGCCGTGCCAGATCGCGCGGGGCGTCGGCGAAGAGTTTCACTTTGAAATAACGCAGGCCGTACTCGCGGATGCAACTTTCCAAATCCTGCGGCAAGCCGTCGTCCACGCGTTCGCCGGCGGGAATGTCACTGGGCGCCAGCGCGTCACCCAGCCCGACCGTGTGGCGCACAAAGCACGAAGCCAGCGGCCCCGCAGGCAGCAGGTCGCCCGGTTGGGCGCGACCCAGCCCGGCGTGGATTTCGCCAAGGCGCAAACCGAGTCGGTTCGCAACGATCAGACGGTGCAGCGGTTCGCCCGTAAGGCGACACCAGCCATCAAGCACGGCCCGTTCAACGAGACTCACGCCGAGATTCGCCAGCAGCGGCGCGAGTTGGCGAGCGTTCGCCCACGCCCGCTGCTGGTGATACAGCTCGCGCCAGAAATCGAAAAACGAAACCGGCGTTCGGGCGATTTCCTCGGCAAGCTTCGCCGCGTGGCTGATGACTTCGAGCATCTCGGGCAGGTCTTGCTCAAAGGTGGTGGTGGGGTTCTTGGTGAACCACTTGGGCGGCAACCCCTCGCTGGCGAGACCAAACGATGACTCCTTTCCAACCGCAACGCGCAAACGCACGAACAGGTGCGGCACGTCCGTCATGCTCGCGATGCCGTAGCGGAACGGGAAGCGCGTCCGCGTGTGGCGGACGAAAAACTCAAATGGCGAAAGGGTGAATTGGTCCGTCATGGTTTGTGTTGGTCAAGTTGCCCGGCGGCTCGGCCCTCAATCGGATCGCCGAGCATCGTCTCGGTTCGTTGCTTGAATCGAATTTCAACTATCCCACTGAAGCGGGGTGCTAATGCGATTGCCGCGACACCGCCGGAATAAACCTTGTCCAAATACGCTTCCGGACTGACGCGGCATTGTTGATTCAGCGAAACTTTCGCGCGGTCCGACGCGTTGAGATCAATCTCCACCTGCAAATCCTTCGAGTCCGCCATCGCGATCAGCGCGGTGCTGGGACCGCGTGTGACGCCGAAACTTTGCGGCGGCACCAACTCGTTCGGGTCAACGAGTTTCTCCAACACCACGCCGTTGATCGGAGAACGGATCGGCATGTGGATGTATACCGTGACCACCGCCGCGACGCCGAGCACCGTCGCCGCCATTACGCGCCAGCGAATGCGGCCGCTCTTGAAATTGTAGCGCACCGGAATGGGCGAGGTGAGCAATGCAAACAGCCGCCAGAGGCGATCGCCGGCGAACCGCGCGCCGATCAGGCCGAAGCGAATTGTGAATGGAGTTAGGGGCAATGTCTTGCAGGAATGATCCATGGGCTGAACATTCATATACTTCAATCCAGCGTCTTCAGCCCTTCCGACCCCGTCATCCGCGCGCGGCAATCGCCGGCATGATGCTCGCGCCGATGCCCATGATTTTTGCATCAAGTGAGGAATTCGCCCGCCGCGATGCCCAGCGAGATGTTGTCCAACGCGGTGACGTTGATCTCGCCCTGCCGATAAATCTTCGACAGGTTGCGGCCGGTGACGATGTTGTCGGGTGTTGCCATAGGGCTGGCTACCAATAGGCGAAAACCGGGCGGCTGGCAAACTCGCAGTCACATCAAATCGCGCCAAGTGCGGGACTCACTTGCTCGGGGAGCGAAAACAGAACTATCTCATTAACACCTGGCTTCAGCCAAGTGTTGCCAGGACGGCAAGCGGCAAACGGTTTTAAGCGCTTGCCTCGCGGATGCACCAGGCTGAATCCCGGGGTTTAATGAAAGTTTACGGGAAAGAGAGATGGGCCCTGGGGCCAATGGATTTTTGAAACAGCCATTCCGCATCCGTTGGCACTTTTCATCGTTGGCGTAGAAATGAAATCGCAGGCCCCCTCGCATTCATTTTCTGCTCCCCTTGTCTTTCCCCGGTGGCGTAGCCTGTGCCGCGGCCCGAATCTGTTGCAGCTCGACGAACAACATAGCGGCTGAATCCAAACCTGATGAATCCAAAAAACCTGTTTCCTCGAAAAGCCGGCGTGCTCGTTGGCGCGATGCTGTTGGCTTTCAATCTGGTCGCTCAACCCGCCTTCCCGTCGCGCCCAAACATCGTGCTGGTGATGACGGACGACCAGGGTTACGGCGATCTCGGCTGCACGGGAAATCCCATCATCAAGACGCCGCACATTGACGGCTTCGCGAAGCAGAGCGTCCGCTTCACCGACTTCCACGTCAGCCCCACCTGTGCGCCCACGCGCTGCTCGCTGATGACGGGGAGACACGAATTCCGCTCCGGGGTCACGCACACGATCTTTGAGCGCGAGCGGATGAGCCTCAAGGCCGTGACGCTTGCGCAGGTGCTGCAGGCCGCCGGTTACGCTACGGGCATTTTCGGCAAATGGCATCTCGGCGATGCGGACGCTTATCAGCCCGGCCAACGCGGCTTTGATGAAGTCTTCATCCACGGCGCAGGCGGAATCGGCCAGACCTACGCCGGCAGTTGTGGCGACGCGCCAGGCAACACTTACTTCAATCCGGCCATCCGCCACAACGGTCGTTTTGAGAAAACGGAAGGCTACTGCACCGACCTTTTCTTCGATCAGGCGGTGAACTGGATGAACCTGCGCCGCAAAGACCCGCCGCCCTTCTTTGCTTACATCACGCCGAACGCGCCCCATGCGCCGCTCCAGTGCCCCGATGCTTACGCGCAGCGGCATGCCGGCCAGGTGGACACGAACGTCGCCAAGTTCTACGGCATGATCGAAAACATTGACGACAACTTCGGCCGGTTGCTCGCGAAGCTGGATGCCTGGGGCATCGCGCGCGACACGGTGGTTATTTTCATGACGGACAACGGCGGCACGGCGGGCGTGAAAGTTTTCAACGCCGGCATGAGAGCGCAGAAAGGCACGCCCTACGAAGGCGGCACGCGCGTCCCGGCATTCTGGCGCTGGCCGGCGGGTTTTTCCGGCGGCCGGGACTGCCCCGCGCTCACGGCGCACCTGGATATTTTCCCGACCCTCGCCCAAATCACCGGCGCGAAAGTGCCGGAGTCAATTCAGCTCGATGGCCGCAGCCTCGTGCCGCTGCTCCAAAACCCGCAGGCGGTTTGGCCGGATCGTTTTCTGTTCACACACGTTGGCCGGTGGGAAAAGGGCAAGGCTGCGGAATCGCAGTTTGCGAACTGCGCGGTGCGCAACCCGCGCTTTCAACTCGTCAACAACCAGGAACTTTACGAACTCAAGACCGATCCCGGCGAAGCGCAGAACGTCATCGCCGCGCACCCCAAAGTCGTGGCGCAGATGCGCGCGGCTTACGCCCAATGGTGGAAGGAAATTCTCCCCGCACTCGAAAACGAAAACGCCACCGGCCCGGCGATCAATCCGTTCAAGGCGGCTTACTGGAAGCAATTCGGCGGCGGGCCGCCGTGAGCGGTCACGGATCGAGGCGGCTCGTAACGACCAGCCCGCACCTCGGCATTGGGGCTTGGGAGCTTTCGCCCACCCAGACGCCCTCCCGCGCGCGGATTTAAGTGGGTCCGTAAGGCTACGATTGTCCGCGTCCATCCGTGGGCGGTTTTCGAGCTCAGCAGCCCACGACGGGCAAACCACGCATTCGGCCAACCCGCGCTTCGTGGCGACCCACCTGCCGGCGCAGGGCTTTCGCGGTGAAGACCGGCAACCGGTGATCGCACTAGCGCGAGTCGCGGGGATCGGTGAAAGCTTCCGCCAGTGTGCGCGGAAGGCTGAGGCCGCGATCCATTTGACGCAGCAGCAACGCCCCGCCGTCGCTGGAGAGGTGGCCGCCGGAAAAATCGGCGCCGACTTGGCGGGGCCCGGGTCGTCAAAGAGCAACGGGTGGGGTGGACAGGCTGGCTTCGGAAGGGCGGCGAAGGGTGTTTTCATCGGGCGCAATGTTTACAAGCCCTTGGACGCGCTCGCCGCCGTTTCGTCGAACTTCTTTGTGAATTACTACCGCTAAAGGCGTTTATTCCACCACGACCACGCTGTGAATTGGCAACTCGGCCACGGTGAAGCGCGTTTCGCCGCGAGTCTGTTTGAATTCCACCTCGTGAGCCCCCGGCTCGATCGTGATGCGCTTCGGGCGCGACCCGGCGCGCAGGGTCACTTGCAGCGGCCCCACCGGCGCAATCTCATCCACGAACGGCTGCGAGGCGTGGGGGCCAGAGGTGTTGACCAGGTGAATCTGCAACTTGCCGTGATTGCGGGCGACCGAGACGTCCACGTCATGCGAACCGCTCACCTCCACCATCGGTTTCGGGAAAAGTTCGCACGTGAGGGCATCGAGGAAATCCCGCGCCGCTGGCGTTTTTCCGTCGGCACAGTGTTCGCCGAGATTCAACCATGCTGCGGCGATCGTCCCGCGGCCTAATCGCGCGATCGTGGCGGCAGGTTGGGCCGGGGCGTTCGGCTCATCGGTGAGTCGGCACGTCCCGAAACTCCTGACCTTGCGCCCCGGTTTCACGCCTTGCCACAGCGTTGCGAACTCGGCGGTGTTCGTGCCTTGTGCCAGCCGGACCGACGCTTTTGCGGCCTCTGTGTCGCCGGGAATCACGTCGAGTTCCTTCACGAATTGAGCGGCAGCCTTTGGTCCTATCACCAGCAAGCGCCCGCCGCGCTTCACGTAGGCGACAAGTTCGTCGCGGAAGTCGGCGTCGAGGTAGTCACATTCCGGCAGGACGAGGAGCGGCCAGTCAGCCATGTGGCCGCGCAGGTGATGCTCGCTGACGATTTGCACGCAATGCTGCGATTCAACCAGGCCCTGCAACACACCGCGCAGCGAGCGAACCGAAGGACTGTTGGGCGTGAACAACTGCGCGTTCTGGCGGTAGTGCGACGCCCGCGAGTAGAGCAACGCGATTTGCGGCGCGATGACGGCACGCTGGCAAAGCGCCTGCCGCTCGCGACAGAACTTCGCCACCTCGGCCATCACGTCCATCCTGGCCAGGTCCACCGAGCCATCGCGGCGCTGCGAGAAATAAGCCTGGAAACCGCCGCCTTGTGCGAGCACCAGCGCGGCCTCGCGTTGGAGTTGCACCGCCGACTTGAAATGGCGCGTCTCGTTCTTCGCGTTAGCGAACGACCACGCCATGAGGTCCCACGGCTTGCCCTGGTTGGCGAGACAGCGCGCGGAGAAGCGAGCGGAGTTGACGCTGTTCTCGGGGGAAAAGTCGCCGGACAAAAACGCGACGGGTGCGGAAACCGGTTCCGGCATGTGATCGCTAAACCCCCAGTTGCTCGCGATTTCGAAGTCGGGATCCGTCCGCTTCAACTCGGCGAGATAGTGGCGGAGATATTTCCGGAACCCCTCGCGCTGAAACTCCATCCACTCGAACCAGTGGGGATCGCTCTTTCGGCGCGGCACTTCGGCGAACCCGGTTGCGGCGGTGAAAGCTTTCACCGAAGCGTCGCCATAATCCGGCACCGTGGCCCAGCATTCGCCGTCCACCCACACGCCATCCACGCGGTAGTCACCGGCAAGTTCGTGCAATTGCGGCACGAGCAACCGATCCACGTACGGGCCAAACACCGAGGTAGCATTCGCGTTGGTTTTGCCGTCGGCGTTGATGACGCCCCATTCGGGATGCTTCCGAATCGCCTCCGAATCCCAGACGCCGGAGTAGTGCATGTAGAGCGCGACACCGCGTCCGGCGGTGACTTTGCGCCAGACCTGCAACGGGTCGCCGACGAATCCGGGCGCAGGGTTACCGACCTTCGTCGGGTAGCTCGACAGTCCGGGATGTCCTTTGCAGTCAACCTGGATGTAGTCCGGCTTCACCTTGTCGAGAATCGCCGCGACCATTTCCGGCGTCGTATTCTTCCCGACCTCCGTGCAGTCCGCGCCGGCGTGGAAATCGAAATGGATGCCGAGGAAACTCTCCGAGCGCTTGAGTCGCCGGGGCGAGCTGGACGAGTCGGCGGCGTTTAGCTCTGCCACGCCCGGCAAGGAAGCAATCAGAAAAAAACAAACTGCCAGCTTTGAGAAATGGAATTCTTGATCGTGGGTTTTCATGGGGAATTGCTAAACCGTAACCATGCAGAAGACTTTTAACGCAAAGGCGCAAAGGCGCAAAGACGCAACGGTTTGGCGAGGTTCGGGTTTCATTCGTGGGCCTTACCATTTGGTGAGCGCAAGCGGGCCACCAATCCCATTCGAATCGTCTGTGGCAACTGTGCGTCTTTGCGTTGAATTCCGATTGAATAGTTACGGCTGAGAGGAATGGCCTTCGATAGTGGAACATTGCTTCCAGCCTGTTCGCTTTGCAAAACTGCCGGGAACAACATTGACGGAGGTCGGCGTCCGAAATGAACAGGCGGGACGCGCTGTTCCACTACGGCGGCAGGCCCAGGTGTCGGGCTCAAGCTCATGGGTTGTTGGGCCGGCTCACTTGCTCGCGGCGGCGAGGTGTGGATCGCGCGGGGTGTGCGCGGCGCTGGTTCGAACCCTCTTGGTCACGGTCACGGTCGCGCGGATGGGCGGGCTGGTGTGGCCGTCGGCGACCAAAGTCAAAGCGTAGTATTGCTCGCCAGGGGTTGCGGAGGGATCGAGATAGTCGAATCGCGTCAGGGAAGCCAACCGGTTCGCATCATCGGGCGTGAATCCGGGCTGACTGCCGCGATGCAACTCGAACGTCAGCCCGCTCAGGTCGGCGCGGTGGTCCCAGGACAACTGCACGCCTTGACTAGTGGCGGTAGCGCGCAATGCGGGTAATTGCTCCGGCAAGGCGAGCGCGATGAGCTGCCGGCTTTCGCCAGGGATGATCTTCGCGCCGGGCATGTCCACACGCGGCTCGGCGAGGGCGAGCTTCTGGCCCTGGCGCAGGATGGCGAGCATGGCTTGGTAATGCGCGTCTTGCGTCGAGGCTAAACTCACCACGGGAGCACCGGAACGATCCGGCGTAGCGTAAGTTCGGCGGGCAAAAGCGTCCACCGGCTGCACCGCGTGGGCGTAGCCGTTGACGAGTTGGCGGACGCGTTGTTGTTTTGCGTTCGCCGCGCGATCGCGACAGAAGCCGAGACCGTAACCGCCCGACTCCGTCGCCAACGGAGCGCGAAGGATGCGACTCAGCTCGGGCTGTTCCAGATTGACCCAATCCTCCTCGAAGAGCGTCGGGTTGCCTTTCGCGTCGCCGTGACACTTCATGCAATCGGCGCTGCGCATTTCAGCGATCAACGCCGTGCGCGTTTCCTTCCAACCTTTCGTCGCGCAGCCGCTGGCGGTGGAATCCCACGTGCCGCGGAAGAGACCGTTGCTGTCAATCCACGCCATCAACAAGTCGCGCTCGGCGCGGGCAAGCTTGACCTCGCCGTGATTCTTCAGAAGCAATTGCGCCAGCGGGGCGGCACCAGAGCCGTGCGCTCGCGGCGCGAAAATTTGCGCCGACCAAAGCGCGGTGCCGTTCATGCAGTCAATGCCCGCGATCAGTGTCGCTTCAAGTTGGCGTTCGCGCCGGCTGACGAGGTTTTCGTAGCTGATGGTGAAATGCTCCGTCCAGCCACCGGTCAAATCGAGCCCCGCAGCGATGTCCTTTTCGCCGCCGTGACAGCTCACGCAATGGCGGTCCAGAATCGGCTGCACCATCGTCGGATAATCCAGATGGCCGCTGCCCCAGGACTCAGGCTGCAAGCGGCACGGCGGACGCGACAAGATTTCCACCAACTGCTGATCCGCCGCCGGCGTGGTTGTCCGGTCCTCGTGACAGCCCACGCAAGCGCGCGTCGTCCCGGGCGCCGCCTGGATGAAGGTCCTCATGCTCTGAACGAGCCGTCCGTCTGCGTCGAGCGCCTGGAGATAAATCGCGCGCCCCGACGGCACCTCGAAATAAGCCGAGCCGGCTTCCGTTACCGGCGCAACGCCGAGAAAATTCTTGGTGCTGAACGCCAGCGCGGCGCTGACCAGGAACGTCTGGTTGTAAGGACTGCCGCCCATCGTGGACGGGCTGACGCGCGAGTTTTCTTCGATCACGCGCAGCCATTTGACCTCGCCGCGCTTCACGCCGGTGAGTCCCTGGTAAATATCCTGAACCAGCAACCGGCCGGTGGTGGCGTTCCGATCAACGGTCCCCGGAATGACCGGCGGAACGGGGCGGGATTTTACCAGCATCGGCGAGTGGAGGCAGATGTCCGCGTCTTCGAGCAGCGTGAAGCGATGCCCGGCACGGTCCAGCATCTGGAGGACGTTTCGCTTCGCGCCCTTTGGCCGACCGCTGAACACGATCGCGTCCGCATTCAACGGCCACGGCTCGCAGGAATCGCCGAGATCGTAGGCGGGTTTGTCCGGGTGTTCGAGATTCGTGAGCGCCGTGGGATCGTTCTTGCCGATGCGCGCGTCGAGGAACGCGATCGAGCCGCGGGGCGTGGAGTTGTGCTTGGCGAGCGTGGTTACGATCAACGGCGAATCCGGCACGGGCCGCGCGTCCAGCAGGGCTTCCGGCAAAACCATATTGTTGGCGTAGAACGCGGTTTCCTGTGCGCCGTCGGGATTGCAGGTCCAGAGCGACTGAATCGTCAGCGCGTTCTTGTCAATGTACTCCCAGCGGCCATAGAGAATCCGGCCATCCGGCAGCACGGCGGGATCGAACTCGTTGACGTAGTTGACGGAGATCGGATGGATGTCCGAGCCGTCGGCATTCATCACATGAAGAATCGCCACGCCGGTGTTGTTGCAGGGGACCAGACTGCTTTTGCGCGTGGACAGAAATACGATGCGACCATCGGGCAGGTAGGCTGGGGCGACATCGTGCTGGCCGTGTTGGGATCCTTTGTAAACGACACACGTCGGGCCGGGATCGGTCACGCGCCGGAGATTTTTGCCATCGAGCCCGATCTCGTAAATGCTGGTATTGCCCTCGGGTTGGCCTTTGAAGCAGAACAGCAACCGCTTCGCATCCCACGAAAGTTCGGGATGGCTGTACACGCCGCTGCCCGGCGAGTCCGCCGTGGTGGGATCAATGACCGGGCGGATGCGCCACTCGCTTCGCGGCGCGGTAGGATTCTCCAAAACGTAAATGCCGCCGCCGCCCGGCGGCCATTTGTAGTAGGTGTCGTAAATGTGAATGCCCGAGTAGGAATGGCGCTTGACGAAAAGGAGCGGCGCGTCGAGCAGGCGCTGGAGTTTTGTTTCCGCAGCGGTGGTGGAGGCTTCTTCGGCCGCTTTTGCGATAGGAGCCAAAGCGACCCAGCATAGGGCAAGGCAAAGCGCTCGCTTGTGAACAGACTGCCGGCGATTCTCCCTCTCCCCTTCGGAAGGGGAGAGGGCCGGGGTGAGGGGAAGTGCGTTTGCGAACCCTGCATGAGCATTCACTCGTGCCCCCTTACCCTGACCCTCTCCCCCTCGGCGGGGGAGAGGGAACAGCCCTCGGGCGGTTCGCGATTTCTCTATCATCATGTTGTAGTCGTATGGCGGAATTTTCATTTTGCGCTCCTCGCTGCCGTTTGCCGCGGCGTCGTTTCGATCAGCAATCCCGCCCACGCTCGCCGCAGACGTTCCATGTCCTCCTCCTGCTCGGGGCTGAAGGTGCCGGTGCGTTGGGCGTAGGTGTCCATCCAGGTGATGAAGCGATCCAAGTCGGCGCGGTCCAGTTTCACGCCGTAGTGGCCGGCGGGATCGGTTAGCAGGCGCAGCACGGTGCTTTGCGTAGCGGGAGCATGGCCTTCGGTCGAGACGCCGTCGCGGTAGGCGGTCACGACGAGGTCGCTCAGACTCGGCCGGCCAGTCATCGTGAGGGATTTGTAGGCTTCATCGGGGGTGAGATTGAGCTTGGCCGCCGCGAGGTCCTTGCTGTCGGGGTTGTGGCAACTGACGCATTGCGCGTCGAGCAACGGCTGCACGAGCCGATCAAAGCGCATGGTCCACGAGCCTTCCGGGCCGACGGTGATTTTCGACGGCTCGCGCAAGGAGGCCAACAACGACGCGCTGGGCGGAGGCGTGTCTTTGCGTGGGTCGTGGCAACCGGTGCAACTCAACGTCTGGCCGGGTTGAACGTGCGTCGCGCTGCGCATGGTCTGCACCGCCATGCCGCGCGCATCGAGCGCCTGGAAGAAGAACGCCACGCCGGACGGCGCGCGGAAATACGCCGAGCCGTCCGCCTCCACCGGCACGGTGCCGAGCACCGCCTTGCCGGGATCGTCGCGCGTTAGACCCATGGCGGGCTTGTTCATCCACGGCTGCGTCTTGGCCGGGACGGCGATGATGCGGAGCGCTTTCACGTCGCCGGGTTTCACGGTCTTCAAACCGCGCGTCACATCGGCCACGAGGAAGCGGCCTTCCTGCGGGCCGTCCCACTTCACGCGACTGGCGAGCACCGGCGGACGCGGCTGCACTTTCAGCGGGATAGGCGACATCGAGGAAATCTCCGGATCGCGATAGAGCAATTCGCGTCCGCTGTCGGCGTTGAAGAGATAAATCCCCATGCCGTTCACCGGGCGCTGCGTGCCTTCGCGCATTTTATCCTCGACGCCCCACGCGACGAGGTGCGTGCGTTCGGAGAGCGGCCACGGATTCGCGTAAAACGCGCGCGGCCAGCCTTCGATTTCCGGGAACGCCGTCTCCGGCGTCAGACGCGTGATCGGCGCTTCGCCTTCCGTGCCGACTTTGGGGTCAAGCAACACCAGGCTGCCCATCGTCTGCGAGTGGTGCCCCGAGGCGGTGAAGATGATTTTGTCCGAACCGGGAATCGCGCGCGGCTCGAACGTGCAATGCGGCGCCTTGGTGTAGTTGCCGTAAATGAGCCGCGCGTTGATGCCGTCGGGATTGATGGACCAGAGGCTCATGTAGGGCATGTTGTCGCGGTCAATGTAGTCCCAGCGCGAATACATGATCGTGCCGTCGCGCGCGACGCTCGGCTCCCACTCGAACATCTCGAACGGCGAAATCGGCGTGAGGTCGCCGCCGTCGGCGTTCATGGTGTGCAGCGTGTAAACCGCCACGGGCCGGCTCGCGTCGCCGCCGCAGCGCACGTAGCAGTCGGGCAGGTCGTTCTTCGCCAGCGTGGCCGCGGCGCTGGCTTTGCCGACTTGGATCGCTTGTCCGCGGCGCGTCGAGAGGAACACGATGCGACCATCGGGCAGGTAGCGGGCGTCGAAGTTGTCGTATTTGCCATGCGTGATCTGGCGCACGTGCGAGCCGCGTAAAGCGGCTTCGCCGCCACGCGGCGGGCCGTCGAGGTTCATTTCATAGACGTGGTAAAAGGCGTCCTCCGGCACGTTGGCCTTGTTCAACTTGTCCTTCTCCTTCGCCAACTCCGGATAATGCTTGCACCAGGCGAACAGAATCTTCTGCCCGTCGAACGCGAGCGAAGGGCGCATGAAGCTTCCCGGCTCTTTGAAAGCGACATCGGTCAGGCACTCGGTGGTGGGCGCGCTGGCTTTCAGTCCGCGCAAAATGTAAATGCCGCCGCCGGGTCGCGACCACCATCCGTAATTCTGATCGGACATGTGGCTGTAACTGCCAGGTACGCGCTTGGTGAACAGCAGTGCGTCGAAATCGAGCAGCGGTGTGGCGAAGGCGAGTTGGCGTTGGAGGGCGCGGGCTTCGAGGTAGAGGGGTTGGGGGGATTCGCCAGACGCTGCGGACGCCAACTCCTGTTTGAGTTTTGCGATTTCCCGGCTCCAAGAGCGCGAGTTTTTGAGAAGTGATTTTGGCTCGCCCTCACCCCGGCCCTCTCCTCCGAGGAGAGGGAGAGCGGTGGGGCGCGCTGCTGTGCTTCTGGTGCCGTTAGCATTTTCGACGCTCTGTTCCTTTTTCGCGATGAGGTCCTGTGAACCTCGTGAAGGCTCTGGTTCGCCGAAGCGCTGCGAACGATTCTCCCTCTCCTCCCGACTTTGGAGGGAGGAGAGGGTCGGGGAGAGGAAGTCTTGAGTTTGCTGGATCGCCCCTCTCTCCTGCTCTCTCCCCGCTCGTTCCTCGCGGGGCGAGAGAGACGAGGCCCGCTCATTCAGCATCCGCTCGCAATTCGCCAGCGTCCGGCGCGTTTCTGCAGCCCAATCCACTGGGCGCTCATTGCGCCCATGCACTGCGGACCACGGACTGAGACTGCTTTGGTCGGCGGGCTTGTGGAGGGCCAGATTGCCGCCCGACTTGCCGATGACTTCCACCTCGTCGAGATGCAAAAACGTCCGGCCCGGAAGCTGAATGCGCACGAAGCGCGCCTCCGCGTCGGTCAGCCGCACGATGAGCGGCGAACGATCCGGCATTCGATAGCCGTAGAAAACCTTGCCATTATGCCGATAGGCTTCGCGCCATTCCGTGCCGTCGTTCGAGAGCATCACCTGAAAGTTCGCGGCACGCGCGGCAATGTCCTCGCTGTCCGCGCGATTCCACAGCCGCACTTGCGAGATGGGGAAAACCTTTCCGAGGTCCACCTGCCACCAGGGATTGTTGTCCTCGGCGGTGTGGAAACCCCACTTGCCGTTCGTCACGCCGTCGCAGCCGCCCGCCGCGTCGTCGCGGGTCGTAGGATTGGCCGCCTGCTGCGCCTCGGTGCGCAGTTGGGCTTCGAGCAGCCATTCCGCTTCGAGTTGCTGATGCCAGCCATGCGCAGGCTCAGCTTTCGACGCTGCGAAAGCGGGAAGCGCTGCGAGCAGACAGGCGAGCGCGGTCAGTTGGAGGATGGAGGTTTTCATAATTGGGTCATGGCTGCGTTTTCTGGTCGTAAGCTTTGCCGCCCTGGCGAATCGCGGCGCGGTTGCGCTCTTCCGCTTGCACCCGGGCGAGATATTTTTTCTCACGCCACTGGTCGCGTTCGTTGGCTTGGAAGCCGGGCATGTCGGCTTCGGGACGCTGGGCAAGCAGGTCGCGGCCAGCACGGATCAAGGCGAGGGCTTCGTCATGTTTCCCGGCGTCAGTGCCGGGCTTTTCGCGCAACGCGGCGAGGCACGGACTCAACTCCGGACGGTCAAAGCTGACTTGCGGGCCGCGATTGTTCCCGTGGTCGGCGAGCTGGCGGAGCGGGAGGCCGGTGAGTTGTTCCAGCCGCGCAACTTGCTTGTCATCCAGCGGCGATCGGCCCGCGAGGTTGTCGGGATAGGCGCTGGCAAAAGTCGGGTAGTAGGGCGCGTTGAGATCAATCCACGTGACGATGCGTTCGAAGTCCCCGGCGGTAAGCGTGCCACCGCAGCGTGGGTTGTCGCGAAGCGTCGCCACGAGCTTGCTCGCGTGCGAACCCCAGGAGTAGGCAGCTTGCGTCTCCGGCGGGCCAGCGCCGACGACGTGGATGAATTTCTTTCGCCAGAGTTCGTTGTAGGACGTGTTGAATACCAGATCGCGGTCGGCCGCGAGGTTTAGCGTCTGGCCGGCTTCCTTCCCGAAATCGTGGCAGCGGACGCAGTGCTGATTGAAGACGGGTTGCACTTCCGCGAGGAAACCAAACTCGCACGGCTCACCCCGCCAGCCCGCAAGCTTGCCGGGAGCGCGCCGCAATGCGTAGGTGGCCGATGCGGGCGGCGTGACGGGACTGGTGCGGCGCTCCTCGTGGCACCCGATGCAACTCGCCCGCTCGCCGGATTGCACGATCGTGCCGCTGCGCATGGATTGGATCATCATGCCCTTCTCGTCGAGCAGTTGGAAAAACACGAACCGCTCGGACGGCACTTCCACGTAAACCGAGCCGTCCGCCTCCACGGGCACGATGCCGAGGATGCGTTTGTTGCCGAAATCCGTCCAGTTCATCGCCGGGCCTTCGAAGCCCTGACCGTTCCAGCCGGGCCGCGTCCAGAAACGTTTCTCCGGCGACTCGACCACGCGCAGCCATTTCACGTCACCGCGTTTCACGCCGGCCATGTGCGTGCCTTGATAAACGTCCTGCACGTAGAACGTGCCGGGCTTGTTCTCAAAATCGCGCCGCGTGGGAATCACGGGCGGACGCGGACGTGGGCCGAGCGGCATTGGATCAAAACAGCCCGGCGCTTCTGCGTGGAGCAGGATTTCGTTGCCGAAAACGTCCAGCAGATAAATCCCCATCTGCTCACAGTCGCCGGTCATGCGCGACGCGAGAAAGTATTTTTCGCTGAGCGGATACGGGTCTTCGCACTTCAGTTTGACCTGTGTGAACGCGTCGAAAATCTGCCAGCCGGATTGCTTGACGAGGTTGGTGGCGTTGGCGGGCCAGGTGCGGACAACGGGTTGCGCGCCATCCATGCCCAAGCGCCGATCAATGATCGCCAGCGCACCCCACGGCCGGTCGTGACACGAGCCGAACACGCAGATGGCCTGATCCGTGCCGGGAATGACGCGCGCGTCAATCACCGCGCCGGGCGACGCGGTGTTGTTGCCCCAATAAACCGCGTGGCTCGTGCCGTCGGGATTGCAGGTCCAAAGCGCCTGGGCGTCCCCGAAATTGCGGTCCACATATTCCCACCGATCGTAAAGGATGCGGCCATCAGGCATGAGCGCGCCGTGCCCCTCGAAGAGTGTGCTCTTGCCGATCTGGTGGATGTTCGCGCCATCGGCTTCCATGCGAAAGAGGTTCGCCATAATGTGGCGGTTGCAAGCGCAATACTTCGGCTCACGCGTGGACGAAAACACGATGCCCCCGTCCGGCAGGTAAAGCGGGTCGAGATCGTCCACGTCCGGCGCAAACGTGAGTTGGCGCAAGCCGGCGCCGTCGGCGTTGATTTCGTAAATGTGATAACTGTCGGCGACGTTGGTGCGCATGGAGAACAGCACCTTGCTGCCGTCGAAATAAACTTCCGGATCGCGCGCGACGCCTTGGGGAACTTCGAGCAACGTGCGCACCGTCCCGCCGTTGGCGAAATCAATCACCCTGAGCGCGCCGCCGGGCGTGAACGCACCGTCGTTGTATTCGTGCGCCGCACTGGGGAAAAACGTGGCGGTGTTGTGGTGGTCAGGGCGGTATTGGGAGCGGACGACGAAGAGGAGCGGGTGCGTGGTGAGGAGGGGGTTGGCCAGCAAAGCGTCATGGCGGAGTTGCGCCAAGGCGTTGGTGAATTCGGAGGTCTGACCGTCAGCCACCGCGCGGCGCTCCAAGTCCGCCAAGCGTTCAACGAAGGTTTTGCCTTGGGGAAAACGTTCGCCAAACGTCGCGGTCAGGTCTTGGATGGCCAAGCGAGCGGCGTGGATTTCGGGGGACTGAATGGGCGTGGTTTGGTTGGGAGACTGAGCGAAGGCCGAGGGCAGCCAAAACAGCAAGGCGAGCGAAAGCAGAAAAAGCTGAAGTAGCTGCGAAGCTTTGGAGTGCGGTGACTTGTCACCGCTTTCCGCAGGCGACTTGTCGCCGTCGAATGTGGCGGGGCGATCGCTTTGAGACCAAACGGTTCGTTCAGGTTGTTCCTCGCGCCGCTGGACGCAGCGCTGCTCGGCCGACAAGTCGGCCAAGCGGAAAAAGCGGCGACAAGTCGCCGCACTCCAAAGCGCTGCGCGTGCTTTTCCACCACCCTGCAATCTCGGCGCGATTTCCATCTTCAATTCAATACAAGCTCCCCAGACATGAGCGATCCACGTCCACCGCCTTCGCGCCCGCCATGTCGGTGCGTGGGCGTTCGCGCAGTTGCGCGAGCACGGGGTCGAAGGTGCGAAGGATGGCTTGATAGTCGGGATCGTCTGCCGATTGAAAGACAGCCTTGCCGCAAACGCCGCTGCCGCCGGCGTCCTTTGCGAGCGGTGCGAGTAAAAAGTTGTTCATCTGCGGATTCACGATGCGCGTCCAGAACTGACGCGGGATCTTACCGCCGTCGTGACAGTCGGCGCAACGGCGTTTCGCCACGTCGGCCAGGGTCTTTTCCAAGTCGGCGGGCAGAAGCTGGCGGCAGCCGCGCGTTTCCGGGTGCGTGGTTTCGCTCGTGCCGTAGTAGGGCACGTTCAGATCAATCCACGCCAACACGCGGCGGATGTCACGCGACTCCATTTTCAGGCGCGGCGCGCCATTTGTGTCGGGGTGGCCGCTGCGGAGCACGTCGGCGAGCTTGCTGCGAGGCGAGCCCCACGCCTTGGGTGTGACTTCGAGAATGTTTTGCTCCATGCCGTTGTAGGTCGGAATCCAATTCACGAACGGGCTGTCCCACTCGGCTTCGCCGGAACGCTTGCGACCGCGGGCGAGGACTTCGTAACTCACGTTGAAAAAATCCGTCGCGTCGCCGCAGAGGTCCACTTTGGCGGGGGGCGTCGCGCCGCTGTGGCATTTCACGCAATGCGAGTCGAGCACCGGCTGGACGATGCGGGCGTAGTCGAAGCCGACTGCTGGAGCGCCGGCCTGTGACCGGCTTTGGGAGACGAAATGAGGCGATGCTTGGCTTGAGGTTTTTGGTGCATCCGAAGGCGACTGGTGTTTCGCAGCCTCTCCCTCACCCCGGCCCTCTCCCGCTGGGAGAGGGAGAATCGTCGTCAGGCTTTGGGAGTGACCTGAGTCTGAGATGACAGGATGCGCGTTGGCAGAATTGTGGGGTGCAATCGCTTTTCCCTCTCCCAGCGGGAGAGGGTCAGGGTGAGGGAGAGTGCTCGCTTGTTCAGCACGTAAACGATTTTCCAGAAACGCTGTCGTTGGAGAACCGTCAAAAGCCGGTCGCAGACCGGCGCTCCACTCCACGGCGTCGTTCCACTCCGGCGGGCGCAACTCCTCCGGTACGCGCGCCACGGCCTGTGGCGCGGCGGCGACTTGCTGGCGGGGTTCGTGGCAGCCGATGCAGCCCTGCGTTTCGCCAGGCATGAGATGCGTGAAAGTTCGCATCCGTTGCACGGCGCGGCCCTCGGCGTCGAGGGCCATGAAGTAAATCGGGCGACGGGCGGGCACCTTGAAACAAGCGGAGCCATCTGGCGCGACCGTCGCGTAGCCCCAAACTTTTTTGGCGGCGTAGGTCGCCCCGCAGGAGATCACCGGGAACTGGAAACCAAACGCGCGATTCTTGACGTCCGTGCGGACGATCTTCCGCATTTCTTCAACGACGCAAATCTCCTTCACCTCGCCGCGCTTCACGAGCGGTTCCAGACCGCGATAAACGTCTTGAAGCACGACAGTCGCCCAGGTGACAGCGTCGGAGGAATCGGTGGCGCTGGTCTCGCGGACCGCGACCGGTCCCCCGGTCGCAGCGGGCACGGATTTTGAATGGTTCGGGAAATCGGACGCTTCCATCGCGGACGTGGCCGCTGCGGTCGGGGACCGACCGCGCTCCAAAGATTGCCCCACTTTCAATCCGCTCACCAGCACCGCCGGTCTCTTCCGCGCCCGAAGCGGTTGCGGGTTGTAGAAACCCAGGCCGTCGCCCGGCAATAGCACTTTCGCCACTTGCGCGCCGTCGTAACTGCGCACCAGCACCGTGCCGCGTTTCGAGACGAGGTAGCGTTGCTCATCGAGCGGGAAGGGATTTTCGTACGGGCCGCGGATGTTGTTGCCGTCGCCCTTGTCCGCCTGGCCGATGTTCACCTCCGGCGTCAGATTTCGGATGCTGGCGGGCGCGTTGTTGCCGTAGGCGATGTCCACGATGCCGATCGCGCCGCGACACGGGCCGTTGTGGCTCGTGAGCAGGCACAGCACTTTGCCCGTGCCCGGAATCGAGCGCGCCTCCATGAACGTCGCCGGGCTGAGCACGCGGTTGCCGAAAAATCCGGCGAGGCCCGTGCCGTCGGGATGAATCGTCCACAGGCTTTGGATCGGGATTGCGGGTTTGTCCACGTATTCCCAGCGCGAATAAATCACACGGCCATCGTCGAGCACGCTGGGCGTGAAATCGTTCACGATGTTCGCGGACAGACGCTGCACGTCCGCGCCGTCGCGCGTCATGCGATACAGCACGCCGACCGGCGAAATCCAGCAATACGCAAACCGCGCCGAGCGCGTGCTGAGAAACGCGATACCGCCGTCCGGCAGCCAGCAGGCGTTGTAGTTATGGTGCGCGCCGTCGGTGAGCTGGCGCAGATTCGTGCCGTCGGCGTTGATGACGAACACCTGATAACCCTCGCCCTGCTTGCGCCGCCAACTGAACAGGATTTCCCGGCCGTCAAACGAAACGTCGCAATCGAGAATCTGCCCCTCCGGCGAAGCGACGAGTTCCCTCAGCGCACCGGACGGTTTCATCGCGGCGACGTAAAGCCCGCCACCCGCGCCGAAGCCTTCCACATGGTAGGTGTAAACGTGGCTGGGGTTGAGTTCGCGCCGGCGCACGACGAGCAACTGCTCAAAGCCCAGTTGCCCCGCGCGCAGTTGCGCGGCCAATTCCGGCGTCTCCACGATGTCGTCGCCCAGGCCGCGATCCGGCCGGCCCGGCTCGAGCTTGCGGAACTTCGCGAAGTAATCGTCCGGCAACGCGCTCGCAAAGACCTGCACTTCCGACGCGCCCGGATTCGCGCCGCCGTAGGAACTCCCGAAGCGCAGTATCAACCGGCGCGTGGCGACCGGTTGCGCCAACCGGATGCGCTGCGGGCCGTGCCCCATCTGGAATTTGCCCGTGGCCACCGGCGCGTCCGCTCCGTCCGCCGTGACTTCGTAAACCTTCCAGCACTCCTCCGCGAACCAGGCGGTGCGACCGTAGTAAACGACTTCCGCAATCGTGACTAGGTTCGTCCACTCCAGCGTCAACTCCGCGCCCTGGCGATGCGTGTCGCCGCGCACGCACCAGGCCTGACCGAGGTCGTCTTGCGAACCGGCCTCCGGGATTTTGCCGTCCACCGCGAACTGGGCGAGGTATTGCCCGCTGAATTCGGAAGTCGCCGTGGCCTTGGCGGAGCGGGCGAGGTTCGGGGGGAGCGAGGCGGCGGTGGTGGTGAAGGCCGCGGCAGCGATGGCAGCAAAGCGAAAATGCCAACTGCTCGGGGACTGCTGGGCGGAAAGCTTTTTTGCTGCCGCATTCTGTGTTGGTTTCATGATTCAACCTCCCTCAATACCTCGCTCACGCATGATATCGGCGACTTGTTTCGAGCGCTGCCCGAACACGAGCCAACGCTTGAAATGATGCTTCTTTCCTCTCTTGTCCTTCACCCAAAACTCGATCAAGTGCCACCGTCCCTTGGTTTGGGCTCTAAACTTACCCTCCTCAAACTCCGCCCCACCGTCACAATGCCGCCACTCGACCAAATCCTCCCACCGCAGCCGCGCCTCCGAGACAATCAGCTTCTGGAAGATTCCGTCGTCTGAAATTTCAAGCCGCGTCGGCAACAACGCTAGCGCATACAGAATCATGAAGACCGAGATTCCAGCGATAATCCATGCAGTCACCGGGGGCCAGCCTATCGTCGGAACCATCAGAAGAATCACAAGCGGGGCGACCGCGCCGACGAGGAGCAAACCGAGCATCGAACGCGGACATCTGAAAATTACGGGGCGCATGGTGATTCCTATGCTGGGCGGAGGTCGTCCTGCGAACCCGCCTCCGGGATTTTGCCGTCCACCGCGAACTGGGCGAGGTATTGCCCGGTGAATTCGGAAGCCGCCGTGGCCTTGGCGGAGCGGGCGAGGTTCGGGGGGAGCAAGGTGGCGGTGGCGGCGAAGGCCATGAAACGGATGGCCAAAGCCAACCCGAGCGATCTTTGCGTTGCATTCATGCTCGTCGGTTAGACCTCGACCTCGACAATCTCGAATCCGGTATCACAAGATACGCTGGAAGCAAACTCTTCCGCTCGCCGACACGATTCCCTGCTGGAAAAACTGTCTTCACGCAGCCAGAACGGCCGCCCCGCCTTGCGCCGCAACCCAACTCGATAGTAAATGTCAAAGCTCTCACTCTCTGCACGTGGGGATGACGGATGGTAGGAAGTCCGCCGCTCAATGAGCACGGCATCGAAACAGTCGAAGCTAAACCTGCGCCGCCAGAGTGGAAAAAGACCCAGAAAGCGGTGTGCCACATGTAGCAGGCCCTGCGATTTGTCGAAGACTGTCCTTTTCTGAACGAGCATCAACAAACCCACTATAACGCTGATACTTCCCGCAAGTCGCCATCCGCTGCTCTTGTCTTGCGAGAAAAAAACACAACCGAAAGCCAGGAACACCGGCGAGATAGCACAACTCAGCATAAACCTCCTCTTGGAGATCCACTCATATGTTGGCAGTGATGACGAAGCGTTCATTTTGCCACATGGTCAATCAACTCCAATCCAGTCTCCCTTGAAAGCTCACGAGCAAAAGCTCGTGCTTCAGGACAGTCCTCGTTACCAGTCGTCACGGAAAACTGGCGCAACCTCACCGCTCGTCTGGAACGGTGATGCAACTCCACCGTCCACGTATCTGAAATATCGTTGGTAACTCCAGACGAACAGTGACACGAAATACCAGCATACTCCTGCATCGCGCGCACTCGCTTGGAAATTGGAATCACCCCTAGAATCCGGCACACCTCGATCACCACGCCGCGCTGAATATCAATCTGTGTCTCGCGAAAGAACAGCAGTAGCAGAGCGACAACGCCCGTGAAGACGCTCGCAATGCGTGGAATCCAGTGCGGGATACGAATGGCTACAATTGTCAGGGTCATGCAAAGTACCAATCCGAATACCTGCACTCCGCGACCTATTACCCGGTGGGTTGTAATTGCTGGCTCTGCTTGCATCATTCGACTTTCACCGGTTCCCCCAGCGCCACCACATCGCTCCGAATGCGCGCCAGGTCCGCGGCATCCAGTTCCAACGCACCTGCCTGGGCGTTCTCCGTGGCTTGCGCCAAGGTGCGTCCGCCGACGAGGACGTGCGTCACGCCGGGTTGGGCGGCGGTCCAGGCGAGCACGAGTTGCGACAGGGTGCAGCGGTATTGGTCCGTGAGCGGTTGCCACGATGCGAGGAGGTCCAGCACGCGGCGGCGGTTCGCCGGCACAAACCACGGACTCCACGCTTCGTTGCTGCGGAATTCCTCCGGGCCGAACACGCGATCCATGCCCACCTTGCCCGTGAGCAGGCCTTGCTCCAGCGACATGTAGGTGAGCGTGGCGAGTTGGTGTTCCGCGCAGAAGGGCAGGATGTCCCGCTCCGGCGCGCGATGCAGCATCGAGTACCGGAACTGGTCGCTCACGATGCCGCCGCAACGGAGGTTCTCCTCCAACTCGGCGGGCGACACGTTGCTGACGCCGACGGCGCGGATTTTTCCCTGCTGCTTCAGCTTGAGCAACGCGGCCATCGTGTCGGCAATCGGCGTGAAATCCGGCGGCACGGAGGGCCAGTGCGTTTGGTAAAGATCAATGCAGTCCACGCCGAGGAATTTCAGGCTGCGCTCGATTTCAATCACCAGCGTGTCGGGCCGCAGGCTGCGGCGGATAGTCTTGCCATCGCGCGCGACGAAAAACGAGCCGCGGTCGTCGTCGGTCCACAGGCCGCATTTGGTGGCAAGGATGACCTGGTCGCGCCGGCCCTGAATGGCTTTGCCGATGATCGCCTCGCTGCGGCCCCAGCCGTAGCCGGGTGCGGTGTCAATGAGGTTCACGCCCGCGTCGAGCGACGCCTGGATGGCGCGGATGGATTCGCGGTCGTCGGGCTCGGTTCCCCAAGCGCCGCCGCCGCCGGTCACCCACGTGCCGAGGCCGATGATGGAGGCGGACAGGCCGGAATTGCCGAGATGGCGGTGTTTCATGGATCAAATCGGAAGGGACGCGAGCGCGAGGGCGCGGTGAGTGGTCGCAGATTCCCCCTCACCCCGGCCCTCTCCCCCTCCGCGGGGGCGAGGGAGCGGCAGTTCGCGCGCACCGTTCTTTTCGAGCGCGGCCTGGCTGTCGTCAGTCGCAGGTTTACGGGAAGCCGGACGCTGGTTTCCCCTCTCTCCTGCCGAAGGGGAGAGGGCCAGGGTGAGGGGCGATTCGTCTTCACAGCGACAAAACGTATTCGATCAGATCGTCGAGTTGTCGTGGGGTGAGTTGCGAAGTGATGCCGTGTTTGCCGTCCCTTTGCAGCAGCTTGATTACGTCCCGCATGGTCGCGGCACTGCCATCGTGCAAATACGGCCCGCTGCGCCAGCCTTCGATGAGCGAGGGCGTGTCGAATTGATCCTTGGGCTGGTCGAACTTCCCGACGGAGCCGACGTCGTGGGATTTCTGGTCGGTGAAGAGCGCGCCGCTGTGACATTCGGCGCAGGCCACGGTGCGGTCGTTGAAGACCCGCTTGCCGCGCTGCGCGGAGGACGAC
>CAIKLQ010000842.1 GCA_903828255.1 uncultured Verrucomicrobiota bacterium
ATTTTGAGCGCTCCGCTCTCGCTGAGTGTCTTGCGGGTGCGCTTTTCGATCCACTTCTGCGCATCGCGAGCCTGCCTGAACGGCCGCTCTTCGATTAGCTTCGCAAGCTCCTCGGCCACCGCTCCCGCACCAGCAGCATCGGCCCGCCTGCGCAATTATGGGTGAGCAGCCCGGCCACGCCCGCTTTTACCACTTTGTCCCGGTAGTTGAACATACTCTTGCGGCTCACTCCCGCTACTTTCGCAAGCTCTTCATTGCTCATCTCGTGCCAGGCGATCAACCGGAGCACCGGCAGGCGCTTACGCTCCCACTCCAGGGCGGCTTCCCTTATGCCTCCTCGATTTTCCGAATCTACTCTGTTCCTAGCGGCGGTAATGTTTGGCCCATCTAGTCATCCTATCATGCTTTTCTTTTTTAAAGCGTAAAAACATCAGGTGATTCGTATGACACCACCGCGCTCACCGTGGAGACGATACGATAAAGCTGGTCCCCCACTCGGACTTTTTCTGGTACGGGGAAGGCGGCGAGCACACCCTTTTCAGCCTGGGTGGCCGGGGTGCCTTCCTCTCCGATTCGGAGCTCGGTTACCTTCGCGCGGACGGCCCCGGTCGTTTCGCCCAGAATCCAAATGGCATCGCCAAGCGCAATGGGTTCGGCGCGGACGAGGACTTCGGCGACGCCAAGACGCGGGTAATATTTCGTGATTTCGCCGACAAAAATCTTTTTTTCGGTGGCTTGGGGTTTCGACGAGGCAGCCCAGTCGCCCAAGGGTTTCCCTAGATAATATCCGCCCACCCAGAAGCCCCGGTTAAAGACTGTTTTCAATTCGGCCATCCATTCGCCCGACTCGCTCTTTGTGCGGAAGGTGCCGTCTAGCCAGGCCGCGATGCCTTCGCGGTAAACGCGCACTACCGTGGAGACGTAATCGGCTGCGCGAGCACGTCCCTCGATTTTCAAAACCTCCACGCCTGCATCGAGGATTTGATCGAGGAACGGGAGCGTGCATAGGTCTTTCGGTGACATGACCTGGTGTCCCTCAATGGCGAGCTCGCCCTTTGTTTCCTTATCGGTGACAAGGTAGTCGCGTCGGCAGGGCTGGAGGCAGGCGCCGCGACTGGCGGAAGCCTTAGGGCCGTAAAGAGACAGGCTCATCTGGCATTTTCCTGAAAGGGCCACGCAGAGGGCGCCATGGGCGAAAATCTCGATTCTCATGAGATCTCCCGCAGGTCCGAGAATGCGTCGCTCGCGAATGCCCTTAATGATCCCCTTTATTTGGTCCAGGCTGAGTTCACGGGCCAACACGATCACGTCCGCAAAGGTGGAAAAGAACTGCACGGCGGCCAGGTTCGTGACGTTGGCCTGCACGGAAAGATGAATCGAGAGACCCTCGGCCTTGGCGATTTGCAGGACGGCCGGGTCGGCCGCGATGATGGCGTCCACACCCGTTTTTTTGGCCATTTGGCAAAGGACTTTCGCCTGTTCCAGCTCCTCGTCGAAGAGGACGA
>CAIKLQ010000843.1 GCA_903828255.1 uncultured Verrucomicrobiota bacterium
AGGTCGAGCGCGTTGCGCGGTGACTCCACCACCGGGTTGGGCGGCGAACCCGAAGCGGGGAGCGGGGCCAAGCGGGTGAGCGCGGGACAGGCCGCGACGAGGGCGGCCTTGCGTCCCGCGGCTTCCTGGACCAGTTGGAGGACGTTTCGGACCTGAAAATGTTCGTCTGTATAGCGGGTGCGAAGGTCGGTGAGTCTTTGTTGCAGCGCGTCCAGTTCATAGGCGGCGCGACGGTATTGGTCGGACTGTTCGGGGGTTGCGGCCACCTCGGGGTTCGGGCCAACGGTGGGGCTGGGGTCGGCGAGGGCATTGGGAGCCGGATTGGTGGCAGTGGCCGGAGCGGGATGCAGTTTGACCAAGTCCCCGAGCAGAGTGCGGCGTTCGGCGAGCTCGGCTTCGGCGGACAACAGCTCCTGGCGAAGCCTCCCCATCAGTTCCATGTAATCATTTTTGGTCTCGTCCAGGGAAATGATCTGCGTATCGGCCTTGAGTCTTTTAAGGTCGGCCTCGGTGGTGGAAAGACGCGCGCGCGATTGATCGGCCTGCCGCGAGAAAAAGTCGTCGAGCACCCCGACGCCTTGGTGGATTTCGACGTGGCGCTTCAGATATACTTCCGCGAGCTGCGTCAGCACGGGCTGAACCACCGAAGGGTCCCGATGCCGAAAAGTCAGCAAGAGGACGCTGCTGCGGTTGGGAACTTCCACCTTGAGTCCCTCGTGAATCACTAACGCCGCGGTCAAGCGGTCGTGGCCGCCGCCCAGTTTCGCAAGGATTTTCTCCGGCCCCACGGCATCGGCCACCAAGGCCGCGAGGTCGAGGCTGGTGAGGATTTCGATTTCCGAGTTGATGATGTTCGCCCCCCCCGCATCCGGGGATTTCATTTGCGAATCATCCTTGGCGGAAGTCGCCGCCTTGCCTTCCATGATGTATCGAATGAGGATTTTGGCCTCGGACAGGTAAACGGGCGGCTTCACGAAATAGAAAGCCACTGAGCCGAGCAGTCCCGCGAGGAAGATAAGGAGGATCTTCCATTTGTGCCGGAAGAATAGGTAGTAGAGGTCGCCCAAATTGAAGCTGGGGGCTGACGACTCCGGCGGCCGGGGGGGCACTTCATTGGTTGGTTTCCTACGAGCCTCCACCTGGGTCGCTTCCTTCATGGGTTGAGGGTTGAGGTTCATGTCAGGCCAAATGGGGGTAAAGGGCGGCGCCGAGGCCGCGCAACAGCGGCCGCGGCAGGCGGCGGAACAGCGCGTTCAGCCAGCCTGCGGCGCGATCGGTGGTAGTCACAAATCCGCCTTGGCGAAAATCATAGCGGAAGTATTCGAGACATTCTTCCCGGGAACCGAAGCCTAGCTTGAAGCGGCGCAGGCCTTCGTTGGCGAGGGAAGTGCGGCCGAAATGCAGGGAAGCAAAGCCGTGGGCGGCGTGCCATTTGATGGCTTCCCACATTAACAGGTTGTTGGGACGAAACGCCTGAAAACTGCGGTCGGAAGCGCCGAACTTGTACACCGCGCGGCGTCCGAATTGAAAGAAGATGGCGCTGGCCACGATCTGATCCCGGCAGCGCGCCTGGATCACCCAGCCCAAACCGCGCGCGAGGAGGTGGCGATGGATGCTGGCAAAGAACCGGAACGGCTGCGGCGGAACCCCGTGGCCTTGGCGGGTCTGACAGTGCAGGGCATAATAAGCCTGAACCGCGGCGAGGTCGGTCTGGATCTCGATTTCGACTTGCTCCGCCTGCGCTTTACGAATCGCGCGGCGGACTCCGGGGGCAAAGCCAGCGAAGAGTTTATCCTCCGGCAAAGCGAGGTCCAATTCATGACCGTAAAAAGCCAGCGCAGGGCGGGCGTCCGTGGGCGCCCCGCCAAGGCCGCGGCTCTCGAAATACTTCCACCCCCGCACGCGCCCCAGACGGAACGCGAGTTCCCAATTCCGCGCCGCCGAATTTCCGCCCGACGCCAACGGGGCACAGAAATCCGTGAACGGCAGGGACACGCCACGGCGGCCGGTGAGGGGACTGGTAACTTCCATGATGGGCAACAAGTCGGGGCACCGCCCGGCTTCGAGCCGACCCTGGTAAAACGGCGTGTGGCCGTAGGTTTCGTGCAACACGCGCGCCCAGCCAGCGGTGTGAAAAATGGTCGCCGCAGGATGGGTCGCGACGTGGGCATCCCACGGCGCGAAGGCAAGCGGGTCCAACCGGAAATCCGGGGAACGCCGCGCCCGACCGGCGGCGGAGGCCGCGGAGGCCGGCGGGAAGGGCAGAGTTTCAGCCAGCGCGTGCATATTCAACTTCCGACGCAATCCGCACCGTTTGTTTCAGTGCCGTGGCCACCGCTCGAACTTGAACGGCCGTCAATTCCGGGTACATCGGCAGGGAAAGGAATTCATCCGCGCAACGTTCCGCCACGGGAAATGCGCCCCGGGCGTGGCCCAGAAAGCGGTAGGCCTCCTGTAAGTGCAGCGGCACCGGATAATGAATGCCGCAAGCGACGCCCAGTTCGGCAAGCGCGGGCAGCACGCAATCGCGATCGGGCACGCGTACCGCAAAGATGTGATAGACGTGGTGGTTGTTGTCCAACTCGATGGGGAGGACGATTTCCTCGCAATCGGCGAGGAGGGCTCCGTATTCCGCGGCGTGCGCCCGCCGCCGGGCATTGGCTGCATCGAGGTGCTTCAACTTCACCGACAAGACGGCGGCTTGGATGCCATCCATGCGCGCATTCCAACCGATGCAGGAGTGGTAATACTTGGTGGCCTGGCCGTGATCGCGCAGAACCTGGATCTTATTTTTCAGGACTTGGTCATTCGTCACGACCGCGCCAGCTTCGCCAAAGGCCCCGAGGTTTTTCCCCGGATAAAAGCTGAAGCAACCGGCCACCCCCAGCGAGCCGGCCCGACGGCCTTTGTATTCGGCCCCGTGCGCCTGGCAGGCGTCTTCGACGACGGGGAGGTTGCGCCGCCGCGCCAATTCCAGGATCGGGTCCAAGTCCGCGCACTGGCCGAAGAGGTGAACCGGGATGATCGCCTTGGTGCGCGGGGTGATGGCAGCCTCAATGAGGTTGGCATCCAAGGTATAAGTCACTTCGTCAATGTCCACGAACACCGGTTGAGCGCCGCAGAAACTGATGGCTTCCGCCGTGGCGATAAAGGTGCTGGGCGAGGTAATGACCTCATCTCCGGGCCCTACGCCCAGCGCGAGCAGCGTGAGCCAGAGAGCATCGGTGCCGTTGCCGACCCCGACGGCATACCGGGCGCGACAATACGTGGCAAATTCCGTTTCGAACGCGGCCACGAACGGCCCGCCGGCGAACGCGCTGCGGTCAATCACCTGTGCGATGGCGGCATCGAGTTCAGCGCGCAGCGGGGCGTGGTGGGCATTAAGATCAAGAAACGGAATTCGCATAAATAGATTCGGGTTGGAGGTTTTTAAGGAGACGGGCGGGATTTCCGGCCACAATAACGTCCGGCGGAACATTCTTGGTCACGACACTGCCCGCACCGACGACGGCGCGCTCGCCAATCGTGATGCCGCACAGCAAGGTGGCGCCGGAACCGATGGAGGCGCCGCGCTTTACTAGCGTGGGAACGCAGTGCCAATCCGCTTCGGTCTGGAGTTGGCCGGCGGCGTTGGTGGCGCGCGGGTAACGGTCGTTGGTAAAGGTGACATTGTGCCCGATGAAGACATCATCTTCCAAGGTGACGCCTTCGCAGATGAAGGAGTGGCTGGAAATCTTACAGCGATGCCCGATCTTCGCGCCCTTCTGGATTTCGACAAA
>CAIKLQ010000844.1 GCA_903828255.1 uncultured Verrucomicrobiota bacterium
CATGAATAATACTACTCCCGTCCTCTTGAGGGCCGTCGCATTGGCTATCATTTCGCTCGCATTAACCTGCCAAGCGAACCCGTCCCAGCATCCTTTTCAGCGGCTCTGGAGTCTCGGCTCGCTCGATCCTGCTCGCGGATCGCAGTGGCCAGACATGCAACCCGGGCAGTCCAAATTGGAGAACATTCCGGTCGCTCCGCTCTACATCCTGCACATTGCCCGAGCCGATCCGGCGAAGCCTAGTAATATGGATTGCTACGAGGTTCCTGATCTTACTACTGAGCAGACGTTTGTGCCGCGCTTTGGCGCCGGGATGCGGCTGACGTTTATGATCGACCTAGGCCGGGTGATCCCAGGCACTTTGGAATTCGAGGCGAAAGTTCCCGCTGGAACCACGATCACCGTGGAAACCGGCGAGGCGATGTTGCCGCTAAGGACTTATCCCGCCGATCCGGAAGCCAATGGCGGGTTCCAAATCTTCCGGCCGGTCATCGCCAACGCCGGCTGGACCAGTCTCCGCTTCGCATGGATTCATTTCGATAACCCGTCGGGCCCGATCATTCTTCGCCGGATGAACGGTCTTTACCGCGTGTTCCCCAGCAATTACGTGGGCGATTTTTCGTGCAGCGATGAAATGCTCACGCGGATTTGGGAGATGTGCGCCTACTCAGCGCATGCCGTCATGGGGCAGAGCCCCGGGCGGCTCCAGACGTCCTGTCTGGACCGCGTGGACCGCTTCCCGTGGATCGGCGATTCGCGGATCATCCAGACGGCGGTGTGCGACGTGTTCGGCCAATACAGCCTCGTCCGTTCCAACCTTGAAGGCTTCCTTGCCAAAGGGACCCGGCCCATCCCCGACCTGAACAGCATTGCCCCCTACACGCTGGACTGGGCGCTCGCCGCCATGGACTATTACCAGCGCAGCGGGGACGCCGCGTTCCTGCAAGAGCGGCTCGATGATTTGACGGCGATCATTGACAAGTATGACGCGCTCCCTCCGCGCTGGGAGGAGATGAAATGTCCCGCAGGTTCCACCCTTTGGATGTTTTTCGACTGGGACAAGCGGATCGGCGTCAGGCCCGACGTCCAAACCGCCGCCGCTTTTGCAGGAAAGTATATACAAACCTGCCGCACGCTCGCCGACGTCGCCACGCTTTTGAACCGCCCCGAAGCCGCGCAACATGCCGCCGAACTGGCAAAAAAACACACCGCTCAGTGGCGAGAATTATTCCTTGGCGGGTGGAATAAAGTGTATGGGGTTCACGCCGTCACCAATCTGCTATTGGGCGATGTTTTGAGCACCCCCGAGGAAAAAGCACAAGCATACGACCGGGCCTTTGCGGATCGGCGCACGCGCTGGACCAACACCCCCTATTTCGGCACGCACGTCCTCTCGGCCTTGGCAAAAGCGGGGCGGCAGGCCGAGGGGATCGAGATGCTAAACGATTATTGGGGCACGATGATCGACGCCGGGGCGACCACCGTCTGGGAGTAGTGGACTCCTCCCATG
>CAIKLQ010000845.1 GCA_903828255.1 uncultured Verrucomicrobiota bacterium
CGGCTTTCGGCGGAGCTTGACCCCCAGCGCATCCAAACCTATACGGACGGCGCTTTCGTGCTCTGCAAGCGACTTGGGAAAGTGGCCGAAGCGGAGCAGTTTCTTCGCGAAGGGTTGCGGAATAATCCTGACAGCGTTGAGATCCTTTACGAGTTGGGTCTGCTTTGTTCGGAGCAAAAGCACGATCCCGAGCGGGCCCGAAACCTCTGGGAGCTAGCGCTCGCCCGCTGGACGAGCCAGGAGGCCGGGAAGAAGGAGCCGGATTTCTTCATGCTGGAGAAAATTGCCGTTCACTTGGGGGTGCTCGAGGAGAACGCCGGGAATTATCCGCGCGCCCTCAGTTTGCTTGAGCTGGCCAAGAAGGCCGCCCGGAACCCGGCTGGCTTGCAGGGGCGGATTGATGAGCTTCGAGGGAAGCTACCTCCAGCTTCGAAGCCAAACTAGAGTCCCGAGCGCGGAGGAAGGAACATCGCACCCGGCCGGTTCGGGTTCAGAATGAGTTGCTTTGCTGGCGGAGCGCGGGTCGGGGACTCGCAGCGTCTTCGAAACTGGGATGGCTCGTGAAACAACCAGAGCCGGATGGTTGGCGGAGCCGCTGCGGGTCACGCCCCGCGTTCCGTGATGGCAGACCGGATTCGGCTTTGTTTTTGTCGCGCCAGTCTGCTAAAAATCCTGCGCCATGCACGTCCGACAAGCTTCCATCAAGCGCGCCACGAAAGAAACCCGCGTCACCGTCAAGCTCAAGCTGGACGGTAGCGGCAAATCGTCCATCAAGACCGGCGTGCCGTTTTTCGATCACATGCTCACGTTGTTCGCGAAGCACGCGGTGCTGGATCTCCAGTTGCGTTGTTTGGGCGATCTGGAGGTGGACGCGCACCACACGGTCGAGGATTGCGGGATTGCGCTGGGGCAGGCGTTTGCGCAGGCGCTCGGGGAGAAACGCGGCCTCCGCCGCTACGGCGCGGGGTTCCATCCGCGGAACCCCTTCACGGGCGAGGCGTTCGTGCCGATGGACGAATGTCTGGCGCGGTGCGTCATAGATTTCAGCGGTCGGCCCTATCTGGTTTGGCGCGGCTTGAGCGATCTGGCCTACCGGAAACTCAGCCGGGCGGAGCGCGGGCAGGACATGTCCAGCGCGTTTCGGTTCGGACTGGCGCGGGAGTTTTTCCAGGGTTTCGCCAACGAAGCCCGGTGTAATTTGCACTTAGAATTACTTTACGGCGACGAGCCGCACCACGTCGTCGAGGCGTTGTTCAAAGCCTTCGCCAAGGCGGTGGACCTGGCTTGCCAGCGGGATTCGCGCATCGCCGGGCAATTGCCGTCCACCAAGGGTAAACTCTGACCCGATTGAATAGACCCTTTGCGGAAACCGTCGGAACCATGACTGAGCTAGCCACCACCGTAGCGGATGATAAACCTTTGGTGCAGGCCGCGCAGGAGGGCGACATGGTGGCATACGAGCAACTGGTCGCCCGGCATCGCGACAAGATTTATGCGCGGGCCTACAGCATGATGCGGAACGAGGACGATGCGGTTGATCTTTCCCAGGAAGCGTGGGTGAAGGGCTGGCAACGGCTCAAACAGTTTCAGGGCGAAGCGAGCTTTGCCACCTGGATGACTAGGATCGTCATCAATCTTTGCCTGGACCAGTTGCGCCGGCAAAAGCGGCATCGCGCCGAGTCCATCGAGGTGATGGAGGAGGAGTCCGGCGGCGTGGAGCGGCACATGCCGGTGGTGACCGTCAATCCGACGGAGCGACTCGAACGCGCGGAATTGCGGCAGCGGATTGATCAGGCGCTCGGCCAACTTTCGGAGGCGCATCGCACGGTGCTAGTGCTATGTGAGTTCGAGGAAATGGAATACAAAGAGATCGCGAAGACGATGAATTGTTCGATCGGCACGGTGATGTCCCGGCTATTTTACGCCCGGCGCAAAATGGCGGGGTTGCTGGCGGATTTGAAGAAATCAGAATGAATTTGAAACCATGAACGCGGAATTCCAACTGAAGTTACAGGCGCACTTTGATGGCGAGCTTTCCGGGCCGGAGGCGCAAGAAGTCGAAGCTGCTCTGGCTTCGGACGTCGAAGCCCGCGCCTTGCTGGCCGAGTTGCGCAACACCTGCGGGGCCTTGGCGGGTTTTGAATCCGAGATCAAACTGCCCGAGGCGCGGGAGTTTTACTGGTCGAAAATCCAGCGAGAGATTCAGCGGCAGGAGCAGGGGCAACCGGTTCGCCCCACGCCGTTGCCTTGGTGGCGGCGCTTTTTGTTGCCCTCTGGCGCATTCGCGGCGGTGGCGATTGCCGGTTTGCTCGCCGCGCACCAGATGGGCTGGCTGTCGGGTGGCGACCGGGCGCCGCAGGTCGAGATTTTCCTCGCGGATTCGGGGGCGATGACTTACCGGGATGAGCTTGAGCGCACGACGGTCGTCTGGTTTTCCTACCCGGGCGAAAATGAATTTGCGGATGCCACCGCGGACGATACAATCCAGTAACAAATGAAGTATTATCAG
>CAIKLQ010000846.1 GCA_903828255.1 uncultured Verrucomicrobiota bacterium
GTCTATGGGAACACCATCAGCAACGTCAACTTTGGGATCGCGTTCGTCGGCTCCGCCACGGCGGCGAACATGGATGTCGGCAACGACATCGGCGGCGCGGCCTCCGGCACCGGCAACACTCTCTCCAACTGGGGCGGGGCCGCCCCCGCGACGACCTACCTCTCCGTATCGGCGACCTCGTTCGGCATTCTGATGAGAAACCAGACGGCGGACAACGTCTCCTTCAACACCTTGACCAGCGCCGCGGTGAGCGGAACGAGCGTCACGTTTCAGGGCATCCTGAAGGACTACCCGGTCGCTCCCACCGGGACCTTCACCTCCACGATCAACCACAACACCGTCACCCTGTCCAGCGGGTTCACCAGCGGGACGTTCGAGGGGATTCGCAGCTCGGGCATGACCGCGCTGGCGACCGCGACGATCAACATCAACTACAACCAGATCCTGAACTGTGTGGTCAGCGGCGCTAGTTCCGCCAGCGCCATCGTGGGCATTGTGAACGCTTCGGCTCCCGGGGTCCTGACCATGAACTACAACACGGTCCGGGGAAACACCTCCACGGCGACGTTGGGCGGGTTCACGGGCATCCAAAATTCCGGCGCGGTGGTCACCAGCATCAACCTGGACTACAACCATATTGGCGACGCCACGGCGGGGGCGGTCACGTTCAGCGCCGTGACGACCCAACGGATCAACGGCATCTACAATTCGGCCGGCGCCAACACCGCCGCGCTGTCCATGCAGGGGAACGACATCCGGGGCATCGTCCAGTCCGTGGCGGGAACGGGCGTGCATAATTACCTCTGGAACAGCGCGGCCACGCTTTCGCAAAACATCAGCGGCAACACGTTTACGGCCCTGAACGTCAACACGAGCGGCTTTGTTTACTTCATCCAGAACGGCGTCATCGCGCCGGCCGGTGGTTTCAAGACCATCAACGGCAACTCCATTGTCACGAGCTACACCAAAAGCGGGTCCGGGGGCACGGTCTATTTGTATTCTGACAATGGCGCCTCCGCCGCGGGGGTGGTTGAGAACAACAACGACAACGACTTCTCCAATATCACCGTCACGGGGACGATCCCCATCGGCGGTTGGTATAACGTGGGCGGCGGCAACTCGACGAAAACCATTCAGGGCAATACGTTCACCAACTGGGCCAGTGGCACCGGCGCGATGACCGTGGTGGACGTCAACGCCGGCACTAGCGCCCCCACAACCGTCGTTTCCAACCGTATCAGCAACATCACCGGCGGCGGCGCGATCAAGGGCATCGCGTTGGCCAGTACGGGCGGCACCATGACCGCCTCGCGAAACACGATCAACACCCTCTCGTCCACGGGCTACCAGCCGGGGGTCCCGACGGTCCAGGCGATTACGTCGGCCGCGACGGTGAGTTCCATCTTCAACAACAAGATCTACGACTTGCAGGCGAACAACATCGCCGGCACGGTCAACGGGTTGACGGTTTCCGCAGGCACGACGGTGACCATTTACAACAACCTAATCGGAGACCTCCGGGCGCCGGCTACCACCTCGGCAACGATCTTGGTCCCGATCATCGGCATCAACCTGACCTCGACGATGGCGGATTCGACCCTCAACGTTTATTACAACACCGTTTACCTGAACGCCACTTTGTCCGGTGCAAACTCCGGGACCGTGGGCCTCTACCATGAGGCGAGCGGGACGGCGACCACGGCCACGCTCGACCTGCGCAATAACCTCATCGTGAACACCTCGACGCCCAAGGGCACAGGCAAGACCGTGGCTTACCGCCGCAGCACGGGCTTGGCGGGCGACCTCGCCAACTATGCCAGCACGGCCAACAACAACGATTTTTACGCGGGCGTGCCCGGTACGGCCAACTACATTTACTATGATGGCACCAGCTCCGCACAAACCTTGGCCGCCTATAAAGCTGGCGTGTTCACCGCCGGGACGATTGCGCCGCGAGACTCGGCCTCCATCTCCGAGAATCCCACCTTCCTGAGCACCACCGGCTCCAGTACGAACTTTCTCCACCTCAATCCGGACGTTGCGACGGCCGCGAATGGCGGCGGCACCGCCATCAGCGGCTATACCACGGACTTTGACGGCAACACGCGCAACGCCACCACCCCGGATATCGGTGCGTATGAATTCAGCTACTTTCTGGCCACGGATGCCACCTACGTCCGGGCGCCGGGCTTGTCGCTCAAGATCCCGATTGCCGCCATCGCGTCGGACCCGGCCCACACGGTCAGCGTGAAATCGCTGGGCGCCGGCGGCCAAGGGGCCACGTTGAGTTTCAACAGCACCTACATTTTCTACAAGCCCGCCGCCAACAACAACAACGACAGCTTCACCTACACCGTGAACAACTCCGTCGGCGACGCCAGTGCCACGCTGACCGTGAACGTGGTGGCGGCCGGCGGCTTCCCCCGGACGATCACGGTTTCCGGCGGCACGGCCACGGTCAAGTTCTTCGGCATCCCGGGCTTGCAATATGACGTGCAGCGCACCACCAGCCTGACCGAGCCGATCACCTGGACCACGCTGACCCCGGGCAGCCCGCTCTCCCCCGGCGCGGATGGATCCTTCACCCACACCGACGCCAGCGCGCCGAACGGCACCGCCTATTACCGCTGCCTGCAACACTAAGAAACCCAAACCGATCACCCCTACCATGATTATGAAAACCTTGATCCTTCTCGCCAGTCTGAGCCTCGGAGTCGCCGGGAGCGCATCCGCCGCGGTGGTTTATAGCGCCACCTACAACAGCGGCTTCGAGAACAGCGGCAACATTACCGACGGCAACTCCAGTCCCTGGAGCGACACGCGCACCGTAAGCGGCATCAGCGAGGCGGCCATCGGCTCGGTGAGCATCGTGGTCAACATCTCCGGCGGGTACAACGGAGACTTGTATGGCTACTTGAGCCACGCCGGGGTGCTCATTCCGTTGCTGAACCGGGTGGGCACGGGCACCGGCAACGCCTTCGGCGCCAGCGATGCCGGCCTGAACGTCACCTTCACGGACGCTGGGGTGAACAACATTCACACGTATCAAAGCGTGAGCGGCTATAGCATTACCGGCGGGGCCACTTGGCAGCCGGACGGGCGCACGATCAACCCGGTGACCTCGGCCCCATCGGACTACGATGCGGCGGGCACGGTCACGTTCGCCAACCTGACTGGGTTGAGCCCGAACGGGGACTGGACCTTAGTGTTTGCCGACCTGTCAGCCGGCGGCGGCCAGGCCCAGATGCTGAGTTGGGGCGTATATGTCACCGCCGTGCCCGAGCCGATCAATGTGGCGTTGGGAGTGTTTGGCGCCGTGTTTGCCGGGGTGGCGGTCGTGCGCCGGCGGCGGGCGCGCAAATTGTCCGTAGCCCCTTCGCAATAGGGCAAAGAAGGAGGGGGGGCACCCATGAGCGGGAGCGGCCAATCGGCCGCTTGTCAAACGTCGCTCCCAGCCAATCCTAGAGCGTCGGAACGTGCGGAGTGTGGCTAAAAAACGGGATTTCTCCGGCTACCGGGGGGGAACAGGCCGAAATCTGGCCGTGCGGACGGAGTTGGAAAAAGCCTGCTTGACTGGCGGATGAACTGTGGGAAATTTCCCACATGACGACAATCGCGAAAGCTGACAAGAACCGCATCACGGTGCGGGGGGTGCGGGATGGCTGCACCTACTTGGTCAAAAAAGAGCCGGGGGGCTGGTGGATTGAAGCGGTGTCGGAAGCCAAGCCCAAACGCCAACGAGAAATCCACACGGCGACCCGCGATCTGGTGGAACATCTCGACGCGCTGGCGGCGGAGGGCTTCAGTTTCGGCCCCAAACTCAATCCCGAAATCCCACCATGCCGCTTCTGAGATACCTGGCAGATACCAACAGCGTGTCGGATTACTTCAAACCCGGCAACCCGGTCAAAGCGTGGTTTGAACGGCACCCGGCGGCGGTCGCTATTTCCACGATCACTCTGGCAGAGATGCGGCGGGGCAGCGAATTGCGCGGGGACACCAAAGCCCGCTACGCCCTGGAGCGCACCTTCAAGTTCATGCTGGAGGATTATCAGGATGCTATCTTGGTTTTCGACGAAGCGGCGGCGGTAGAATGGGGCCGGATGATGGCGGCCAATCCGGCAATCCCCTATGACGATTCGCTGATTGGCGCGATTGCTCGCAGTTGTGATTTTACCGTTGTTACCCGCAACGAGAAACACTTCCCGGAATGCGCCACGGTCAACCCTTGGACGGACTAAACCAGCTTGCCCGCCAGCGTTCCCCCGCTTAGGCGGTGGTAGCTGATAAAACTGCCCACCGGCAACGCGGCAACCGCTTCCGGGGCGGCCCCGAGCTTGCGCCCCGCCCGCAATCCATCCGGCGCGTTCAATTTGAAGCAAACCATCTCCGCGCAACTGCCCATCACGCTGGCATTGACCAGTTCCATGAAGGGAGCGTGAAGGGAGCAGTTCTGTCCCACAGCTTGACCGGTTCGCGGAACAGTCCGAGCCTCCTGCCGTCGTCGGCTTTGCCAACCGGCGCTTGGCCCGCGCCAGCCCATGCGCAAGGAGCACCCCCCGGTCTCAAAAATTGCAACCTCGACACCTCGACTAAAATGCGCCA
>CAIKLQ010000847.1 GCA_903828255.1 uncultured Verrucomicrobiota bacterium
ACAGGAGAAAATGCACTTTTCGAACCCGTAACACCCACTTTGCCTGTGACGGCTCAAAATCATGACGAAACCCTTGAAAACATTGGAATGTTACGATGTGACGGCTTGAAACAACCCCAACTGGATGAAGTCGTCCTATGACCGCCGCCGAACTTATCCAGCATGTCGGCAACCTCGGCTTCCGGCTGGAACCTCGATCGGGCGGCGGCTTGGCCGTGCGCCCAGCTTCCAAACTACCGGCGGACCTGGCGGATGAACTACGACACTACAAAACCGACATCATCCGCTTGCTTGCAACCTCGATGGTGACGTTTCCGAATAGTGCCAGTCCGGAAGGACCCCTCTGCAAAGGCTGGGGAGCGGTCCCACCGCGCGACCTGCCGCTCGTCGCACTGAAGCCCAATCCAACCACGGCGCAGCGCGAGTTGGTCATCGCCTACCAATCGCGCCAATGTGGCAACCCACAACTTCGCGAATGGCTGACCCGCCGCAAGTCAGCCTACTACACGACCATAGGCAAAACTTGGGATTGCGGTCTGCTGGCTTACGCCGCCGCCCGTGACGCCGCCTGCTGGCAGTTGGATCGAACGGAAGCCGAGGTTTGGGCTCTCCTCGAAGGCATCGAATCTTGCGTTTTAGACATCAAGTTCAACAGATGAGGTAAAGTGTCTCTCGTTTAAAGACGTTATCGCAAAACCCATCCAGTCGAAAAACATCACAAACAGTGAGGGAAAAATTGTAAAATAGGCCAAACCCACATTTCCCCATCTGCTTTTCAATCCCCGAAAATCCGCCTTGGATTCGGGATGGGTTTGAATGACCTCGCCAGTCGTAGCCAACCGCTTGTGCGTGACGGTCAGCTTCGTCTCGCCCGCCTCCAGATTGACATGCGTGCCGCTGGCTGCGTTCGAGGCTGCTGAATTCCATATCACCCCCGACGGCAACGAAAGCTAAAAAAAGTGTTGACGGGATTAGCCCCTCTGGGCTAGTAACATGGTGGCTATGCCACAAGTTGACATGCAAATACCGGTTCGGCCGAAGGGTCTGGTCCGCGAACCTGTTTACCAGCAGTTGAATGAACTGCTGCAAGGGCTGATCCGCAATGGAGAGTTCCAAGCGGGACAGCAGTTCCTCACGGAGCGGGAGGTCGCGGAGCGCTTCGGCATCAGCCGCGTCACGGCCAACAAGGCGCTATCGCACCTGGTGGTCGAGGGCATGCTCGAATTCCGGAAGGGCGTGGGCAGCTTCGTGCGCGAGGGCGTGCTGGATTATGACCTGCAATCGTTGATGAGTTTCACCCGCAAGGCGACGCTGGCGGGTAAGCGACCGGCGACGCAGGTTCTCAAGTTCGAGTCTTTGAAGGCAGGGCAGGCAGACCCAGCGGTTCGCCAGGCGCTCCGGCTGGGTGAAAGCGAATCCCTCTACTACTTCGAGCGGCTGCGGTTGGCGGATGACGAGCCCGTGATTCTCGAACGGCGCCATCTGGTGACACGCTTCTGCCCGGGTTTGACGAAGACGGAGTTGAAAGGGTCTCTCTACAACCTGCTGACACAGAAGTATGGTCTTCTGATTACGGCTGCTGACGAGCTCATTGCCGCCGTGAACCTCTCGGCCGATGACGCGCGGTTGTTGCGCGTGCCGGTTGGCACGGCCGCCTTGCGCGTGCGCGCGGTCGGCCACGCGGAAGCGCCC
>CAIKLQ010000848.1 GCA_903828255.1 uncultured Verrucomicrobiota bacterium
CCTCCGGCGCGCAGTTGGAGCGAAGGAGGCAGCCAACGTGGCCAGGCGTCCACGGAGTGCGGCGGAAAAAGTCCGGGTTTGAAAACTCCAGGTGTCCGGGTTTGCTAACTACAACTGTCCGGGTTTGCTCGCACCACGACAGCACGAACTGATTGACGGCAACTACACTTTTGAATTCTGGCTGGAGTGTTTCGGCAAACTGCGCTTGTGGCTGTCCGCAAGCTCGAAAAGGAGGATGGACGGGCTGCAGCTGAATTATCCTTCAAGGGGAAGAAGCAACTGCGCGAAATCCTCAAGAGGCCGGAGGCGGATAAACTCAAGCAGTGGGGCATCGTCAAAGTTTCGGCTAGGACGGGCCGCCAAAAATTCCTCATACTCTCCGTTCCCAAGCCAGTAAAGTAGTTCCGCGCAATCCTCGCGCAATCCTCGCGGTATCCCGCTTTAGAAGCGACCCGTGTTCCCTGCCAAAGTGGAGCATGGCTACGGCGAAGCTACAGCATCGCCTACCACTCACCGACCGGATGAAGCATTCCGTCGTCCGGCAGAGCTTTCGGCACCCTCTCTTTGCGCCTTTTCTGCCTGTTGGTGGCTGCTTGAGTCGCCGGCGATGGCGTTTGCTTGGTGCTTGTGAAAAGACGCTGATCTGGTTAAATATTCTGTGTGATTGAGGTTGAACAAATTAAAACCCGCATCGAAGCGGCGGTTTCTGGCGCAAAGCTGGCAATCATTCCGAACGAAAGCCCGTCGGGCCAACGCTCGCTGCTTGTGGAGAACACGAGCGCGGTTGCCGTGGCGAAATTTCTTCGCGACGATCCGGAATTGCATTTGGATTATTGCTCCAACGTCACCGGCATTGACTGGCCGGAGGCCGAATTGACCGTGAAAACCAAGGTAAAGCAGGTCGTGGACGGCGTGGAGAAGGAAGTCGAGGAGGTGAGCAAGACGCTGCGACCCGGTTATCTGGAAGCGGTTTATCATCTTTACTCGATGGAGAAAAAGCACGGGCCGGTCATCCTCCGTCTGCGCACCGAGGATCGTGCGGACCAGAATCATTTGCCATCGCTCACGCCGGTCTGGCGCGGCTGCGAATTGCAGGAGCGGGAGGTTTTCGATCTTTACGGCACCGTCTTTGACGGGCATCCCGACTTGCGGCGCATTCTGATGTGGGATGGCTTCAAGGATTTTCCCATGCGCAAGGATTACGTCGAGCCGGACGATTACGACTACGAGCCGACGCCGCACGACGACGTGCTGAAAAAAGCCAAGCAGCGGCAGGCGCAGGAGGTGAAGGCGTGAGTGCGATTCTGGAACCATTACCGGTGAAGAAATTTGAGTTGCTGCCCAAAGACGGCGATGGCGAACTGCTTGAAGTCGCCATGGGGCCGCATCATCCGTCCACCCACGGCGTCTTCCGCATGGACGTGGTGCTGGATGGCGAGCGCGTCGTCAAACTGAAGCCCTTCTTCGGCTACCTCCATCGCAATCACGAGAAAATCGCCGAGGCCACGACGTATCTCGGCTCGATGCCGTACACGGATCGGCTGGATTATTTTTGCTCGCTCACAAACAACTGGGCCTACGCGCTGGCCGTGGAGAAACTCGCCGGACTGCAAGTGCCCGAGCGCGCGGAATACATCCGCGTCATCACCGCCGAACTCACCCGGCTGCAAAACCACGCTTGCCTCATGGGTTTCCTAGTGCAGGACATGGGCGCGTCCGGCACGCCGCTGATGTATGCCTTCCGCGAGCGCGAAAAAATTCTCGACCTCTTTGAATCGCTCACCGGCGCGCGAATGATGTGTAACTACATGCGCTTCGGGGGGTGCCGTTGCGATTTGCCGGCGGGGTGGCTCGAACAGGCGAAAAAGGTGGTGGCCGAAACGCCGCAGTTCATTGACGAGTTCGAGCGCTTGCTGGCCGGGAATGAAATTCTGATGGCCCGCACGCAAAACGTCGGTGTAATGCCGCGCGAACTGGCTATCAATGCCAGCATCACCGGCCCGCTGCTTCGCGCCGCGGGCGTGAATTACGATCTGCGCAAGGTGGACCATTACGGGATTTACGATCGGCTCCAGTTTAAGGTCCCGCTCGGCGATCACGGCGACACCTACGACCGCTACATGGTCCGAGTGCTGGAGATGCGCGAGTCCGTGAAGATCCTGGAACAAGCGCTCGCCGGAATTCCCGACGGCCCGATCATTGACCCGAAAGCGAAACTGCGCGGCTTCCGCCCGAAAGTAGGCGAAGCCTACGGGCGCATCGAAGCGCCCAAAGGCGAGCTTGGGTTTTATCTCATCAGCGACGGCGGGCCGAATCCGTATCGGTATCGTGTGCGCCCACCGAGTTTGATCAACCTGACCATCCTTGAGGACATCTGCCTCGGCCAGTTGGTTGCGGATGTCGTGGTGATCCTCGGCAGTGTGGATATTGTGCTGGGCGAAGTGGACCGCTAACCACCGGGGAAGCGGAACTCGCCCGCTTCTCGTCGCTTTCCGGGATTGCGCCGCCGGGCCAATTCCACTTTCATCTTGCCATGAATTGCCGATTGCTGGTTCTCCTCGTTGGATTCGCAGCCCTGCGGAATCTTCCTGCGCAAACGCCCGATAACCTCGTTGTCGAAGGCATCCCGCCCTTCAACACCGATTTGAAGCGCGAAGCCGGGCGCTATCTGGAATTTCGCACCGCAGCCTTTTCCGGCTGGCATCCCAAACAACGCCAGATGCTCGTCGTCACCCGGTTTGCTGACGCGGCGCAGCTTCACTTGGTAAGTCATCCCGGCGGCGCACGACGCCAAGTTACTTTCCTATCCGAGCCGGTGGCGGGCGGATCGTTTGACCCGAGCGCTGGGGAGTTTGCGGTGTTTCTCCAGGACGCGGGCGGCGGGGAGTTTTTCCAGCTTTATCGTTTTGATTTTGCCGATGGCCGCGTGGCTTTGCTCACGGACGGCAAGTCGCGCAACTCGGCTCCAACGTGGTCCAACGATGGCAACTGGATCGCCTACACGTCCACCCGTCGCAACGGACGCGACACGGATGTTTACGTCATGAATCCGCGCGAACCGAAAAGCGACCGCTTGGTGGCGCAACTCACCGGCGGAGGCTGGTCGGTGATGGATTGGTCGCCCGCCGATTCCAAACTCCTGCTCGGTGAGTACATTTCCATCAACGAAAGTCGACTGCATCAATGCGACGTTCGCACGGGTGGCTTGGAACCCCTGACGGCGTCTGCCGGAGATAAGGTGGCTTGGAGCGCCGGGCTGTTTGCGCGGGACGACCACGCGCTCTTTGTGATCACGGACAAGGATTCGGAGTTCCAGCGGCTCGGCCGGCTTGAACTGGCCACCCGCAAGCTCACGCCGCTCAGCGCGGCCATCCGCGGGGACGTGGAGCATCTTGACCTATCGCGTGATGGCCGGAAGCTGGCGTTTGTCAGTAACGAATCCGGCGTGAGCAAGCTGCATTTGATCGAGACGCGTTCGGGGCGGGAATTGCGCGTGCCGCCTCTGCCGCTTGGAGTCATCACCGGTTTGAAGTGGCACGCCAACCTGCGAGATCTTGCTTTCAGCCTGAGTTCCGCCAAATCGCCCAACGACGCCTATTCGCTCGACACGAAGACGGGACGAGTTGAGCGGTGGACCGAAAGCGAAACCGGAGGACTGAATCCGGAAAAATTTGTCGAGCCGGAGTTGGTTCGGATCAAGAGCTTTGATGGCCTGGAAATCTCGGCATTCCTTTACCAGCCGAACGCCAAGAAATTCCCCGGCCCGCGACCCGTCCTGATAAGCATCCACGGCGGCCCGGAGAGTCAAACGCGTCCGGGTTTTCAGGCCCGGAATAATTATTACCTGAACGAACTGGGCGTGACCGTTTTGTATCCGAACGTGCGCGGCTCATCCGGTAACGGGAAAACTTTCCTGACGCTGGACAACGGATTCAAGCGCGAGGACAGCGTGAAAGACATCGGCGCAATTCTCGATTGGATCGCGCAGGACGGGCGGCTCAACGCGCAGCGGGTAGCGGTCATCGGCGGGAGTTACGGGGGCTACATGTCGCTGGCGTGCCTGACGCATTTCGGCGACCGGTTGCGCTGCGGCGTGGACATCGTGGGCATCTCGAACTTCCTGACGTTCCTCAAAAATACCCAGGATTACCGGCGCGACTTGCGGCGCGTGGAGTACGGCGACGAGCGCGAGCCGGGGATGGCCGAGTTTCTGGCGAGAATTTCCCCGGCGAATAGCGCGCAGCAAATCACGAAGCCCTTGCTGGTAGTGCAGGGTCTGAACGACCCGCGTGTGCCGGCCAGCGAATCGGAACAAATGGTGAAAGCCATCCGTGACCGGGGCGGTCAAGCGTGGTTTCTGATGGCCAAAGACGAGGGCCACGGTTTCCAAAAGAAACGAAACGTGGATTTTCTGTTTCTGAGCACGGTTACCTTTCTGAAGGAGAATCTGCTGAATTGATGTCTGTGACCGGTTTCTTCTGAAACTAAATGAGTGACAGAATCCGTTTGACGCTGGGGGAAGCGGTTTGTAGATTGCGCGCCCGTTTAAGTTCCAGAGTAGCTCAATGGTAGAGCGCGCGGCTGTTAACCGCGATGTTGTAGGTTCGAGCCCTACCTCTGGAGCCATTAAACCCAATTAAATCGCGGATGTTCGCTCCCCTGACACAAATGCGACACAGGAAACGATTGATTCCGCGGTGACCAACGTGAGATTCCCCAAACACATCAAACGCCGTGGCCGAGTGCTTGCCACGATCTACGGCAGATGCAAGGGACGCGATTCTTCCCGTGTCGCGTGGCCGGTGGCGGGACGGCGGCACATGGCATCCTTCCCGTCCTATTCGCTCGCCAAGAGTCACGCGGACGGGCTGGTTAAGGACTTGGCCAAAAGCTCACAAGTTACCGCCTTGCCCGCGACGCCTTGGTCACCCCGCAGGCCGTGCGCGTGACAAGGGTTTGGAAATTCTCGCGCGCCCAGCAATGGTGCTGCCCGCCCGACTACCCGTCGGTGATACAGCAGACTACCAGTCGGCGGGACGCGACGCGGGTCATGGGAAGGGGGCTTTCGCGTGAACACCGCTAAACTCCCAAACAGTCCCCCGCCCCCTGCCCTCTCCGACCTTGAGCGCCAGGTTTACGAGTGGCAAATGTGGGTCACAGGTTTTGGCGAAGCCGGCCAACGCCGCCTCAAAGGGGCGGCTGTGTTCATCTCGCGCGGCGGCGGCGTGGGCGGCGCGGTGGCCTTGGAACTGGCCGCGGCGGGCGTTGGCAAAATCATTCTGGCTCACGCCGGCAACCTGAAGCCAAGCGATCTCAACCGGCAAATTCTCATGTCGCACGACTGGCTAGGCCGGCCGCGCGTGGAATGTGCCGCCCAACGATTGCGGGCGCTGAATCCGCGTCTAGAGGTGGTGGCCGTGGCGGAGAATGTTTCGGCAGCCAACGTCGCGCGCCTAGTTGGACAGGCTGACGTGGTGGCGGATTGTGCGCCGCTGTTTGAGGAACGCTTCCTGATGAATCGCGAGGCCGTGCGTCAGGGAAAGCCGATGGTGGAATGTGCGGTCTATGAACTGGAGGCCCAAATCACCACCATCGTTCCGGGCCAGACGCCGTGCCTCGCGTGCGTGTATCCCGAGCCGCCTCCCGATTGGCGGCGGGAGTTCCCCGTCTTCGGGGCGGTCGCGGGCATGGTGGGCTGCCTAGGCGCGATGGAGGTGATCAAATTGCTGACCGGACTGGGCGAGCCGTTGCGGAGCCGGCTGCTGACCTGCGACCTGCGGACGATGTCTTTTCGCTCGGTGAAAACCCGCCGCCGACCCGATTGTCAGGTGTGTGGAGCGGCGTAGTTCACCCACCTGCGCCCACCCGAAAGCAGTGAATCGTTCCGCGATCGGTGCTTACTAACAAGTGGCCATTCGCGACCACCAATGCGTGAGCCTTGCCGTTCACTGGGGCGGACCAAAGCACTTTGCCGGTGGCGGCATCGAAGGCGGTCACCTGGTCGTCACCTCCGGCGAATAGCGTTGGCCCGGCGAGGATCAGGTCGTGCGGGCAGTCGGCGGCGGTGCGCCAGAGGTAACAAGCGGATAGCTTCGGAGGCAAAGTCGCCAGTTCCGACTCGAGGGGCTGGAGGTCGGCCTTCAACTTGTCCCACTCCGGTTCGCCCGCTTTGTTGCCGAGTTTCTTGAGTTGCTCCTTGATTTTGTTTTGTTCGGCCAGCAGTTGAGTTTGGCGTTTGCCCAGTTCGAGATAGCGGGTGCGGGCAAAACTGGAAAGCTCCACGCCAGTGTTCAGATAGGCGGTCTCATCCGTGACGACAATGCGCGTGGCCTTGGGGAACGTGACGAAGTAATCCCGGCTATTCGCATCGAACCCGCGAAGTTCGCCCTCCACGCCGTGGTTTTGGCCACTGCCGTGCATGAACTCATCCGTCCGGCTCACGACGGCGAACACTCCGCCCTGGCCGGAACCCCCAAAGCCACCAATGGCACGTCCGTTGGTGCGCTCGAACATCTCGGGACGCTGTCGGCCTTGGGGCAGATAGAGGCGCGAGGACGTGGCGAGCATTGCGCCCTGCATGGTGAGATGTTCCAAGGTGAGGCGGTAGCGCCCTGGGCCGTCTAGCGCGCCTGTCACCGCATCCGCGGCGCAAAGGTAGGAAGGCTCCCACGGCAGCAGCGACGCGCCGAAGTAGGCGAGGTCGTTTTCGATCACCACGCCGGTGCGACACGGCCAGTGCGAAATCAACTTGCCGTCATTGAGAAGCAGGCTTTCCGTGCCGGATGGTTTTTGTTTCCAGATCAACTTGCCCTGCTTGGCGTCGACACAGTAGGCAAAGCCGTCGTCCGAGCCGAAATAGATTTTCCCTGCGTGCCAGGCGGGAGGCAACCGCACCGGCCCGTCGGTCGGGAAAACCCATTTCTCCGTGCCGCTGGTGGCGTCGAGGCAGTGGACCGAATCATCCACTGACGATCCGAAATACACCGAGTCGCCAACCGCGATCACGAAGAACGCGGGATCAAAGTTCCGCATGGATTCGAGCTGGCGGAGGTTGGCGTAGGAATCCCATTTCGCTGGCCCGGTCCACGCCATTTGCGGTGGAGTGGGCGAGCTGTAGGTCCAAGCTGGGGACAGCGGAAACCGGAGGGATTCCGAAGTGACGCCGCTGCGGCGGTTGTCGGCGCGGTACGTGGGCCAGTCAGCGGCAAGGGAATGGGAAGCGGAAAGGAAAAGGAAGGCTACGATCAGAGCAAACGGAGCAACTGCGGCCCGCAGGCCGGTTGCGGCGTCTCGCCGAAAACCTCGTCCACTAAACTTGCTTCTCGTCAACAAGCAGCCGAGAGAATGCTCGGACGAAGTGTTTGGCGAGCCGCCAAACATGGCAGACCGGCGGCCTGCGCTCCCCGGAACCATTGTGGATGGCCGGCAGACGGCGCAGCCTTTGGAGTGCGGTGAGTTCTCACCGCTTTGCGCAGGCGACTTGTCGCCGTCGAATGTCGTGGTGCGAACGGCTTTGGCCTGAGCGGTTGGCCTAGATCTCCCGTCGCGCCGCTCTGCGCGGCGCTGCTTTGGCGACAAGTCGCCAAAGCGGTCAAAGCGGCGACAAGTCGCCGTACTCCAAAGCGTGAGCGCGTTTTTCGAAACAGCTTGGCGTTGCACACGAACTGAGATTTGTATTTGCGAGTTCATCAAGATTTTCTCCTCACTTTGCCGCCGCCTTTCGCCCCGGCGCAAAGCCGATGGAGGTTTCCAGCCAGTTGCCGCAACTGCAACCCCCACCACCTTCGGGCGAGAGTACCATGCCGTTCGCCGGCACTGTGCTTAGCCAGCAACTCGGACGCAAATTGTACCAACTCGTTACCGCGCCACTCTCGGTATCCCACATGGCGACGCGTCCGCCCTCGCCCCGGTAAATCAATGCGCTCAGTGTGGCGGCGTAGGTTGCGCAGCCACCGTGGCGGCCCACGTCCTTCGTCACCAGTTTGCCCGTCGCGATTTCGTAGCCGCAGGGTTCGAGGAAGATGCGGTCGGCGACCGTGACCGGGTGTTGCATGTGGCCGCCGTGATTGTTGTTGGGCCAGTCGTGCGTCGCCTGCCACAGACTCTTTCCATCCCCGGCGCTAAAGGCGTAGAGGTTGTATTTGCCCGCAGCCGATGCGGCGATGAACACCTTATCGGCGGCGGCAAGGAGGTAAAACACAACTATCCCATCGGCCGTATCAATTGGCTGCTCCCAAAGCTTGGCCCCGGTTCGCGCGTCCAGCGCAACAAGGAACTGGTTCTCCCAGAGCTGGGGCGATCCGATGCGACTCGTGGGGAGCGCCATGACTTCGGGGTTGCGACATTCGACGAACAGCAACTTGCCACTGGCAATCGCGATGGTGGAGTTGATCACCACGCCGCCGCGATAACGCCATTTCAACTCACCACTCTCCGGAGCGAGCGCGAACAAATCGTCGCTGCAAATTTTTTCCGTGCCCGGCCCGGAGGTTTTGTCATACCAACTTTCCGTGCCCCAGAAATCCGTATAAACCGCGCCTTGCTTGACGCTGCTGCCGTAAAGCAAATCGCCGACCCGCCCGACGTAGCCCCAGTCGTGCGAGGAGCGAAAGCCGGCATCGGCCACCTGAAACGTGCGGAGCAGTTCGCCCGTTCCGGCCGCTATCGTCCAACAGCGGTCCTTGATGGCGACATACAGGTGCTCGGGATCGGCGCACCAATTTCCAGCGTCCCGCGGCATGTTGACGCGGCGCAGAGCCGGGATTTCGAGCGACCACAACACCGCGCCGTTGTAGGAATCCAGCGCGACGATGCGGTTCAGCCCCTGATGAAAAAGCCGTCCGTTCACCGCGAGCGGCGCGGGCATCCGCGGGTTGCGATCAATGCCAAAATCCGCACCGGGTCGGCCGAGCCATTGCACTTCGAGCCGATCCGTCCGGGCGACGCCCTGTAAACCCTCGCCGCTGTTGGCGGTGTTGCCAGGTTCGCCGTATTGGTGCGTCCAGGAGCCGGTCTTCGGCGGCAGATCGCGACGGATTTTCACCCAGCCGCCCGCCGGCGATTTCTCAAAGTCCCACGCGGCCTTGAAACCACCGATCCATTGGCTGACGCGCAGGCTGATTTCGACTGCCGTCGAGGAGCGCAGCGGACCAAAGAACGCCACGCCGGTGGCGGGCTGGAGATGCGCCAACAACCGAGCCGCGCCACCGGGGAATTCGCCACCAGCGGGCCAATCATTCGCGACGACCAAGTTCGCGAACGACTCCGGGAACGGCAGTTGATCGAGCGACTCGACGTGTCGCAGCGTGATCCGCGAACCGTAAGCACCCGCCTTTCCGAGCGCGACTCGGCCGCGAGCGATCTGCTCTGCGTTTGTGTCCACGCCGACGATGATCAACTCGCTGCGCCGGGCCAGTTCGTAAGCGAGCCGCCCTTCGTTGCAATCGAGCACCAAGCAGTAGCCGCGCGTGATGCCGGTGGTGGAGAGGATCTCTTGCGCGAGTTGAGCGTAGCGCTGGCTGCGGGCGTCACTGGCAAACGGCGCGTTGCTCCCAAAAATTCGGGCAACGGAGTAATTCACTGCGTTGTCCAGTTCAAAGGCTTCACTCGCGCGCGCCGCGTCACTGGCCGCGCCGGAGCGGATTCGGTATTGGTAGCGGGCCTTCGGTTGGAGTCCGCGCAAGGTGACTTCGTGCGTGCCTAGCGACCTGGGATCACGGATTTGCTGATCGAATTTCTCGCCGAGTCCGAACTCGACGCTGCCTCCACCCGGCGAATCGCTCTGCCAGGAAATCACGGCCGTGTCGGGCGCAACAAACCGCGCATGAGGCGGAACTTGAAAGGTGATTGGTTGAGCGGAAGCCGGATCAAGCGCTATCACTAGCAGCGCCAGCCCAAGTTGGCATCCGCCGATCTGTGCAAAGCCGGTCGAGCGATGCGATGCTGAAGGATTGAAAATTCGCACGGTCGGAAGCATCAAGAACCCGTACGCAAACTGCAAGCCCGGAGCCGATGGTTGGTCGGATATTACCGGGCCGTTAGCCAAGCCGCTCGGCAACGGCGGCCGTGTGCGGCGAGAACGTAGTGCAGACTTCCCAGTCTGCTGTATCGCAGCGCATCCAGTCTGCGGGCGCCGCGAATTCCAATCGGCGTTCTGGTTTTGGACGCGCTGCCGATTGGGAAATCTGCGGTACGATTTTGACAACGGCCTTCGCATTGTTCTGCCCCGTTACTTGGCGCGGGCGTGAGTCAGCGTCGCGGCGAGCAGGGGATGGGGCAGTTCGTCCAGTTTGGCGTGAAAGTCGTTTTCGTTTGCGATCGTAACCGGCGGACTGTGGTGAAGAATTTTCTAGCGATTTTGGCTGCAAGAAGCTGAAGCACCCGCCACCAGACATAAACAAGAAATTGAATTGCACCCGAAGGTGGTGGGAGTAACTTGATTATGTTGAGGGAAAGCTATGAAACTAAAGCCTACGAAATCCACCTGCCTCGGCGGCATTCTTCTTTTCGCCGCTATCCACGCCCCCGGGGCGACTGACCAGATCGTCCTCCAATACAAGTCGCTCGGACCCCAGGGCGAAATCGGTTTGCACTCCCAAATGGCGCTGCCCGTGAGCGGGACGTATCCCGAATACACCATCCAGTGCAGCACCAATCTGCAAGCCTGGCAGAACGTCGGTGGCCCGATCAGCGGCAGCGTCGGGGTCTCGGATGAACTGCTGCGCGTGGCCGTGCCGCTGGTCGGCGAGCGCGCTTTTTACCGCGTGGCCGCCAGTGTGAAGCTGTCCCCTGGCGGCAGCCGCTCAGGGGCCTCGGTTTACGGCTACGCCACGGAATTCGGACGCGAACTCCAGCGCATCGGCCAGCTTTCGCTGGCGGATTTCGTCGCGCAGTATGGTGCGACAAATCAATATTTGCCGGGGCTTACGTTCGATCCGACGACGGCGGAGTTTTGGAATTTGTTCAGCATTGACCCGGCGGTCTGGAATGCGACCAACATTTGGCAGAACCGCCGCCTGTATGACTTCCGGCTCAACACAAATGAATTCGCGGTGTTCCAGACGAACGGCTTTGTGGTGAGCCAACGAATGCAACGTGCCAGCTTCGCCGACGTCTTTTACGACATCTACACCGACGACCTTCCGGTCTTCGTCACCACCGATGCGCTTCTACACGCTTGGCACCGGTCGTTTGTGAGCATGCTCAACGAGATCGAAGAGACTTGTTTGCAGCCGAAGTTGTCGGAACTGCTCAATGCCATGGCGGCGCAAGTGCCCGCGCTTTGGGCGCAATCCACCGGCACGGCGATAACCAACGGGGTCTGGGACGCCGACTATTTTCTAGCCGTGGCCCGGTCGCTCGCCAGCGGCGTCAACAATTACGGATCCCTCGGGCAAACAACGCGCGTCATCACGACGCTTAACACCATCAACAGTCTGCAGCCCGCCCCCATCAATTTGTTTGGTGAACCCCGCACCGTGGACTTCTCCCAGTTCCAGGTGCGCGGTCAATACGCAAGTTCAGCCCAGCTATCGCAATACTTTCGCGCGATGATGTGGTGCGCTCTGGCGGACTTCCGCTACGCGGGTTATTCCACCGGAATCGAACCGCTTCCGGGCAGTCCAACGAACACGCTGCGGGAGCTTTCCGGCGCGGTGGCGCTGGGATTACTGCTCCAGAACTCCGGGCAATTCAGCAAATGGTTTCAATTCAACCACACCCTGGAACTGCTGGTCGGGACTCCCGACTCGCTGAACTTTGCGCAACTGCACGATTTGTTGCTGGCGGCGGGCATCACTTCGCCGGCCAACCTGCCAAATCAGGCGGCGTTGACGAACCTCCAAAACCAGCTCATGACCGGTCAACTGGGAATGCAGCAAGTCGCCGGCGGATATTATTGGTCTCCCTTGAGTGCCGAGCAGGTCAAGCTGCCGCGGTCGTTCACCGTGATGGGCCGGCGCTTCGTCATGGATAGCTGGGCGCTCGGGAAATGTGTTTTTGACCAGATCATCTGGGACGAAGACGGGATTCCGGGTCTGGAGGACAAAGTCCTGCGCCGCGTACCGAGTGCGCTCGATGTCGCGTTCTCAATCTTCGGCAACAGCCAAGTCGTGCCCGAACTGGCCGCCCGAATCGCGCGCACTAATCTGGTGCCAGCCGACGGCCGGGCGTACTGGCGCGATGGCCGAAAGTATCAGCACAACCTGGCCGCCGTACGAAATGTCATTGATGCCCAAAGCCCCGCCGCCTGGACCAACACCATCTACAACCACTGGCTTGCCTGCTTGCGCGAACTCTCGACTCCCACGACGACCCCGCAGTATCCCGAGGCCCTGCGCACGCGGGCGTGGGCTATGAAGACGTTGAACACCCAACTGGCCTCGTGGACGGAACTCCGACACGACACGGTGCTTTACGCGGAGCAATCCTACACCGAGAACTTTGCTTGTATTTACCCGAAGGGCTATGTCGAGCCGCGGCCGGCGTTTTGGGCGCGGATGCACGAAATGGCGTTGGCCATGCGGGAGGCGCTGGCGACGCTTTCGACCAACGGGGTTTTCGATTACTGGCATTACGATACGAATTACAATCCCTTTGTAGTCTCGGTGAGTGGGGCGACCCTGCACTCCAACCGGCTGGCGGTGCTGGACAATTTCCTGAACACGACGGAAACCCTGCGCGCCATTTCTGAAAAGGAACTGACCCTGACGGCGCTATCCTCGGCGGAGAACCTGTTCATTCAACACCTGGTGGAATTCGACTACATTGGAAGAAGAACCTACACTGGCTGGTACCCCACCTTGTTCTATCAAACCGGGAGTGAGTATCTGCCCCCTGAACATCGAAACAACAGCGGGCCCCCTGGCGATGGCGAGGGATCGGATTATTGGGATGCCTTGGTGACGGATGTCCACACGGACCCAAGGGACGATGTTGTGGGCGATCCCGGCAGCATCCTCCACGAAGGCGTCGGGAATTTGAACCTGCTCATGATCGCGGTGGACTGTGGCCTCGGTGACCGGGCCGTGTATGCCGGGCCGGTCCTGAGCCACTACGAGTTTGAACTTGGGCCCACCTCACGTAAGACGGATGAAATTTGGAAACCCGAGGTGAGCGCTGGAATCCTGCCTCCGCAGCCGGATTGGACTCGCGGCTACTTAGTGCCTTATCCGTGACGATTCCGCAGGACAGACGCACTGCCTGTCTACGGGTTGCTCGCTTGGACCGGCGTTGGGGCCGGCGCGGGCTTGTGCCACAGCGATTCCCAATACCTCTGCTCGATGCCGTAAACGTCAGGCACTTCCTCGGGCTTCGCGCTTTCGGGCAAAATGCCGTAGCGTTTCATTTCGCGAACCCAATCCAGACGCGGGCGGAAGTCAGGCATGTCGAAGCGGGTGTTTTTCGCAAGGAAGCCTTTTCCAGCGGTGACGAGCGCGAGCAAGGCTTGGTAACCGGGGTCGTTCGTGTCGGCGAAGACGGTGGCGGGCGAATTTGATTTCGCGTCGCGGCACAGCCCCCATCCACCGGCGGACGTCGCCAGCGGCGCGAGCAGCATGAGGGATTTTTCCGGGCGCGTGAGGTTGAAGACGATATGCCGGCTCGTGAGCAGGCGCGGGTCGTCCATGCTTGGTTGCCAGAAAGAAACACCGCGCTCGTCGGCGAGATCGAGCGGGAGCAGCCGACTGGGCTGGTCGTGACAACTGGCGCAGCGTTCTTTGACAACGCCGGCCGCGGCTTTCGTGGCGGGCCAGTCGGCGCCGGTGTTGATCAGATTGTTTTCCGAGTAATTGCCGATCATCCCGCAACCGAGCGCGGCGTAGGTGCCGGGATAGGCGGCGGCGGATTCAATCCAGAGGCGCAGCAGCTTTTTCTGGTGCGGCGTGGCTTGCACGCTGTAGTGAGTGCCGTCGAGCATCGTCAGCAGTTTGCTGGCGGAACTGCCGAGGGCGCGCGGCTCGTAATTGCTCTTGGGTTGGTTGCGGCCATCGGCGAACAGGCGCGCGATGGTGAGCATGTAGTAGCTGTGGCTGTAGAGTGGGCCGCGGTCGCCAGTGAGGATCAGCCGCCCGGCGCGCGGGCCGCCGCGGGCGGTTTTCTCGTAGCCGTGGCAATCGGCGCAAAGCTCGTTGAGCACCGGCTGCACGTCGCGTGGGAAATCAAAAACCTGCGGCACGTCGGGGATGGGTTCGATGCGCGCGGCGGCTTGGCGGAGGGCGAGGGTTTCGTGGAACTCAGCGCGGGGAGTTTGCGAGCGGTGTTCATGGCAGCCGACGCAGCTCTGAACTTCGCCGGGCTGGATGCTGGTGAAGCTTTGCATCCGCTTCACCGCCATGTCGTTTTCATCCAGCGCCACAAAGAACACGCTGCGCATTGCCGGTACTTCAAAGTAGGCCGAGCCGTCCGCCTCCACCGGTACCGTGCCGAGAATCCGTTCCAGCGTGAACGTGCCGCCGTAGCTGATCGGCTCCATGCCGCCGGTGTAGTGGATTGGCATAGGCAGGGTTTCGAGCACGAGGAGTTTCTTGATGTCGCCGGGTTTTACGCCGGTCATGTTGCGGCCATCGTTGACGTTCGCGAGCAACATGCGCCCGGTGGTTTGCTCCGGCTTCGCGCGCGGCTGGATGACGAGTTCGCGTGGGCGCGGCGCGAGCGGACGCGGCTCGTGACATTCGAGTTTGGCGGCGCGGTCGGCGGCCGGCAGCTTGAGGAGTTCCTCCACGCGGCCCGTGCCGTCCATGAGCACGAGCGTGTCGCCTCTCGCGGCGAGGAAGCAGTCTTCGCTGAACGCCCACGGGTCGCGGAAGTGCGCGTTCTTGTTGATGGTCCGGGCGAAGGCTTGCGCGTCCGGGCCGCCCTTCGGGTCCACGACGGTGATGATGCCGTCGTGCTCGCGCTGGCCGTGGCCGGGGCTGAAGCTCGCCACAATCTTGTCGCTGCCGGGAATGGACTTGGCGTCAATCATTGTGATGCCGGGATGCAAATTGCCAAACCAGATCGTCTGCGCGGTGCCGTCGGGGTTCGCGGCCCAGAGGTGATGGAAGTGAACCTGGCTGCGGTCCACGTATTCCCACCGCGTGTAAACAATCCGCCCATCCGCCAACGGCCAGGGCGTGTTGTCGTGCTCGTTGTTGCTGGAGAGCGCGCGGATGTTCGTGCCATCGGCGTCGCAACGATGCAACACGGCCACTTGCGTGAGCCAGCAATTCACCCAGCGCTTGCACCGGCTGCTGACGAAAATGATTCCGCCGTCGGGCATGTAAGTTGGCTCGAAGTCGTCGAACGGGCCGCTCGTAAGCTGTTTCAATTTCGGATTGCGGATTTCAGATTGCGAATTTGCGGCTGCGTCACTCAGGTCGAGTTCGTAGAGATGATATTGCTCGGTGCCGCCGGGCCGGTAGCTGAAGAGAATTCGCTTCCCGTCGTAACTGACCTGCGGATCACGCACGCCGCCGGTTTCGTCCGTGAGCAGCGCCGTCAACTCATGGGTGCGGAGATTCCAGCGGTAAAGCTTTGTGCCCTTGGCGTAGGCTTTGCGGCTCGGGTCGTGCGAGTAATAGCCGAAGTTCGCATACCAATGGCCGTCGCTGGGGTTCAGCGCGCGGGCGGCAAAAACGATTTCCTCCACGCCCAGCATCTGCCGCGAGAGAAAACGGGCGAGCAAACTGTCGGGATCAATTTTCGCGGCCGCGGGCGACGATTTCTCTTTCGCCGCTGCGCCACAGACCCGGGGCACCGTGCCGACGCACGCAACGAGCAGGAGGAGGGTGAGAATTCTCCGAAGCGGAATTCCGCGCCTTGAGGCTCTAACCCGGGGGGCGCAGCGCGGCGGGCAGGGCGTTAGTGGCACGGGCGTCTCACCCAGATGTTGCGGTTCGCACGGGCGCGACGCCCGTGTCACTACCCGGTTGAGGGTGAATGAAACCGGCCTTGCGGCGCGGCGCGCGGTCTCCGAAACCAGATGATGGGACTTAGTTTGCATGAGTTTTCCGATCGAATTCGGCGCCACGTAAAACGCCGATGAGTCAAAGCTTTCTTGACCTGAGACAGGATTCGCTGACGATGTTGCGTGTCAATTCAATAATGACCGCACCAAGTCCCATCAAAACTCCGCCGGACGCGCGTTGCGCCGCCGCGCCGGTCGCCCCCGGGCGAACTGGCACGGACGCTTCGCCTGCGCTGGACCATTGCCGACTGACCTTTCCGACTCCGTGCAGCCATCCGGCGCCGTGCGGCCTGTCCTGTGAGTTGAAGCTCGGCCCCGAACGCCACGCCGTCGTGGACCTGGGCAACCTCGCGCGGATGGCCGTGATGGCGCTGCCCCACGCGCACGGTGGTTTTCGCGAGCAGGCGGATGAATTATTCGCCCAACTGGCCTGCATCATTGCCCGCCATCCCGCACGGTTGACCGCGACGACGATGATGGTTTTTCTGCGCGACCCCGCAAACGAGGCGGAATGTCTGGGACTGGTCCGCGCGCGTTTTGGCGAAGCCATGCCCGTGACGACGATCGTGGCGCAACCGCCCTGCTGCGGTGCGGCGCTGGGCGTGGAATTGTGGGCGCTGGGCGGGCCCGGCGTGACCGTGAAGCGCCTCGGGCCAGAGTTGCTCACGGTGGAATCGGACGGCATCCGCTGGATTCATTGCGGCGGAATTCACGGGGAAGGTGGCGTCGATAGACCTTACGCCGAATCCATCGCCGCGTTCAAGCTGATGGAGGCACGCCTAGCCGAAGCGGGCGTGGTTTTTGATCAAGTGGTGCGAACCTGGCTCTATGTGAACCAGATCAACAGCGGCGAACCAGGGCGGCAACGCTATCAAGAATTGAACCGCGCGCGGACGGATTTTTACCGCGACATCCGCTTTGCGAAGAAAGCGCGGGCCGCGCAAGCGCCGGAGACGATTTATCCCGCCAGCACCGGCATCGGCACGAGCAGCACGCGGGTGACAATGACCTGCATGGCCCTCGATTCGCAGCGGCCCGACGTCTTCCTGCTGCCGCTGGAAAACCCCAGCCAGACGCCAGCTTACCACTACGAGCCGGGCCATTCGCCGCAGAGTCCGAAGTTTTCGCGCGCGATGGCGGTGGTGCAGGGGCATTTTGTCTCCACGCTGCTGTCCGGCACCGCGAGCATCGTCAATTCGCAGACCTTGCACCCCGGCGACATCGTGCGCCAGACGGAGCAGACCATCGAAAACATTGAGCGCCTGATCGCGCCGGAAAATTTCGCCCACCACGGCCTGCCCGGCGCGGGCGCGACGCTGCGGGACATCGCGAAGTTGCGCGTCTATGTGAAGCGCCGCGAGGACTACGAACGCTGCCGCGAAGTCTGCGAGCGCCGCCTCCCGCGGATTCCCGCCCTTTACCTCCACGCCGACGTCTGCCGGCCCGAATTGCTGGTGGAGATTGAGGCGGTAGCTTTCTCGCCGTTCGCCGCGACCAGGTGACGCGGTAAATAACGGCAGTAAAGCAATCTCGCGGACGCCAACCTCGAATGGCGGTAACGGAAAGCCACAAGTCGCCTCCCCCGCTGGCAGTTCTCAGCCCGGCAGGGCGCAAGCGAATAGTTAGTCTCAACTTGAACGCGAAGGTGCTGAGGTTGAAATTCTGGCCACGCGATTTCACCCGGCACAGCGCCGCGTCCCACATCGCATCCGTCTGCCGCAGCCCCGAGTTGCCGGTCCGTAACTCCCACCCGAGATGGTGCAACCGCGCTGAATAATTTAACCCCGGCACGGTCAAGCGCAGCGGCTTTGCCAGCGGCGGGTATTAAAAAAATCCTATCTAGTGAACGGCGTTCAACGAAGATGGCGCCCGCAGGCATGGAGCTTTCGCTTGCTGTGACCCTGCGAATGTTGGCAATCATTTTGAATGGTTGCGGGGGTTCCGCGGTCTGCCCCAGCAACCTTCGCCCTCCTCTCTCGCTATGCGCCATCGTTTTCAAATCCAGCCCGCTCTGCAACTCACGCCCATTGAAAAGATTCGCCTGCCACTCCACAGCCGCGATGAACTTCCGCCGATCCTCGCCGGTCTCCAATGGGTATGGATGCACCCCACGCTCAAGAGCGAGATTCTGGCCCTGATCGAAGCGGTCGTGCTCGCGGATAAAAAAGCCACCAACCGGCCCGGTCTGCATCTCTGGCAAATTCTGGTCCGCGGCGTCGTGCGGCTGGGCTTGGATGCGGATTGGGATCGGATGGAACCCTCGCCAACTACGATGCCCTCGTGCGCCAGAGGCTCGAAGTGCCCGCCGTACCGTGGGGTGTGGCGAGCAAACCGTTCGGCCATCAAACGCTGCGGGACGACGTCGCGCGGCTCGACGAAGCGCTCTGGCCGCGAATCAACGCGCGCATCGCCACCGCCGGGCGCGCGGTGTTCGTGAGAAAAGTCGGGGGCCCGCTCGCACCGCTGGCGCTCAAAGTGGACACGTATGTGCTCGAAACCGCCGTGCATTTCCCCACCGACTTGAACCGGCTCTGGGACGCGGGCCGCAAGTGTGTGGACTTGGTGGAAGGCCTGCGCGCATCGGGTTACGCGCTGCCCGGCTGGCGCAAGTGCAAGGACTGGCGGCGGCAACTCAAGAATCTCCAACGGAGCACCAGCCAAATCGTGTACCGCGGCGGGCGAACAAGGCCGCCCGGGTCACACCCGCGGTGCGGGACTATCTGGCCGTGGGCCGGGCGCTCTCTGCCAAAGTGCGGCTCAGCCTATTGGAACTCTGTGATCTGGCGGTGGACTCCGTGCGCTGGGATCGACTCGCCTATTTCCAGCTGCTGCTCGACAAACATTTGGACCTGGGCCAACGCCGGTTGCTCAACGAAGAAACGATTCCAGCGCACGAGAAAATGGTTTCCCTCTTCGAGCCGCACCCCGAGTGGATTCAGAAAGGCAAGCAGCGGCCCAACGTGGACCTGGGCCACCGCCTGTTGCTGGCGACCGATCAAAATCAATGGATCCAAGATTACGTCGTGTTGCTCCAGGAAGCCGAAGTGGATCAAAGCCTTGCGGTGGTGGATCGGCTGCTGGGCCGGCACGGCGCGCCCGGCCTGGGGAGCGTGAGTTTTGACAAAGGTTTCTCACGGATGGGGGATCGCGAGTTGTTGGAATTGTATGTGCCAGTGGTGGTGCTGCCCAAACGCGGGAAGAAGAACGCGGCGGAAACCGCCCGCGAAAGCGGGAAACAATTTGGGGCGTTGCGCCACTGTGAGTGGCGGCGCGAAAGTAGTGAAAAAGCGGCGGTTTGAAAATCTGACCGCAGCGGCACGCCCTTCCGGCAGCCGGGCGGCGTTTCAGGGGTTGATTTGATCCTTCATGCGGTAGC
>CAIKLQ010000849.1 GCA_903828255.1 uncultured Verrucomicrobiota bacterium
AGTGCGCCAGCCCTCTGGCGCTTTGGAAGTCGTGGGTGGTCGAAAGCGCCAGAGGGCTGGCGCACTCCAAGACCTGTCGGCGGTGCGGACGGTTCATGGGGAGGCGTCCTGCCAGCCCAGCCCCGTTTGTTAACCCTTGGTTTTTCATGGCTGCCTCATTTGTTTTTGACCAGGGTTTGCACCAGCTTTTCCAGCGCGTTCAACTTCTGGGCCAGCGTGTCGTTCTGCTGTTTCAACTCCCCATTTTCAGTTTCCAGCCTTTCGAGCCGCGTTTCTGCTTTCTGCTTTCCGCTTTCCACTTTTTCATTCAGCCCTTGAATGGCGGCGAAGGCCACGCCATCGGCTTCGAGGGTGGTGATGCTTTTGTCATCCGTGCCGGGGTAGAAGGCGGCCTTGAAATCCTGTGCCATCGGCCCGATGTGCGGGGTGAGGCCGGCGTCCTCCCATTGGTAATGCCACTGCGTCACGGGCATGGCGGCGAGTTTTTCCAGGATGCCCACGCTGTCCACGGCGGCGAAATCCTTCTTCACATTCCGGTCGGAGATGACCGCCCACGCCGTGCCGCCGGCGGCGAGCGAGACGCCCGCCAAACTGCCGGAGTTGGAGAAGAGCCGGTAGCCGCCCGCGGCGCGCATTGTCACGGAATTGCTGGAGATGGAGGTGGCGCCCGGTGATGCGCTGGAGTCCGACCAGACGAAGGAGCTGGCATTTGTGGCCAAGGCATTATAACCCATCGCGGTGGAATAATCGCCGCTGGCCGTCGAGTGGAAGCTCAGCGCGGTGGCAGCGTAGCCGCTGGCCAGCGTACTATGGCCCATTGCGGTGGCCGCATAGCCGCTGGCGGTCGTGCTTATCCCCATCGCGGTGGCATAACTATTATTGGTAGCCTTCGTATCGTAGCCCATCGCAGTGGAGCCCCAACTGCTGGCCAAAGTGCTGATGCCGAGTGCGGTGGCCGCATAGCCACTGGCTACCGTGCCATTGCCCATAGCGGTGGCATAATCGTTCGCCTTGGTATTCACGCCCAATGCCACGGCACCGAAGCCCGCGGCCAGGGTGTTGCTGCCCCCGGCAAAAGCCGCCTTCCCGCTGGCCAGCGTGCTTTGGCCCATCGCGGTGGAAGCGTAGCCGCTGGCCAGCGTGCCCTCGCCCATCGCGGTGGAAGCGTAGCCGCTGGCCTCCGTGCTGGTACCCATCGCGGTGGAAACAATGCCGAAGGCCATCGAGTAGCTACCCATCGCGGTGGATGCGGAGCCGAAGGCTACCGTGCCCTGGCCCAGCGCGGTAGACGAATCGCCGCTGGCCGTCGTGCTGTTGCCCAGCGCGGTGGCACTGATACCATCGGCTTTCGTGTAATTGCCGAGTGCGGTGGAATAATTGCCGCTGGCCGTCGAGTGGAAGCTCAGCGCGGTGGCAGCGTAGCCGCTGGCCAGCGTGTTTTCACCCATCGCGGTGGCAGCAATACCAACGGCCATCGAGTAATTGCCCATGGCGGTGGAGTTGGCGCCGCTAGCCGTCGTGCCACTGCCCAGCGCGGTGGAATAATTGCCACTGGCCGTCGTATAATGGCCCAGCGCGGTGGCCGCATAGCCGCTGGCGGACACGCCTAAACCGATGGCCACATGGGTGCTGTTGACATTGAAGAGGGTGGCATTTTCCACCACCACATTGCCCACCACATTGAGCGGGGCCACGGGGAGCGCGGTGCCAATGCCCACCCAGCCCGCGCTCGCCAGCCCGGCGGACTGTGTCCCCAATCCGAAAATGGTGAAGGCACTGTCAGAATCGCCGGCGGCCACCAGGTTCGTGCCGGCCAGGGCCACGCCTCTGACTCCGCCCAAGTAATCGGCTCCGTTCACGCCATCCTTGACCGTCAGCAACAGCACGGGAGCGGCCGGGTTGCTCACATCCACCACCGTCACCGCGCTGGAACCAAATGCCGCAATCGCCAGACGGTTACTGGAAAGGACCACGGAATTGGGGTTACGCAGCGCATAACCGCCCACGCCATCGCGCAATTCCGCCAGCTTCACCGGGCTGGCGGGATTGCTCACATCCACCAGCGTCACGGCATGGGAATCATATGCCGCAATCGCCAGCAGATTGCCAGCGAGGGCCACGGATTGCACCGAGGCCAGATTCGTGTAACTGCCCACGCCATGTCGCAATTCCGCCAGCTTCACCGGGCTGGCGGGATTGCTCACATCCACCAGCGTCACGGCATTGTCGTTGGCCGCCCCGATGGCCAGCAGGTTGCCGGACAAGGCCACCGAGGTGACGTTTTCCAGATTGGTAAAGCCGTTGAAACCGTCCAGCATTAAACCGCGCAGCATCGGCGCAGCGGGATTGGAGATATCCGCCAGCGTCACCGCGCCGTCCATGGCCGCTCCGATGGCCAGCAGGTTGCCCGAGACCGCCAACGAATGAGCGCCGCCCAGATTGTTCCAGCCGCCGATGCCATCGCGCAACTCCGCCAGCTTCACCGGATTGGCCGGGTCTGCGGCCGATAGAATCGTCACCGCGCTGGAATTTTGGGCCGCCACCACCAGTTTCGATCCCGCCCAAGCCAATCCCATAACCCCGTTGAGATTGGTGAAATCTCCCGTGCCCTGCACGATTTGGGACAACAGCGTGGGCGAGCCGGGATTGGCGATATTGACCAGCGTCACACCATAGAAGCCGCTGACCGCCAGCAGATTGCCGGAGAGCGCCGGCATCGAGGCCTGGTAGAGATTAGTGTAGCCGCTGTTCCCACCCTGCACCTCAAACAGCACCGTGGCGGTCGTGAGCGGAGCGCCGGTGGTGATCTGCAAGCCCGCCGCTGGCGTGCCGGTGCCGATGCCCACCAGACCGTTCGCGTCCACCTGCAGCGCATTCGTCGGGAAGCCATCCGCCGCGCCCAAGTATGAAACCGCGCCCGGCGCCAGCATGGCCGCCGTGATGCTGCCCGGCGCGATGGCCAGCGCCGGTAAATTCGTCAAGCCCGCGCCGCTGCCGGTGAACACGCCGGCGATCTGGTTGGCCGCGTTGGTGGCGATGAGCACGCCGCTGAAGCGATTGGTGGCGGTGAACCCATTCGTGCCGTTGAGCCGCGCGATGTTCGCGGAGAGCAGCGCATCCGGCACATTGCCGAGCAGGTTGGTGGCCGTGCCTGCCGTCAGCGCGCTTAGCGCGCTCGTGGCTGTCGTCGCGGTGGCGGCGTTGCCGCTGATGCTGATCCCCGCCGTGCCGCCGCTCAGGTTCGCCGGATTCAAATTCGTCACCCCCGCGCCATCGCCGGTGAAGCTGCCGCTGAAAACATTAGTGGCATTGGTAGCCAGCACCACGCCGCTGAACTGGTTCGGGGCCGTGAAGGCATTCGATCCGTTCAGGCGCGGAAGGTTGGCCGACAC
>CAIKLQ010000850.1 GCA_903828255.1 uncultured Verrucomicrobiota bacterium
CATGGGGCGAGGCTAAAAAAGATTCGGGCGGGTGTCCCGCAAAATCGTCCAACCCCCTCTCCCACAAGCGGCCGCTCACTAGAATCGCCGCTGCGTAGAGCGCGTCCACGCCTTCCTTCACGGTCGGGTCGGAGCAGACGCAGAGGTAGGCAAGATGGGGCAGACTGGTTTCGCGCAGCCATTCGTGCAGCGTCTGGCGCAGCAACGCGAGCGAGGGGAGCAAAACCAAAATCTTGCAACCAGCATTGGTGGGGCGAGGCTCCTGACGAGCCGGCTCTGGAACCCTCCCAGCCTGGCTCGCGGGGACGCTCGCCCCACCGGTATTGGCAAAATGTTCAGCCACCCACAATGCCAGGAGCGTTTTGCCCGTGCCGCAAGCCATGATGGCGGAAACGCGGTCGTGCGTTTGCAGCGCGGGAAGCAACACGTCCAGTCCTTCGGCCTGGTGCGGTTGCGGGGTTTTCTTCGGCGCGGTGTACGCGGCCTCCGCCAGCCACGCTTCGATGGCGCGGAGGTCTTCGCCTTCCATCCGATCCAAGTCCGCGCCCCGGATGCAGAAAAAGCCCTGGCGGTCGTTGAGGACGGCGGGGAGTTCGTCGCAGTTGGTGAGCAACACGCGGCTGTGGATGCGCGGGCTGTCGGCCAAGCCGATGAAGGTGGAAAGCTCGCGCCACGTCAGCGACGGGCGACCGGCGCGGAACTTGACCTGATAGGCGTCGAAATGGCCGAGCAAGGTTTGCAGCACGCCGTCCACGCCCTGGTCCTGTTGGGTGAGGCCAAGATTCTTGAGAACGTCGAGCGGCACCGAGCCATGCGGCCAGACGTGCGCGGCATCGTGCTTGCGTTGCGTGGCGAGGTAGGCTTCGGCAAAAACCTCGACGGCATCGCCGCGAGCTTTTTCATCCGGCAGCGCGGCGATGCGCGTTTCGAGTTCGGCAAAGGTTTTCAAGCCCGCGAACAAACCGGCTCGCTGGAGGACCCGCGCTTTCGGATGCAGCGGCTTCGACATGGCAGGAGCCTATCGCATCAGCGGGCGGTTTGGGAAGTCGCGGCTGGTTCCGTGATTGAAACTTTCCCGTAGTGCGTTGGTTAAGCTGCGCCGGCGAAAACTCAAGGTTCCGCTGGGAGCCAGCAGAGGTGGCGGCTTCTTCGACTGACAGCCGGTAGGGATCGCACTTGGTTGACGATGAACAGATTTGCCCGATGGCGTAACCGAAAGCCATCCCAACGAGGCCTCCAAGAATAATCCTTTCGGCGGGCAAAACTGCTCAAGTTTCCGCCGGCAATGCCGATAAGCCGTTAAGTCCACACAGGACGGAAGGACGGGCACTAGCCCGGAGTTTTATGGCAGGAATGAGCGCAATAGACCCGATAAGTGGGGGCCGGCAAATGTCGGTGGAAGAGTTGGTGGAAGTCGCCAAGCTCATGGCGCGGGATCGCCAAGTGCGAGTCCACGAGGCCGCGCACTTGGCGGCGGCCGGCGGGATGGCCAACGGAATCGAATACACCTACGAAATGGGCCCGGATGGAAAGATGTATGCGGTCGGCGGCAGAGTTAAGCTCTCCGTCTCCTCGGGCCAGACGCCGGAAGAAAC
>CAIKLQ010000851.1 GCA_903828255.1 uncultured Verrucomicrobiota bacterium
CCACCGGCGCGTCCGCGGGACGCCAGCCATTTTCCTGCAACCAGGTATTGACGGATTCCGGCAGCGCGGTGGCGCGGCGGTTGACGAAGCCGATGAAGCACGCGATGTCGGCCCGGTTGGGCGACACCTCGGCAACGGGCCGGGCTTCCTCGAAGAGCACTCCGTTCATGGTCACAAACGTCTGGTTCCGATCTCCGCGCCAGTCGCGCGGGTTTCGCCAATCGTGGTTGCGGCAACCGGCGCGGGCCTGCCTGCCGAACAGGCGGGCACGGCAACGCCCGCGGCGCAACTATTCAACTTCCAGGCCCTCGGACGAGAGCACGAGTTCCTCGATGGCGACGTCACCGCCTTTGCCCGCGAGCGTAGGGCCGGTGTATTTGAGCGGCACCACGGCCTGGAGTTTCCATTTGCGGACCGGTTGGCCGGTTTCGTCCTTGAGCGTGATGGTGATGTCGCGCTTGGCCTTGAAGCCTGCGGTGCGTGTCTCCTTGATCCAGGCGAAGAATTCCAGCGAGTCCACGAGGCCGCGTTTGAGCGTGACATCGCCGACTTTGTGCATGAGCGGAATTTTGCGGACGTGATTTTCCTTCGAGTTGCCGACGCGATATTCGGCAATCGTCGTCTCGGTGACGAGGCCGGCGACATCGGAGAACCCGCCCAATTCGGACTCGGGGTCCACGCCGGGGGAGTTGAGATTGACGCTGAAGTTAAACGCGCCGTAGGGAGTTGAACGTGGCATGCGATTTTTCCTTTCCTGTAATCGGTGGTCAGTGATCAGTAAGCAGGTTAGCTGCGGGCATCCGCGGTTTTCTGGCCGATGCGGAAGATGACGAATTCGGCGGGCTTGATGGCGGCGACGCCGATGAGACAGATGAGCCGGCCGTTGTCGAGATCGTTTTGGGTCATCGTGCTGCGGTCGCATTTCACGAAGAACGCCTGCTCGGGTTTGTCGCCGAGAAGCGCGCCGTTGACCCACTCGTTGTAAAGGAAGCTGGTGATGGTGTCGCGGACGTTGGCCCAGAGGCGTTCGCCGTTGGGCTCAAACACCGCCCACTGCGTGCCGTTGTCAATCGAGTGTTCGAGGTAGAGGAAATAGCGGCGGATGTTGACGTATTTCCACTCGGGATCGGAGGACGTGGTGCGCGCGCCCCAGACGCGATTGCCGCGGCCGGCAAAGTAGCGCAGGCAATTCACGCCGATGGGATTGAGCATCTCCTGTTCGCCGGTGTTGATGAGCCGCTCGAAGCGCAGGGCGCCGCGAATGACTTCGTTGGCGGGAGACTTGAACACGCCGCGCTCGATGTCACTGCGGGCGTAAATGCCGCACAGGAAACCCGACGGCGGCAACACCAGCTCCGCGTCCTCGGCGGGATTGTTCGGGTCGAACAGCGGGTTCGGCACGCGGACCCAGGGGTAATAGAGCGCGGCGTATTTCGAATCAATGTTCCCCTTGTAATCCTTGGCCTCGGACGGGGTTTTGCCCTTGGGCACTTCCAAGACGGCAATGCGATATGAGCGCCGGGTTTCGGCGTGGGCAATGAGCTTCAACCGCACGTCGCCCGCGAGGGGATCGCCCAATTGCGTGTGCCCGGGCGCGGCGACGATGGAGACGTCGTCCAAGCCGGCAACGACATTGAAGGCGTCGGCCCAATCGGACGGGATGACGTCCGTGCCTTTTGTGCCGTCCGCGCCGCCCAGGGCGAAGGATACGGGTTTCGGCGCTTCGTTGTCCTTGTCCAAGTTGTCCGGCTTGAAGACATCAAAGAGTTGTTTCGCCGAGACGCCGCCCGCCACCGCAAACTCAAACATGCGGGTGACATTATCGGCCTGGCCATTGCCATCCTTGTGCAGAACGGTGCCAATGAATTGTTTGTGCGTCGCATGAAGGCCGAGGCCGCCGTAGGTCGCGGAAAAACCATCCGCGTCGGTGGCGACCACGGTGGCGGAAATGATTTCCATCTTGTCGGTGGCCGCAGAAACATCCTTGGCCTTGGTCAGGTCCGCCGAATCCTTCCAGTGCCCGCCATCTTTCACCGCGAAGGTTTCGGGGTTGGAACGAATCCGGACGAAGCTGCCTTCCAACGTGTTCGCAGCGGCGCTGGCAGAAACGGGCGTTCGCGTCAGAAAAACCTGGATGCTGCCGTTGCCCGCATCGCCGGGGAAACGCGCCACGAATTTGCTGCCGCCCACCACATCTTTCGACGCGGCCGCTACGCCGCTGGCCACCCGCGCCACGTAAAGCCGCGCGCCGCCCTCGTTGAAATAGGCCGCCGCCGCGTGCGCGACGTAGTTCACGTTGTCGCCGGCGGCGAGGGCCAGGTCGTTCAGGCCGCCGTAAATACGTTCAAAGTCCGCGAAACTCGTCAGCAGTTCGGGCGTTTCGGTCGCGCCGGTCGGGCCGCGCCGAGTCGGTCCGATAAAGGCGGTCGTGCTGGTGCTGACGCCTTCGATGGATTTGCTGCGGAAACTGACTTCTTCAACAAATACTCCGGGGGCAAGGTATTCTGGCATAGATGATCCTGGTTAGTGGTTGATGTTGGTTATGTTGGTTGCGGTTGAGGGTTCAAGGTGGAGCGGAGAAATTCAGGGAAAGGGTTTCGCCCGCTTTCAAAGCCAGCACGGTGCCGTCCATGATGACCTTGCCGGGCGGATTCAATTCGAGCGCATTCCAGTCCACCGG
>CAIKLQ010000852.1 GCA_903828255.1 uncultured Verrucomicrobiota bacterium
CGCCGTCAAGACGCTGGCCTTGGACAGCGATGCCGCCGTCCGATTCCAAACCGCCTTTTCGCTGGGCGAATGGCCGCCCGAAAAAAGCGAACCGGTGCTGATCCAACTCGCCGCGCGCGACGACGCGGATGAATTACTCCGCACCGCCATCATGTCGTCGTTGCGGCCGGATAGCACCCTGTTCGCGCAATTGAAAAAGGCCGAACCGATTCCCAAACCCGCTGCCCCAGCCGTTGCCTTGACGCCCTCCTCTCCTGACCGCGCCAAGGTCATCGCCGGTTACGAAGGCGTGGAGAAGTTGACCGGCGACGCGGCGCGCGGTCAGGCACACTTCCAAAAACTCTGCACGCCATGCCACCGGTTCCGCGGCGAGGGCAACGAAGTCGGTCCCGATCTCGGCATGGTGAGTGACAAGCCGGCGGACTGGCTGCTCACCGCGATTCTTGATCCCAGCCAGGCGATGCAAGTCCGCTACCGCGCCTGGACCGTGACGGTGAAATCCGGCGAGCCGCTCACGGGCCTGGTTTCCGCAGAGACGGCAAACAATCTCGTGTTGCGCGTGGCCGGCGGCGTGGAGCACGCGGTGTTGCGCAGCGACATCACGACGATGTCGCCCTCGGATGTTTCCATGATGCCGACCGGGTTTGAATCGGCTTTGAAGCCGCAGGACATGGCTGACTTGTTGCGGTGGATCCGCGGTCCGTGAACTGCGCGGAAGAAGGACCAGCACGGCGAAATTGACAGCAATCCACAGGCTTGACCCAAGAAGTCATTTCGGTTTGCTTTCACTTGAAATTCCCGAACGGCATCTCCCCTCGACCTGACCGGAAGAGCCGGTCGCCGGGGGGAACACCAAACATCAACCACCAACGAAATCAGCGCCCTAGTTCGCCCCAACCATCAGCCTGTTATGAAATCACTCCGTCCAAACTTCGCTCTCGCTTGCGTCTTGCTGGCGATTGGCCTCAGCACATTCAGTCAACGGCTTGGCGCCCAGGTGCTCGCCGGCCCCGTGCTCAACCCTGCCAATGGACATTATTACTACCTGCTCGAAACCAACTATCCGACCGTCGCTGAAACGCAGGCCGTCGAGTTGGGTGGCCACCTCGTCACGATCAACGATGCGGCGGAGAACGCCTGGGTGTTGGCCACTTTTGGAAACTATGGCGGCGTCCCGCGAACACTTCAGATCGGCCTGACCGACGAAGGGCATGAAGGCCAGTGGGCTTGGATGAGCGGAGAGCCGGTGACCTATCTGAATTGGTCGCCCGGCGAGCCAAACAACGGCGCGGGAATCTTCGCCCACGAGAATTACTCTTTCATGTATGCCCCGACGGCTCCTTGGCCGCAGGGCTCGTGGAACGACATTGAAGGATCGCTACCCCAAGATCCTTACTGGTCCGTGGCCGAGGTTCCGGCGCAGTTGTCCATTCGCGTCTCCCAGGTAGAGTTGTGCTGGCCAACGGCGACGAACCTGGTTTATCAACTCCAATACACCACGAATTTCACGAGCAATGTTTGGACTCCGCTGGGAGGGCAGATTAACGGCACCGGCGCGAAATTCTGCACTACCGATGCCATCGCTGAGGGACAACCCGGGCGGTTTTACCGCATCGTTACGGGGCCATGAACGAAGCGGCATGAACGCCGCGCTCCGCTTCCATTGCCGGCGCTTCCGTGCTCCCGCTCACCCGGCCAATTGCCTCCATCCGCCTCACGGGAATCCGAGGTCCTCGCCTGCGTGGAACACCACGCCGATTTGTTCCAAACCGCCGTGGCGGCCGTTGTACCAAAGCAGCCATTTCGTGCCGTCGAAGACTGCGTAGGGCTTGTAGCACGCGTCGTGATCCCATTTGTCTTCGCCGGGTCGCACGATGGGATTGCCGGGATGGCGCTGCCAATTCGTGATGCCGTCGCGCGAGCGCGCAAGGCCGATCTGCGCGTGCGGTTCATCCCGGAAGCCGATGTAAAACATCACATGCCAGTCGCCAACGCGCTCCACCTGGCAGGCAGTGACTTTGTGCTTTTCCCAAAGGCTCTGCGCATCGGGCATGAAGATCGGATTCGCGTCGTGTTTCTTCCACACCAGACCGTCCGGACTCGTGGCGTAGCCGATGGCGTTGGGCTCGTTCTGCTCGCCGCCGGAATACCACATCCGGAACAGCTTCGTTTCCGCATCCCACAAAACATGCGGGCACATGACGGCGACTTTTTCCCACGCTTGCACCGGCGTCAAGACCGGTTTCTCGCTCATTCGCTTCCACGTCACGCCATCAGCGCTGGTCGCATAGCCGATGGCGGAATGGCCCTTCGCCTGGCCGGTGTACCATAGGTGATACCCGTCTGCGCGCTTCAGGACGACGGGGCGGTTGATGTCGTCTTCCCAGCCGGTTTCCGGACGCGGGCCGAGCACGGTTTGCGGCGGCTCGCTCCAATGAATACCGTCCGGGCTCTCGACCAACGCCACGGATTGCTTCGGTCGCCACGACAGCCACATCCGGTATTTGCCGCTCTCGCGCAAAACCGAAACGTCAAAGCATGTGCCGTATTTCCCGCCCATCACGGGATTGCCGTCGAACTTTTTCCAGCCAGCGGAGGTTTCCGGCGCGGGCGGCGGCGGCAGTTGACCGGTCACGCGCGCGAGTTTTTCCGACGCGGCAATTTCCTTTCCGTCGGCGAAGACGCGGAGTCCCTTGCCTTTGTCGTAACGCTGGCCGGTTCGGTCCCAGCAAATCGTCAGCATCCGCCCGTGATAGGGCACGCGATCCAGGCAGAAAAAGTCCCAGCTCTCCGGCGCAAGCGGGTTGACCTCGACCGTATCGTCGGCGCGAGGGCGCAGGCCGACCAGTCCGTTGATCACCAGGTCGCAAAACGTCGAGTGGTTGTAGTCCTTGCCGCGTTCTTCGCCGCCTTTGCCGGCGTCCCAGGTGCCGTTCTTCCAGGTCTTCAGGCGCGTCCGGGAAAGCCAGTCGCCGTTCGTGGGATTGAGGTTTTCATCAATCCACGGCACGACGCGGCCATCGTCAAGCTTGAGCCGGTGCGACTTTGCGTAAATCTTCAGCAACTCGGAATAGTCACGTCGGCTGATGAAATCCTGCGGCGGCCCGTTCAGCAAGTTCGCCAGCGCGGTCAAGGTGACGGCGGTGGCGTACGGCCAACTCGGCCCGTTCCACTGGCATTCGTGGCCGGCGTAGGAGACGGCGAAGTTTGGGTGACGCTGCTCGGCCGTCGTCGGCCCGAACGGCGCGAAGAAACCCTGCGGGTCCATGAATTGTTTCCACGCCATGGCGAAGGGCGCATCGGGCAGATTGAAATACCACGGCGTGAAACCGTGCTGCTCGCGGACCTTGGCGAGTGATTTGTTTTCGCCGCGCGGCAGGACCTTGAAAAACTGCGCGTCGGCGTCCCACAGTTTTTCCTGCACGAGCTTTTTGAGGGTGGCGGCCTTCTCGCGATATTCGCGCGCGAGATTGGTTTTGCCCGCCAGGTCCGCGATGCGCGCAATGGCGAGCGCGTCGCCGAACTGGTAGCTGTTAATCGTCGCGCGATAGCCGCTGCCGCCGATGGAGACTTCCATGCCGTCCTGGCCGTCCTCCTGCCAGAACAGCCCGTTGGCATCGCGCCGGGAGTTTTCCCATCCCTCGTAGTTCGCGACGAGATCGGGCAGGAGATCCACGGCCAGCGATTTGTCGCCGGTTACGCAAGCCCGCGCCCAAATCGCGTCGGCAGCCCAGAAGCTGTAGCGCCGTGGATCGCCGCCGCCGCGAAACCAGAAGCGCGAGTATTCATCGAGAAACTTCGGCTGCCGCAGCCAGCGGCCTTCGTAGAGGTGATGCCCGGCGGGACAATTGATGGAATTATATTTGCCCGCCCACGGCACGGGCGGCAGGAATTCATCCACGATGAAACCGGCGGGCGTTTGCTTGAGGTGCTTCCGGTAAGTCCACCAGCGGAAATAGTAAATCTCCTGGAGGTCGGCGTCCGGGCAATCGAGCAACGGAACATTGTCCTTGAGGAAATCCCAAGCCGCCGCGTTGGGGAAGTGGTTTGGGTAAAGCTCCTGGTCATTCCGGTTGAACTCCTCGACGTAATGCCGGAAGGACTCCGCCTTGAGCACGCCGGCGCTCGGCTTGAGCGCACTTGCGGCCTGAAGTTCCCCGCCCAGCGCGCAACCCAGGGCGAGGGTGAGGAGAAGTTTGTTCGCGAGCTGCCACGGCCAGCGGCTTACGGTGGAATTGAAATGCGTCACCCGGCCATTCCAACCGATTCCGGCACGAGGTCAAGCCGGCTTTGGTGGTTTGGTCCGAGGTTCGGAAGTCCGCTGGACGGTCCAGCGCGGCGCGGCGCGGCAACCTCGATGTGGCTGGAAATAATTGACGAACCTCCTGAAACTGGTAATTGAAGCGGGCCTGAAATCAACCGCACCAAACTATGCCGAATCCCTGGACCGGAAAAGGTAATCCCTACACGCGCAAAGAAGTCGTCGCGCGCCTCCGCGCCACACTGAAACGCGGCGACGCCATCATCGCCGCCGGCGCCGGCACGGGTATCAGCGCCAAGTTTATCGAGAAGGGCGGCGCGGATCTCATCATCATCTACAACTCGGGCCGCTTCCGCATGATGGGCCACGGCTCGACGTGCGGCCTCATGGCCTACGGCGACGCCAATGCCATCGCCATGGAGATCGGCGAATACGAAGTGCTGCCGGTGGTGGAGGAAGTGCCGGTAATTTGCGGCGTTCACGCGACCGACCCGCGCCGGCGCATGTGGCATTGGCTCGGCCGGGTGAAGGAGATGGGGTTCAGCGGCGTGAATAATTTCCCCACGCACACGATCGTGGACGGCCATTTCCGGGGCGTGCTGGAAGAAACCGGCATGAGCGTGCAGAAGGAATACGAGATGGTCGCGCTCGCCCGAAAGATGGATTTGTTTTCCGTGGTCTATGTCGCCACGCCCGAGGAAGCCGCCGAAATGGCGAAAGCCGGCGCGGATGCGATCATCGCTCACGTCGGCACTACGGTGGGCGGCAGCATCGGCGTGAAGAAAGCGGTGGTCACCTGGGACTTCACCATCCAGCGCACGCAGGAAATCATCGCCGCCGCCAGCCGGGTGCGGAAGGACATCATTTTCCTCGCCCACGGCGGCCCGATCAACACGCCAGCCGACGCGGAGCGGGTCTTGAAGAACACTGATGCCGTGGGTTTTGTTGGTGCGAGTTCGCTGGAGCGGATGGGTGTCGAGGCTTCGCTGACGAACCTCACGCGGGAGTTCAAGAAACTGAAAGCCCCCGCCGCAAAATCCTTCGGCAAGCCGAAGAAGAAGTGATTCGCAAATGCAACCCGGCGACGGCAACGCGAGGCTTTGGAGTGCGGTGACTTGTCACCGCTTTTCCGCTTTGGCGACTTGTCGCCAAAGCAGGGCCGCGTTCAGCGGCCCGCGAATCAGTTTGAGCCGCCCCTTCGCGTTCGCCGGCGACAAGTCGCCTGCCAAAAGCGCGGACAAGTCCGCGCACTCCAAAGCCTGCGGCGGACGCCCCGCTACTTTCCAGCCATGAACATTGAACAACGCCGTTTCGTCACCGCCGCCGAGAAGGTGGATTTTCTTTCGCCTTGGACGCTCGAGGAATGGCTTTGCCGCTCCGATGTCGTGCCGAACCAGGACTTGATGATGGTCCGCGCCAACATGGAGGCGGGCCATTCCCATCCGTTTCACACGCATCCGACGCGCGAGGAGATCATCTATGTTTTGTCGGGTCGCGCTGAGCAATGGGTCGGGCAGGAGCATCGCATCCTCGGTCCCGGCGAAATGGTTTTGATCCCGAAAGGCGAGGTGCATGGCACTTACAATCCGTTCCGCGAGCGGCTCGTGTTCCTCGCCATCCTCGCGCCGGCCAAAGCGGCCGAGCCGGGCATCGTGGATGTTTCCACTCAAGAACCGTGGGCCTCGCTCCGGCAGAAACACGGATTGCCGGCCTGCACCTGAAACTTTGAAAGTGAATTGATTTATGAATAGCAACGCACCCTTGAATTCTAGTGTGGATAAATTGTTTTACGCCCGCCCTCACCCCGGCCCTCTCCCGCTGGGAGAGGGAGAATCGCTCGCAGGCTTTCGGCGTAACCAAGCTTCTACTGGCAATTCTGCTCCTTCCTCCGAACCACCTAACCGATGCCGAATGCAAGAAATCATCCAACAACCAACCCGCGCCCGCCTGCTTCCCCCTCTCCCCGGGGGAGAGGGCCGGGGAGAGGGCGAGCGTCAGCAGAAACTTCTCCGCCACGCACCCATCGCTTCCGCTCGCACAGCATTGTTCCTCCTGCTCACCTTTTTGCTCCTGACCGCCACAGCGCCCGCCGCCGAACCGCTCCGAGTCTTCATCCGCGCCGGAGCGAAGACCCACGGCCCCAACCAGCATGACCATCCGCGCTTTCTCAAGGAGTGGACGCCGCTCCTGACCGAACGCGGCATGAAAGTCGAGGGCGACCTCGATTTCCCCGAGCCGGAGCAACTCGAACGCACCGACGTCATGATCATTTACTGTTCCGACGGCATGAAGATTCTCGGCGAGCAGCGCAAGGATTTTGAGAAATTCCTCAAGCGCGGCGGCGGCGTGGTCGTAGTCCATTCCGGCTGCGTCAGTGGCGATCAGAATGAATGGTGCAAGTCCATCATTGGTGGCGCGTGGCGCTGGGCCTCCGCCGAATTGCCGAAGGAGAAGGCGACCAAGTGGCTCGAAGGCGACGTGGGTATTTGCTGGGTGGACCAGGAGCACCCGATCAGCCGCGGCATCTCGAACTTCGACTGGAAGGACGAGATTTATTACGACCTGGACATCGCGGCCGACGTCGCGCCGCTGGCGAGCAGCTTCCACAACGTCCACATCATCGCGCCGCAAGTCTGGACGCGGGAGCGTACGCTCGACGGCGGTTCGGCACCGTATCGCGCAGTGGTGTCGCTGCCGGGGCATTACTTCGACGTGTTCAACACGCCGCATTACCGGGCGATCTTGATGCGCAGCCTCGCGTGGGCGGGCAAACGGGAAAACGTGGATGAATTCTGCAAACCCGAGGAACTCGCGGCGCTCCGCTATCCGACTGACGGCCCGCTTCCGGCCAAGGAAGCCATGAAAACGCTCGCTTTGCACCCGGAGTTTAATATCTCACTCGCCGCTGATGAAACTGTCGCCGAGAAAATCATGTCGCTGGATTGGGATCCGCAAGGCCGCTTGTGGGTCGTCGAGACGCCCGAATATCCGAACGGCCGCACCATCCATAAAAACGACTTCAAGATCACCCCCTGGCGCGTGCGCGAGCCGGACAAATATCCCATCGGCACCAAAGAGCCGCGCCCCGCCCGCGACCGCGTTTCGATTTTGGAAGACACCAACGGCGACGGCGTCATGGACAAGAAAACCGTCTTCGCCGACGGACTCGAATTGCCCACCTCGCTCGTGTTCTACAAGGACGGCGTGATCGTTTCGCAAGCACCGGAGACGCTGTGGATTCGGGACACCGACGGCGACGGGAAGGCCGACAAAACCGAAGTGCTCTTCACCGGTTGGGGCACGATGGACACGCACGCCGTGACCAGCAATCTGCGCTGGGGACCGGACGGCTGGGTGTATGGCTCGGTCGGCTACAGTTCGGGCGATGTGAAATCCGCCGACGGTGCGAAGAAATTCGGGAAAATTTCCGCCGGCCTGTATCGCTTCCGTCCCGACGGCTCGGCGCTGGAGCAAGTGGCCGCTGGCGCGTGCAACACCTGGGGTTGCGAGATCGCGCCCGACGGCGAAATCTTTTTCAGCACCGCCACCTGCGGCGAACCGATCCTGCACGTCGTGTTGCCGGAAAAAATCGTCAGCCGCGCCGGCGTGCCCGGCGTGCGCGCCGTGAAACCGATCATGGAAGAAAACAAAGTTTTTCCCGCGCGCCACGAAACCCGCCAACCGTATCTGCAAATTGACTGGGTCGGAGCCTGGACCGCGGCGGCGGGCGCGACCATCTACAACGGCGGCGCGTGGCCGGCGCGCTGGCGGGGGCCGGCGTGGTCGTTCTTCCTGCATGAACCGACGGTGTGGCTGATGCACCACGAGTTCCTCGATCCCGCCGGCGTCAGCTATCAAGGCCGGCGCGAGGAAGGGCGCAAGGACACGCATTTCCTCACCAGCACGGATTATTGGTTCAAGCCCATCCACAGCCGCGTGGGCCCCGATGGCGCGCTTTACGTCGTGGACTTTTACAACCAGATCGCCGTTCACAACGACACCCGCGGCAATCCGCACGGCGCGCACAACGCCTCCACGCGGCCCGATCGCGATCACCGCTTCACGCGGCTCTACCGCATTCAACACAAGCAGGCCGAGGCGCTGCCGGCGTTTGAACTCAGCTCGAAAAATCCCGCGAAGCTGGTCGCCATGCTGGATCATCCCAATGGCTGGGTGCGCGAGACGGCCAACCGGTTGTTGAGCGAAGGCGCGGGTCGCTCCGCCGAGGATGCGTTGCAACATCAGGCCGCCAATGCCGGAACTGCCTACGGGCGGATGGAAGCCTTGTGGGTGTTACACAACCTGAATCTGCTCGACGCCGATCACCTCATGGCGGGCGTGCGCGACGGGGACGCCGTGGTCCGCAAGAACGCCCTGCGCATGGCCGCTGAGCAGGACAACTCCGGCGAAGAACCGCCACTGGAACTGGTGCGGGCGGTGTTCGCCGACCCCGATCAGCGCGTGCGCATGGCGGCACTGATCGCCGGCACCACCGTCACCCCGACCCGAGAATTCGCCGCGGCGCTGGTGGAAGCTTGGCCCACCTTCAAGAATCCGCATCTCGAAACCGCCGCGCTCGCCATCACGGCGAAAGATCCGGTTTTGTTTCTCAACGCGGCCTTGGAAGTGAGCGACTCCACCTCCGTCGCTGGAATGGTTTCGCAACTCGCCCGGCAGATCGCCAACCAGAACAATCCTGACTCCGCCCGTGCGCTCGTTCTGGCCCTCGCGAGCAAACCCGCTTCCGCGGACGCCCTCAAGGTCGCCGCTTTGCAATCGTTGACGACGAACCTCAAGCCGAACGTGAAGCCCGCAGCGGACGCGGCGCTCGGCAGCGCATTGAAACAACTGCTCGCCTCGGACCAGACCGCCGGCGCGGTGCTGCCGCTGATCGCCCGCTGGAACTTCGCCGATCAAATCGGGGCCGCCGGAAAGTCTGCGGTCAGCAAAGCCGAAGCGCGGCTCGCCGACAAATCGCTGCCCGACGAGGAACGCGGTCAGATCGCGGCGAATCTCCTCGGCGTCCGCGCCCTGGACGCGAGCATCCTGCCCTCGGTGACGGCGCTCGTGGCGGGAGACGCCAGTCCGGCGTTGCAGCGGCGGGTGATTGAAGCGCTCGGCACCACGGGGGAACCACTTGCCAGTCAAACACTGCTTGCGGCATTGTCCAAGCTCGACCCCGAACTTCGTGAAGCAGCGTTCGGACAATTGCTGAAGCGCGCCGACTGGTCGGAGTCTGTCGTTCAGGCGCTCGCGGACCGCAAGCTGGATCCCGCGTTGCTCGGACCTTCCGGGTTGCATCGCTTGCGCACGCACGCTGATGCAGCGGTAGCCAAACATGCGAGCGCGGTAATTGAAGAGCTTCGCGGTCCTGCGTTGAAGGAAAAGGACGCCCTGATCGCGAAGCTGCAACCAGAAATCTTGAAACCCGGCAACGCCGCCAACGGCGCGAAGCTTTTCACACAGAACTGCGCCGCGTGCCATAAGTTCAAGAACGAGGGCGCGGACTTCGCCCCCAATCTCAACGGCATGGGCGCGCATGGTGCCGATGTGCTGCTGGTTCACATCTTGGATCCGAACCGCGTCGTCGAGCCGAACTTCATCGCGGTAAGCATCGAGACGAAGGACGATCTCAGCTACGACGGCATCGTGCTGCGCGAGAACAATAGCGCAGTGGTCTTGCGCAACCAGACTGCCGAGACGGAGATTCGCAAGGACAACATCAACTCCCGGCGCAACACCGGACGCTCGTTGATGCCCGAGGGCTTCGAACAATTGGGCGCGGAAGGTTTGCGCGACTTGCTGACGTATATTTGCGCCGACGAATTGCGCTTCCGCATCCTCGACCTCGGCGCGGCGTTTACGGCGGATACTTCACGCGGCATCTACATCACCTACGAGTCGCGGGAGGAATCATTGCGCTTCAAGAAATGGGGCACGCTTAAACATCGCGACGTGCCGTTCAACATCGTGAGTCCGCAACGCGCGACCACGGGGAAGAATGTGATCGTGCTGCAAGGCGGCGCCGGGATCGCGCGGAATTTCCCCCGCGAAGTCGAGGTGAAGGTTGGTCTCGCCGCCACGCGACTGCACTTCCTGGGCGCGGCGGGCTGGGGTTATCCGCTCGGGAAGAAAGACGAGCCGGTGATCAAGATCACCGTGCATTACGCGGGCGGCGCGACCGAGGAAATCATCCTGCGCAACGGCGTGGAAATCGCCGACTACGTCGCGAAGATTGACGTGCCCGGCTCCGAGGCGCTCGACAACCTGGACCAACTCTTGAACTACGGCCGCCAGGTTCGCTACTTCGCCAAGCCGCTCACCAAGCGCGGCGTGATTGAGAAGCTGACCATCGCCAGCTACAACAATGAAGTTGCGCCCACGCTAGTCGCGATCACGGCGGAAGTGGGCGAAGGAGCGCCGGCCTCCGGCACGGCTCCGGGCGCGTCCACCGCTCCGGCTGCGCCGACCTTCAACTGGGGCAGCGGCATCAAAACGCTCATCATCGGCGGCGGATCAAGCCATGATTTTCAGAAGTGGTTCAACGTGGCGGATGTGAAAACGCTCAATGAAGCCGGCGGGATCAGCGCCAATTACACCGAAACCACCGGCGGCCTCGCGGACGCCATCGCCGGGGTGGACGTGTTGATCATCAGCAACAACAAGCCCTTCACTGACGCCGCCACGAAGGAAGCGATCATGCGCCACGTCGCGAACGGCAAGGGGTTGATCGGTTTGCACCCAGGGCTTTGGTACAACTGGAACGACTGGCCGGAATACAACCGCACGCTCATCGGCGGCGGCGCACGCGGGCATGACAAGTATGCCGAGTTCGAGGTGGTCGCCACGGACCCGGCCCATGCGCTCATGCGCGGCGTGCCCGCGAAGTTCAGCCTCAAGGACGAGTTGTATTGGTTTGAACCCGATCCGCAGGGCACGCCGATCAAGATTTTGGCCACGGCGCATTCGCCCTCGAAGAACAAGGACTTCCCGAAGGTGTTCATCGTGGAGCAACCCAAAGGCCGCGTGGTGGGCCTCACGCTCGGGCACGATGCCGCCGCCCATGAGCACCCGGCCTACATCCAACTGCTCCGGAACGCCGTGCTCTGGTCGGCGGGCAAGGAGGCGAAATGACCATCGCGGCACCGAAGGGTCCGAGCACTCCAGACACCGCGCCGTCGGCGCTTTGGAGTGCGGTGACTTGTCACCGCTTTTTCCGCTTTGGCGACTCGTCGCGAAAGCCGCGCCGCGCAGAGCGGCGCGGCCCACCGCCAAGACCGTCCACTCCCAGCGCGACGGGCGCGCCGACCAATTCGACGGCGGCAAGTCGCCTGCCGAAAGCGGTGTCGAGTCACCGCACTCCAAAGCGCACGCGCGTTGAACTCGCGGCTCGGTTCGGAGGATGACCATGTCCACCATCGCCATCCTGGGAACGCTGGACACGAAGGGTGTCGAGCACGGCTATGTCGCTGACTTGATCCGCCAACGCGGCCACGCCGTGCTCGTGATAGATGTCGGCACGGTGGATGAACCCAAGCTCCAACCCGACATCACGCGGAACGAAGTCGCGGCCGCCGCGGGCGCAGACCTCGCGGCGCTCGTGGCTAGGCGCGATCGCGGCGAAGCCGTGACCGCCATGGCTTGCGGTGCACCAATCATCCTGGCAAAGCTGGCAGCGGAGAAACGCATTGATGGCGTGATCTCCCTCGGCGGCGGCGGCGGCACAGCCATCGCGACTGCCGCGATGCGCTCGCTACCCGTCGGCTTCCCGAAGCTCATGGTTTCCACGCTCGCCAGCGGCAACGTCGCGCCGTACGTCGGCGTGAAAGACATCGTGATGTTCCCCAGCGTGGTGGACATTGCCGGACTAAACCGCATCTCACGCCAGCTTTTCGCCCGTGCCGCCGGAGCGATCTGCGGCATGGTCGAGGCGAAACTGCCCGCGGTGACCGACAAGCCCATCATCGTCGCCAGCCAGTTCGGCAACACCACGTCCTGCATCGAGCACGCGAAGAAGATTCTCGAAGCCGCGGGCTACGAAGTCATCGTATTCGCCGCCACCGGGGCCGGCGGGCGCACAATGGAGTCCCTGATCGAAACCGGTTTGGTCGCCGGGGTGTTGGACGTTACGACCACCGAGTGGGCGGACGAATTGGTCGGCGGCACCCTGACCGCCGGGCCAACTCGGCTCGAAGCCGCAGCGCGACGTGGCGTGCCGGCCGTGATTTCCACCGGCTGTCTCGATATGGTGAATTTCGGTTCGCCGGAAACCGTGCCTGCCAAATTCGCCGGCCGGAAATTCTATCAGCACAATCCACAGGTCACGCTCATGCGCACCACGCCGGACGAGTGCGTGCGCCTCGGGGAGATTCTTGCCGAAAAGATCAATCTCTCCACCGGCCCGGTGACCGTGTTGCTGCCCTTGCAAGGCGGCAGCGTGATCAGCGCGACCGGGGGCCCATTTCATGACGCGAGTGCCGATGCCGCACTCTATGCCGCCCTCAAATCCGGCCTGCGGCCCAGCATCCGCGTGGTAGAACTAAACGCCCCCGTGAATGATCCGGTTTTCGCGGAGGCCTGCGCAGGAGAGTTGTTGCAAATCCTCGGTCAGACCCGTCCGCCGCGTCCAATAAGTCCGCCCCCGTCAGACTAATCCCGCCCCCGTTTCCCAGAGTTGAGTTTTTGGCTCACCCGCGCCATGCTGCCGGCTGTTCAAGCCACAAGTAATGTCTCTATGCCAGAATTGAAACGCCTGTTCACCGCCGCCTGTGGCCTCAGTCTCTTTGCGGTGGCCCTCGCGGCGACCGCGGCCGAACCGATCAGCTACAATCGGGATGTTCGCCCCATTCTTTCGGACAAGTGTTTTTTCTGCCACGGCCCCGATCAGAACAAGCGCAAGGGGAAATTCCGACTCGATGTGCGGGAAGATGCTGTGACCAAGAAGGCCATCGTGCCCGGTCAACCGGAAGCGAGCGGATTGATTCACCGCCTCCGGACCACGGATCCGGAAGAGGTGATGCCGCCACTCAATTCGCACCGAACCTTGACCGCAGCGCAGAAAGACTTGCTGGCCCGCTGGATCGCCGCCGGGGCGAAGTATGAAGCCCACTGGGCCTACGTGGTGCCGGTGAAAGTGGCCACGCCGCCCAGCAAGAACGCGATTGATGTGCTCGTCCAGCAGCGGTTGCGCGAGCTGGGACTTCAGCCCTCACCGCGGGCGGATCGCCGCACGTTAGCGCGCCGGCTTTATTTTGACTTGGTTGGTTTGCCGCCGAAGCCCGAGGAAGTGGAGGCGTTCGCGCGGGATAAGTCGCCCCAAGCGGTTTCCCGGCTCGTGGAGAAACTTCTCGCCGCGCCGCAGTTTGGCGAACGCATGGCCATCGGCTGGCTCGACGTGGTGCGCTTTGCGGACACGATCGGCTATCATTCCGACAACCCGCGCAACATCTGGCCGTATCGCGATTACGTCATCAAGGCCTTCAACGAAAACAAACCCTTCGACGCGTTCACGCGCGAACAACTCGCCGGCGACCTGCTCCCCAACTGCACGCAGGAAACCAAAGTCGGCTCGGCCTTCAACCGGTTGCTGCTATCGACCGAGGAAGGCGGCGCGCAACCCAAAGATTACGAAGCCCGCATGTTGACCGACCGGGTCCGCGCTGTGAGTGCGGTGTGGCTCGGCCAGACCATCGGTTGCGCCCAGTGTCACGACCACAAATTTGATCCCTTCACGCAGCGCGATTTTTATTCGCTGGGCGCGTTCTTCGCCGACCTCAAAGAGCCGATCATCGGCGGTCGCGAGCCGGGCATGTTGGTGCCAGACGACAAACAAGCGGGCGAGCTCGCACGGCTCGAAGCGGAACTCGCGAAGGCCCAAAAGGACTACGACGCGCCGCATCCCGAATGGACCGCCGCCTACGCTGAGTGGCAGAAAGCTCAGTTGGACGCCACGCTTCAGGATCGCCACTGGACGGCGCTGACGCCGGTCCACGCAGAGTCAGCCAACGGCAGCAAACTCAAAATCGAGAAGGACCACGCCCTGCTCGTCAACGGCAAGAAGCCGGAAACGGACACCTACACCGTGTCTTTCACCAACGGCGTGAGCGATGCGATGGGGTTGCGTCTCGAAGCGCTGCCCCATGATTCGCTCCCGGGGAAAGGCCCGGGCCGCGCGGAGAATGGCAATTTCGTTTTGACCGAAGTGACGGCGCGAATTCAGCGCGCCGATCAAACGACAAATGTGGTTTCCTTGAAGTCTGCGCGGGCGGATGTCGAGCAAGCTGGCGACAGTCAGTCCGGCGGTTACGCCACCTACGGGGCCGCCGCGACGATTGACGGCGACGCGCAAGGCGCGGAGCCGGGCTGGGCCATCCTGCCCGCCGCCGGCCTACCGCACCAACTGGTGCTGGCGCTCGCCACGCCGCTCACCTTGCAACCCGGCGATCGGTTGACGCTCGAACTCAAGCAGAACCGCGCGGGCCACTTGCTGGGGCATTTCCGTATCGGCGTGACGACCAACGCAGCCGCGGTGGACGGAAACTTGCGCTTTCCTCCCGCCAAGGAAATTGGCGAGCTGCTGCAAATTTCCGCTGACCAACGCGACGCAGAACAGAAGGAAAAGCTGTTCATGCATTTCAAGAGTGTCGCGCCCGAAGCCGCCGCGCCACGCGAACAGCTCGCCGCGGCGCGCAAAGCCAAGAGCGAATTTGAAGCGAAGCTGCCGCGTTGCCTGGTTTCCGTGACCAATGACGAACCGCGCACGGTGCGCGTCCTGCCGCGCGGAAATTTCCTGATCGAAACCGGCGACCTCATGCAGCCGGCCTTGCCCGCGGTCCTGGCGGGTTCCGCTTCGAGCGCCGGCGATCACAGGTTGAACCGCCTCGATCTAGCGAACTGGCTGGTCTCCCGCGAGAATCCGCTCCCGGCGCGCGTGGTGATGAACCGGTTGTGGAAACAGTTCTTCGGCGTCGGGCTTTCCAAAGTTGTGGATGATCTGGGAGCTCAGGGCGAGTTGCCGCCGAACCAAGCACTGCTCGACTGGCTGGCCTGCGAATTCATGGACTGCGGCTGGGACGTGAAGCATATCATCCGCCTCATCGTCAACAGCGACGCCTACCAGCGCACTTCCGTGCCGACGGAAAAACTGCGCACCCGCGACCCGCTCAATCGCGAACTGGCCGTGCAGAGTCGCTGGCGGCTCGACGCGGAACTGGTGCGGGACAATGCGCTGTCCGTCTCCGGTTTGCTGGTGGAGAAAATTGGCGGGCCGAGCGTGAAGCCGTATCAGCCGGACGGTTATTGGGAAAACTTGAATTTCCCGGTGCGCAGTTACGACGCTACATTGGGCTCGGATCAGTACCGGCGCGGACTCTACACCTGGTGGCAGCGCTCGTATTTGCATCCGAGCTTGGTGGCGTTTGATGCGCCGTCGCGCGAAGAGTGTGCGGCGGAACGCAACCGCTCGAACAGTCCCCAGCAAGCGCTCGTGCTCTTGAACGACCCGACCTACGTGGAAGCCTCGCGTGCCTTCGCCGCCCGGGTGTTGCAAGAGGGTGGCCGGAGCACGAAGGCGCGGCTTACCTGGGCCTGGCGTCAGGTGCTCGACCGCAAGCCGCGCGCCGACGAACTTAAAACCCTGGAACCGCTGCTCGCCAAGCACCTCGCGGAATACCGGACCAACCCGTCCGCCGCCGAGGCGCTGCTCAAGATCGGGCAAGCGCCACTGCCATCCAATGCTGATCCGGCGGAGTTGGCGGCCTGGACCAATATCGCCCGCATCATCCTCAATTTGCATGAAACCATTACTCGCTCGTAGAGCGTTGGGTCGCACGGC
>CAIKLQ010000853.1 GCA_903828255.1 uncultured Verrucomicrobiota bacterium
ACAAACGGGAAAAATATCACCACTCGCTCAAGGCGCTGGCGATCCGGGAAAAGAAAATCCACATCGTCGGCAGCCCGGAACTCAAGATCGAAGGCACGCCGGTTTATCTGGATGTCGAGGGCCTGCCGGACCGCGATTTCTACTACCTCATCGGCCTGCGCATCGGTAACGGCGAAACCGCCGTCCAGCACAGCCTGTGGGCGGACACCGTCGCAGACGAGGGGAAAAATTGGCGGGAATTCCTTGGCATCCTCGAAAACGTCGAGAAACCGGTGCTGATTCACTATGGGAGCTACGAGACGACTTCTCTCAAGCGAATGCGCGAACGGTACGGGGGACCGCCTGAGGATTCTCCAGCGGCAAAAGCCCTCGCGTCAGCGGTGAACCTGTTGTCTGTGATCTTCGCGCACTTCTACTTTCCGACGTTCTCTAATGGACTCAAGGACATCGCTGGTTGGCTGGGTTACAAGTGGTCGGGTTCAAACCCATCAGGCATCCAGTCAATCATTTGGCGCACGAAATGGCAGGAAGCCGGTGAACCCTCGGTGAAGCAGAGTCTGGTCATTTACAATTCGGAGGATTGCCAATCCCTGCAACTTGTCACGGAGGTACTCTTTCGGCGTTGCAGCCCGGACCCCCTTCCCGACTTGGAGAAAGGTGCCGACCCGCCAGCCGTGATTGCAGAAAGGTCGTCGTCGAAGGAGAGACTCTGGCGGCGGTTCACTACTCCGATTGAGGTTTTCGAGGTCATTAACAAAGCTGCCCGCTGGGATTTCCAGCGCGACCGAGTGTACATCAGGACTAACAAGACACTAAAGCGCATCGCCTCGGAGAAGAATTCCCGCGCCAAGAAAAACAAGGCACGTCTCAAGCGAACCCTGCTGGTCAACAAGACAGTAACTTGCGAACCTATTCAAGCGTGCCCTTTTTGCGGAAGCAAACCAGAGAAGGAATTCCGCCCCCGGAGCTTGACGCTCAACGACCTCCGCTTCAGTAATTACGGGTTGAAGCGGTGGGTGGTGAAATACCGTTTTCATTATTATCGGTGCAGTTCCTGCCAAAAGCGGTTTGGCAGGCCGAGGGAATTCTGGCCGCGTAGCGAATTTGGCCGCAATACAGTCGCCTTCGTCATCTATGACATCATAGAACTTTGTGTTCCGCAAATGACGACAACAGAGAGCATCAGTCGTTTGTTTGGGCTTAGGATCGGCTACTCGACGGTCAACGACTTCAAAGCCAGTGCAGCGGATTATTACGCAGGAACGCGGCAACGAATTCTGGCGCACATGATTGAGGGCAATTTGGTCCATGCCGACGAAACAACAATAGCCCTCAAGGACAGGAGCGGCTACGTGTGGATTTTCACCAGTTTGCAGGCCGTAGTTTACTTCTACGCTGACACGCGAGAGGGTGATGTATTGCGCGAGAAGCTGACTGGCTTTAAGGGCGTGCTCGTTTCCGATTTCTACGCGGCATACGACTCTTTGGCGTGTCCCCAGCAAAAGTGCCTGCTTCACCTGATGCGCGACTTGAACGAAGCCCTGTTGGCGGTTCCATTTGACGAACAACTTAAGCAAATCGCCTTGGGGTTCGGCGTTCTTCTCAAAGGTGTTGCGGAGACCATTGACCGGTGGGGTCTGAAGCGCCGGTTCCTGAAAAAACATCTCGCGGGCGTTGACCGCTTTTATCGGCAACTGGCAAAGGCAGATTATCAGAGCGAGGCTGCTTTGAAATTCAAGGACAGGTTCGAGAAGAACCGACCAAAGCTATTCACCTTCCTGAGCTTCGACGGGATACCTTGGAACAACAATAACGCTGAGCACGCGATCAAAGCTTTTGCACGATTGCGCCGGGCAATCGAAGGATTATCCACACCGAAAGGCATTGAGGATTACCTAGTCCTCCTGAGCATTTGCCAAACCTGCAAATACATGGGCGTGGACTTTCTGGATTTCCTCCGTTCCGGGGAAAAGGACATTCACGCCTTCGCCGAAAGCCGGCGCGGGCGCAGGCGGCGTACACCCGCCAACGAACCGAAACCGTTGCCACCGGAGGCATCGGCGGTTGCCATTCCGGACGCCGGCAATCCATCGTGACTTCTGCCCCAGTCGCATCGCAGTGTCCTGCGGCCGAGCCAGAAACTGCGAACAGCCCGCCGGGCTGGCAGAAATTAGCGATGGTTTGAAAACTCCCGAAAGCGCGCCTGCGGCGCTTTGTAGTGCGGCGACTGGTCGCCGCTTTTCCCGCTTGGCCGGCTTGTCGGTCAAGCCGCGCCGCGCGGCGCGACACATTGCCGGCAATGCCGCCCCTTGGCCGTAACCCGGCAGAAGACTTTTAACGCCAAGCCGCAAAGGCGCAAAGGCGCAAGGGTTTTGAAGGACTTGCTCGTCCGCCTTGAGATTCACCTTTTGGCGGGCGAATCCGGCCAGCTACCTGGTTCGACTTTCGCGCGATCAACTTTGCGTCTTTGCGCCTTGGCGCCTTGGCGTTGAATTCCGACCGAATAGTCACGGCTTAGCCGCGAGACCAGCGCCCCGAAGTTCGACGGCGACAAGTCGCCTGCTGAAAGCGGTGACGAGTCACCGCACTCCAAAGGCTTCGCCGTGAGCCTGTCGCTCCATGTCTCAAACAGGCGCTTCGCCAGGGGTTGAGGGACGCCGGGACGGTTCCTCCGGATTGCCGTCCCATCCAGAGCGGACGCATCTGATCCGCAGTAGGGTTGTCGCGCTGCGCCGCCCCGCGCCGCGCAGAGCGGCGCAACGGGTCATCCACACGGGCGCCCTTGCCAAGTCGTTCCGGCCCTCTGCGGGCCGGTGGTCGTCGCAGCGCGACGACCCTACCAATCCGCGCGCCGCCCACGCCGGCAGATTCAATCGTAACCGCTCCTCGCAATGCCGCGTCTGGAAGTGCGCGATGAGTCAACCGGAGTTGAGCCGCCTGCGCGAATGCGGGCGGGCCGGTTGAACTTCATAGCACAGCCACAAAAGACCGTCTGCCTGATGATGAAGACAAATATCTGGATCGCAGTTCTTGGCGGGTTCGCCTTGGCCGGTTTGCTACCGGCTGGGGCGCAGGAGAAACCTGCGGCGAAAAAACCGAACATCATTCTGATTTACTCCGACGACGTCGGGCTCGGGGACATCGGTTGTTTTGGCGGACCGTTTCCAACGCCGCAGATTGACCGTCTGGCCGCCGGCGGCACCCGGTTCGACTATTGTTATTCCACCCCACTCTGCGGCCCGTCGCGCTGCGAAACCCTGACCGGGCGTTACCCCTTCCGCACCGGGCTGATCAACAACCGCAGCGCCAATGCAATCCAGCCGGGGCGAGAGATCATGATCCCGACGGTGCTGAAGCAGGCGGGCTACGTCACTGCCAGCGTCGGCAAATGGGGCCAAATGTCCTTCGGCCCCGGGGAATGGGGCTTCGATGAGCACCTCGTCTTCAAGGGTAGCGGCCGCTACTGGCGCTCGCAGACAACTCAATACCGGGTCAACGGCGAGCCGCAAAATCTGCCCGAGGGAAAATATCTGCCGGACCTCATGCACGACTTCGTCGTGAACTTCATCACCCAGCACAAAGACCAGCCGTTCTTCGTGTATTATCCCATGTCGCACATCCACGGGCCCATCCTGCGCACCCCCGACAGCCGAGCCGGCGCCAGTCCGGACGAGCTTTACCGGGACAACATCGCGTACATGGACAAGTTGGTCGGCAAACTGATGGCGGAACTCGACCGCCTGCATCTGCGCGAGAAAACGTTGGTGCTGTTCACCGGTGACAACGGCACCGCTCATTTCGGAGTGAAGACCGCGACGGTGAACGGTCGCCAGATCAGCGGCATGAAAGGCACGATGCTGGAGGGTGGCAGCCGCGTGCCCCTGCTGGCCAACTGGCCTGGCGTGACGCCGACCGGCAGGGTCAACCATGACCTGGTTGACTTCAGCGACTTCTTCGGGACGTTCGCCGAACTCGCGGGAGCGCCGTTGCCCGGCGGCGTGAAGCTCGACAGCCACAGTTTTGCCGCCCAACTCAAAGGGCAGCCGGGACGGCCGCGCGATTGGGTGTATGTCGAACTCAACGGGAATTCCTATGCCCGCAATGCGCGCTTCAAACTGACCAATCGCGGCGAGTTGTTCGATCTGGCGGAAGCCCCTTACCGGGAAACCCTGGTTTCCCCCACGACGACCGACTCAGCAGCCATGGCCGGGCGGAAATCGCTCCAGGAAATTCTGGATCAGCATCCAGCCGCACCTCGGGCGAACCAGGGCGAGACCGCCGCCAAGCCCGCCAAAAGGAAAGCCCGCCGGCAAAAATGATTCCACCGTTGTCAAAGAACGCTGGCGACCACGCCCGCTACAGAGGAGGCCGCAGGATGGACGACACGCGCATGAGGCGGATTCCCTCTCCCCTTCGGAAGGGGAGAGGGCCTGGGTGAGGGGACCCGTGAAAACACACTGCCTAGACAGGCTTTCCCCCTCACCCCAACCCTCTCCCCCTCCGCGGGGGAGAGGGAGCATCGCTCCCGAGTTGGTGGATTTGTCGTCTATCCCATGAATTTCTCAGTATGCTCAAGGTGACTTCCTCAACCCCTCCCACTTCACCACCCAACTTCCATCGGCGGGAAAGCCGGGGGCAGATTTGTCCGGACATCCATCCCAGCCCGCCGTCATCATCGCGACGGCATAGAGCAAGCCGCCGTTGCCGGGCAGATACCAACCGCCGTTGAGGCCGCGAGGGTCGTAGCGGTTATTGTCACCGCCTTCCTTCAGCAAGGCCTCGATGGCGATTTGCGGTTCGCCATTGCGGGCGGCGGCCATCGCCATCCATGGAAAATCCCAGCCCCAGCAGCGTTTCCAGTCCCACGTCTCCCAGACTTTCAGCACGGTGCGATGGGCGATTGCCTGATCCACGCCAGCGATGGGCGGCAACATTCCGAAAACGCCAACCGGATCAGGATGCTCGAATGCGCGTTTCGTGTAAGTATCCAGCCATTCCGCCGAATGGACAAAGAGGCCATCGCTCACCGGGAGCGGGGCAAGGTGCGCGCGGACCTCGTCCCAATGCGGCTCGCGCGCCAGGCCAAGGCGTTGCCGCCAAATCTGCGCCTGATCGAGTCCCCAGCGCCAGTAGGCGAGATCGAAAACCGTGTCGCGCGTGATGCCCTGCTCGCTCGGCGGCATCGCCGGCGCGAGCGAGTAGAGGCCGGTCTTCTCATCGCGCACCGGATAATCCGCCATGTGTTCCGCCGTCCCGAAAACGATGTCCGCCCATTTCTTCAGCGTCGCACGCGTGGGGCGAAGCCGGTATTCCAATTCCGCGAAGAACATCGGATGCGGTTCTTTCCAGAGCAAAACCTGGTTGCCCATCCACGGCGCGCTGCGTCCTTCCGGCCCGACTGATTTCCCCCATTTTAATCCGCGATAGCCGAGTTGTTCGGCCAGCGCCCGGGCGGCGGGGGTGAAGAGCTGATAGCAGCCCACCGCCTTCTCCGCCATCGGCCAGCGATCCCACAGCGCGTAATGCGCGAGGTGCCACCAAACCATCTCCATGTGGAACTGGCCCCGCCACGGATCAACCTGCATCAGGCCTGATTCCGACGACGGATAACTGCCAGCCGACTGCGCCGCCATCAGGTATTGCGAGAGCACTATCCGCCGCTCCAGTTCAAACCAGCGCGCGTCTTTGCTGCCGGAAAGATCAATCGCCCCGCCCGTGCTCCAGAAATTTTTCCAATGGCGGGCAGTTGTGGCCAAGGATTTTTCAACCTTCGGCAAAGAGCCGGAATTTTGCGCGGGTGCAAATGCCAAGACAAAATCCAGCCACTGGCTTCCCGGTGAGGACAGATAGAAACGATGTGGGGAACCGTTTGTTGACGATGACGATTTTCCACCGGCGGACCAAGCGAGGCTGGCGTGATAAGTCGTCGCGTCCACATCCCGGAGAAAATCGACGCGCAACTGTCCGCGCGCTGTGAGTTCGGTTTTGTGTCCTTCAATCCGGGAGAAATCCCCAACCGACCCACGGTTTTGAATTGCCGGATAGGGAAAATCCAACGCCACCTCCAAGCCGCCGCGAGCGAGCAGCGGCGATTCAATCCGCACCGCAACGGCATCCACTGTGGAATCAACCCACGCCTCGACACGCACCGGCTCGCCGTCAATCTGGTAATTGGCGGTTTGTTTGCCGGACCACAAATCCAAGTTGCGCGTCAGGCCGGAAATCTCGTTCTGCTTCAATTCCAAGCCGCCAGCCCGGCACAGGCGCAACCGGCCCAGATTCATGATGTGCGGATTGTCGAACATCCAATTCCGGAGGTCGTCCGTGTTCGGCTGAAATTCATCCGGCCCTTGATTGCGCCCCCTTTGAAACGTGCCAGTCGAGGGAATGTCGGCAGCCGTTCGCCCCGCGGGCAGCGGAAACGAATGCCAGGCCCAATGGGCCATCGCATTACCGCCGAACGTCTGAAGTCCCGTGCCGTCCGCGGTAAAACAAAACTCGCCGTTGCCCAGCGGAATTTTTCCCGTCGGGTCGTTCCACTCGATGTTGTGGCGCGTCACGAGCGCGTGGCGGTCAATGGATCATTCGTGGTGGCAAAGAAGCAATCGTCAATGTTTTCAATGCTCTCGTCCACAAACGTACTCGCCGCGGTGGGTGAGGGACTTAGGATTTGCGGGAACTTCTTGTAGGTCTGATACCCGGCCAGCAGACCGCTGGTGTCGGAAGCCCCGTAATAGGCCGCATCATAGGCATTTCCGCCGCCCATGCGCCCTTGAAACGAATAATTGCGGACAGATCTCACGTTCAGTCCGGCTCGGCCCTTGCTCGCGGCCGGGCACTGATAAATGCCTGGGTTGGGGTTGTATTGATACAACGCTCCGTTAACGATGTACTGCACGTTGGTGGCGTCCGGCAGACCGGCGACCGTGCCGCCCACCCAGGAACGCGGATCCCCGATCCAGTTGATCACAATCCGGTCGCTATTGTCGTTGCCATACATCGCGAGCCCGATGGCCAGTTGTTTCAGGTTGCTGACACATGAGATGGCCTGCGCCCGGGACTTGGCCCTGCCCAGAGCCGGCAAAAGCATCGCTGCCAGAATCGCAATAATGGCGATCACCACGAGCAATTCGATCAAGGTGACGGCGCAGAGCCCCGGACGCCCTGCAGTGCGACGCTCTTTCGAACTCGCCGCCGGAGATGGGAATAATTTCATCGTCTTGATTTCGGGATGACATGAAGGCTGGGACGCCCCTCAGCGCCCCAGCCCCCACAACCCACCACAATCCCCAATTAAGGCCGCATTTCGATCAACTGGAAGTATTGCTCGGAACCTGAGGTCGGCAGGGTGACCGGCGGATTCGTCGCCACTGGCGTCCAGCTTGGGGTCGCCAACGAGGGCGTGGTTTGCAGGAACCAGCCGGTGAGGGCGTAGCTCGCGGGCCATGAGACGGTCGTGTTTCCGCCAGAAGACGAGATCGTCAATTGAGGATAGGCAATGGTGATTACGGCCGGGCTGCTGGTGACCGAGCCACCGACGTTTGTGACCACGCAACTGTAAGTCGCGGCATCGGAAGGCGCGAGACTGGCAAAGCTGATCGTGGGTGAGGTTGCACCGGGCAGCGGCACGCCGTTCGTGTACCATTGGTAGGACAATGTGTTTGGCACGAAAGCGGTCAGCGGATTCGCCGGGCTGGCGGCAAATCGCGACCAGTTATTGGACGCGACGAACGTCAAGTTATACGTGTCACCTGGCGCAAAGGCGCCGCCCACCGACTGCGTCACGGCATAGGGGAGGTCGCAGGCATCGAAGAGCGCGCGGATTTGCGCATCGGAGAGCGGATTGGTGTAAATGGCGATTTCATCCATTCCGCCGCTCCAGTTATTGGTACCGGTGCTATCCGCCGCGCCGATGATCAACGGAAGGCCGGTACCGGGGCGCAGCGCAAACGGTTGGTTGGTGGGGTTGGCGGCAGACGCCGACCCAGCAGAACGCCGTTACAATAGCCGCGATATGTGCCATTGGAGAACACGGTGGTCAGCAGGTACCAGCGATTCACGTCCAGGTTCTGGTTGGGAATGCTCGCGTTTGGCGGCACATTGGTTCCATTGGCGGCCACAAACCCAGCTTTGGATCGTCCCATCGCCAGCGCCCAACTCACATTGGGAAATGACCCATTGGCCATGAGGAATTGGCTCCGGACGGCCTCGTTAGTTTGCGACCGTCGGAACGCAGCGAAAGCGATCGGCCCAGGTGCGAGCCGCACGGGCGATCACCGGAGCAGATCGTGCAAGCGGAGTGGAGATGTTGCAAAGCTAACGAGTCCGGTCGGAGTCCGACCTCCCCAATCGGGCGCGGGCCGAACAGTGCCGATACTTGGCGCGCTGCGAGCCGGTGGGCGACCAGGGACGCGCCAGCGTCAGGCGAGTGAGCGCAAGTGCCGGCTCTGTGAGGTGGGGATTCGCCGTTGGAAACCGCCGCTATTCCAGGAGCGATCTCCCGTCAGCGAGAGCGGGCTTTGGCCTCAGTCGAGAAACGCAATGTTGCTCGGCGAAACATCCACCATGTGAATGTCCAGTTCCTCCAGCGCGGCCAGGACGGCTTGGACGCGGGGCCAACGGTGGTCAAACTGATCGCGCTTCTGCGCCTCCCATTCCGCCCAAATCTCGTCGGAGAAATACGGTGGCGCATCCAGATACGCTCCGGCGAAATCCAGCACGAATGGGCGCATCACGATGCTCATTTCGATCACGCGCAATTCATCGTCGCACCGAATCAACTGCGGAACGTGGAAACCGAGCAACGCCCGGACGCCTGCCTGACTCAATCGCAAGTAAACGTCCCGCTCGCGCTGGTAGGGTGCATTGGCACTGTGAATTTTGATCGCCGCCTTGCCGGGTTTGAAGTTGCCTTCGACCACATGTACGATACCGTGAATGCCGAAGCCCAGCCGCTCCGCGAGGCGCAGCCGATGACGGTCGCAATAGGCGCGGGCGGTTTGGGTGAGAATTTCGCTCATGAAGCCGATCTCCAGTCAGGGCGGGCATTCCGCCATCGTCAAAATGCACCTGCTGCTGAACGGGGAATCCATTCCCGTGGCGCAATTGGGGCCGGACTTCGTGTTGCTGGATGCCGCGGGCGAACAACCCCCGGGCGAAGGCAACCTGGTATTGCGCGTGGACGAGAGCGAACGAAGCTGGCGCGTACGGCTGCCGGACGGAATCTCCGCCAACTCCAAGCGCATTGCCATCGCGGCAGCCGCGTAAGGCAACTTCGCATTGCCGGCGCTCTGCCACTGCCGAGTTACGTTCCAACTGCCGCAAACTTGTCGCACCGGCGCAGGCTATCGCGTACCTGCCTTCAGGGAAAGGGCGGAGCGTGAATTCCGACGAATACTCCACTGGGCTAACGGGTGCTGACGCGCTGGATGCCTTGCATGGAAGAACTCTCCACTGGCTGTTCCTGCTCACGCGCGATGCCAGACGGGCGCTGTACTTGCGCGGCGGCAGTCGGCAAGCAGGCAGCAACTGCGTGGCCGGCTGCTGCCGCTTGTTTCCGGCTGGCGATTGCGCGCGAGCGCAAGCGCCGGGGATTCTGACTCTTCGCTGGCGGGGCGGAGCGCCGGGGCGGCGACCGCAAGGGTGTCGGGGTGCGGACGACCGCCCGGCGCGCAGGCTGACAGCGAAGTGTCAGACTGAATTCGGCCTCCGTCGAGAGGACGGGTGTTTTCCGCACCGACAAAACGGAGCGGGAGCGATCGGCGTAGGTGCTGCCGTCGTTGTCTCGCACCGGAGCGGGGTCGCGGTAGCGCAGTGGAGTGGTGCGGAAAATGGCCGTGCTCCCAATGATCAACCGGGTGGCATCGTGCAAGTCAGCGGCAGCGTGCTGGGCAATACCAAAAACCTCGGTCAGTATAATCCACAAGGAACGGTGATTCTTAATGGTTCCGGTACGGCTGCGACCCCACAACTCCTGGAAGTGATGGGCCAGGACTACGGCATTTCGCAACTCGGCTTCATCCACAATTTCAACTACGGCACGCTGACCTTGGCGAACAACACCTACGTGCAATTGGTCAATCAGTATCAAAACTCCAGCAGCATCGCGCCGGAAGCGCTTTATGTGAATTCGCTCGTTGTGCCGACAGGGTGCAAGCTGGACCTCAACGGTTTGCACGTTTACGCGCGCGGCTCCCAGATCTCCGGCCAGATTCTGCACGGCTCCGTGACGATGATCCCGAACAGCGGCCCCATCGGATTCGGCAATCCCACACTGGGCAATGTCACGACACCGGGCCAACTCGATCAATGGACCTTTTTCGCCCGCGCCGGACAGCTTTACACGGTTTTGGTGGACCCAGGCACAGGAAGTGGCGTGCCGCCGTATCTTGGGTATGTGCAGGTGAAGGTGGCCGACACCAACGGCGCGGCGTTGGCCTTCGGCACCAACACCAGCAGCGGTACGCCCGTCCTGCTGTCGGGCGTCTCGGTCACAAACGATGGCACTTACAGTGTGCAAGTTTCTGCTTCGCCCGCCGCCCCGTCCAGCACCGGGCATTACATGGTCGCGGTCTGGCAAACCACACCAAACGTGCAACCCTTGCCTATGAACCAAACGGTCAGCGGCAGCATTGGAACCCCGTACAGCGTGGACCAGTGGACGTTCGGCGGGAACACCAACCAACAGGTGCGTTTCCATCTGGTCGGGTTGTCGGGAACGGGCATCGGCTTCGATCTCGTTGGCCCGAACGGGTGGAAAGGGTTCACCAACATCACGGCGGATTCTGCTTTGGTCACGCTGCCTGCTGCCGGCACATATTCAGTGAACGCGCTCAGCTTGAACGGCCAGTATGGAGCCATTTACGCGTTCCAGATGTTTTTGACCACGCAAACGAATTTGCCGCTCGGCACGGTGTATCAAGGTCAATGGGCCGTAAGCGGTCAGGCGGCACGGGCACAGGCGGCAACGGCGGTAGCGGTTCCTCAGCAACTTCTGCGTCGTCAGACCCCAATCAAATGATCGGCCCTGCAGGGTTTGGACTGAATGGGTACCTGACTTCTGCCAGCCCGCTCGCGTACCGGATTGACTTCGAGAACCGGACCAACGCCACCGCCCCGGCACAACAGGTCGTCATCACGGATCAATTGAGCACGAACGACAACTGGTCCACGTTCAACATTTCCGAATTTGGCTTCGGTGACCGGATCATCGCTCTGCCACCCGGGGTGCAACACTTGGAGACGAATCTGAGCATGAGTTTCCTCGGCACAGATATCGAAGTGCAGGTTCAAATCGGCATTGATTCCAAGACCGGTCTCATCCGTGCGCGGTTCCAATCCATTGATCCTTCCACGAGCCTGCCGCCCCCGGTGAACATCGGCTTCCTCCCACCGGAAGACGGCACCGGCCGGGACCAAGGCCATGTCACCTACAATATCCGCGCCCGCTCTGGCGTCGCCACGGGCGTCCAACTGCGCAACGTGGCATTGATCTCGTTTGACGGCCAGACCGTGATCTCCACCGACCAGATTGATCCGCTTAACGCGGCCGCGGGCGTGGACCCGACCAGGCAATGCCTCGCCAGCGCAGCGGGCTGAGCGAGTGGGGGCAATTCGTCAAGCTTTCAAGGACCTTTACGAGAAGCTTGGCGTACCCGGTGTCGCCTGGATCCACGACAACACCCAGACGATTCACGGCCACGGTCTGTTTCCAAACAGTGACGGTCGCCGCACCCTCGACCTGTCGCCTACGTTCCTGCGTGAGGTGCAAGGTTTCCAATGGACTAAAGCGCTTATTTCCGGTCGTGGTCGTGGTCGTCGCAAGGCGCTAAGCGTTTATTGGTTGCTGAAAAACCTCGGTCAGCCCAACGCCGATATGAAAAGCCCGGAGAGTCTCGCCATAGGGTCCAAAGCCCTTGAAAACCTCAGAGAGTTGTTCTAGCTGAATTGACTGTCTTTCAGAACGCAGGCCGATTGTGGCAACGCTGGAGGCGACGGAAAAGTGAATTCCCCCGCGCGCTGCGGTCGCCGCGGTTCATGACGTGACAAACTGCGCCTGCGTACTGAATTCTCAATTCGACCGCGCAGCGTCGAGTGCATGCGGGCGGGCGAAAGCGATTTCCTACTACCAGTATCAGTGCGGGCTCTATGGGGCAGTATGTGAGTGTGCCGGAGCGATGGTCGTCGCGGCGACCTGATCAGTGGTGGTTGGGTTGGGAGGTGTAGATGTCGGAGTGCTCGGCGTGGGTTTGCCAGTTCTTGGTGTACCGGGCCGCCAGCGCCGGGTCTTGGATCACCAGGAGGTTTTCAGCGTTCCCTTCCTCGGCGGCTTTCGTGAAGTTGAAGGAGCCGGTCAAAATGGTTGCGCCGTCAATGATCATGATCTTGTTGTGGGCGATGGCGTGGCGGTCGTCAATGAAGGTGGTTAATCGTGGTCACGAAATCCGCCAATTGCAGTCCGATATTTTGCGCTTGGGAAATAGCGAAAAATGGCGTGGCGATGATTGAATCCAAAGCCAACCCCGGGGCACTGCGCTGAAAGAAGCGCGTGATGGCCTCGGAGTTTTGCCGGTTCGTATCGAAGTCGCGGTCGTCGAATACGAGTTTGCCGAAGCGACCCGGACGCTCAATCTTGAGGCACATATCCACGCGCTCGAACACATAGCGGAAAGTTTTATCCAGCGACGCGACATCCTCCACCTGAAATTTCTGCAATTTTTTCTCAAAGCATACGCAGCCAAACACGCGGAGCTTGCGTTGGTTTATATAGTCCAACAGGTCATTGGCAAAAGCGAGATTCCGGGAAGGGATGCCCCGTTGCTCCAGCTTGAAGGCGAAATGCTTGAAAATATCCTTACCCTTGATTTCCTTGTCGTTGGCGCAATCCGAGCCCAAGTGTTTTCGTTTCAGCGCAAAAACATCCTGCGAAATCCGCGCCAGATGATCCTCCGGCAGCGCTATCCCGCACAATGCTCCCAGCGAAATAGCGGGATTCCGGTCGGAGACACGAAAAGCTTCGTCAAAGAAGATTAGCATAATTCAAAGGAGGCTAATATCGCTCGTGTCGATGTCGAGTTTGTCCACGCGGATTTGGGCGGTCATCAGTTGGTGGAGCAGGGTCTGGAACAAATCCGACAACGCGGCGCGCTTGCGCTCGTGAACGGAAATCTTCCGGTCAATGGTTTGCAGGATTGTGGCAATTCTTTTTTGCTCGTCGGGTTTCGGCAACGGAACAAGCACCGAATCAATGGTTTTGGTATTCACGTTGAACTTACCGTCTGCCGCTGGTGAAGCCTGACCGCCGAGCTGAGCCAGGCCAGCGGCAGTCGCGGTGAAATACTGGAAGAAACTCGGATCGAGTTCTTTGGCATTGAGCCGGGCGCGGACCAAGTATGATGCAAACAAGGCTCGCTCCGGTTGCCCGCAATACACCGCACAAGTGCCAACGCGTCCCCGCACGCCGTTGGTGCGAATGAACAAGACGTCGCCCGGTTCAAGAGCCAGCGATTCGACCTCTTTCTCGGTGAGTTCACACCACTTCAAATCTTGTCCACTTACTTTGCCGTCCATCACGTTTGGGATGCGGATTTCACCTGCCGTCCAAACGCCGGCGTTGTCACCCAAACGCAGGCGCGGTTGCGCGCCGTCCCATCGCGGTTATTCTCGCCTGGCGGTATCGTCGCGCTGAGTTGTGCTGGTGAGTGTCCTAGCGTCATTCTCGCCGGGTGGTATCGTCGCGGTGGTTTGCGCTGGTGAGTCTGGTCGCGGTCGTTCTCGCTGGATGGTGTCCTCGGGTTGTCTCGTCGGGTTCCATCGCCTCGGGTTGGGGCGTCACGTTTGATCACTGCGGATGGGGTCGTGGTGTTGGTTGTCGTTTGGTGTATTGTCCTGGCGCATTTCTGCCGAGGTGTCGAGGTTGCAATTTTTGAGACCGGGGGGTGCTCCTTGCGCATGGGCTGGCGCGGGGTAAAGCGCGGGTTGTAAAAGCCGACGACGGTAGGAGGCTCGGACTGTCCCGCGGGTCGGCTAAGCTGTGGGACAGAACTGCTCCCTTCACGCCCCCTTCATGGAACTAGTCAATGCCAACGTGACGGGCAGTTGCACGGAGATGGTTTGCCCAAATTGAACGCGCCGGATGGTTTGCGGACGGGGCGCAAGCTCGAGGCCGCCCCGGAAGTGGTTGCCGCGTTGCCGCTGGGGAGTTTCGTCAGTTACAACCGCCTGCGCGGCGGAACGCTGGCGGGGACACTGTTTTAGGCGATGTTCTTGAAATACTTCTGCGGAAAGCCAGTGAATCGTTCTAAGACCGTATCCGTGTGCCAGAGTTCAACTTGTTCCGCCTGTGCCGTCGCTGTAATCAAACGATCTGCCGGGTCTTTGTGTTCCCAAGGCCACAATACGGACTGCCGCGCAATCGACACCGTGACGGGCAGAATCGTCCAGGAGGACAAGGCCAAGTGTAGCCAGGAGTCGGGATTGTCCGGCACCTTCCCGAACTTCCATAGCCGGAACAATTCCAAAACTGAAATGGGAGAAAGGCAGCGCTCGGTGTTCGTATCCGCCAGCGTGTTTTCGACTTCTCCCGGCAAAGGCAAGCGCCGACAAAACTTTATGAAGATGTTTGTGTCTGCCAGAACCCTCATGCCCAATCCTCCATTACTGGGGCGCTCAAATCCCCGTAGCGTTTCGGGTCATCCGGCGTTTCCGTGCGCCACGGCACGGAGTTTTCCGAGCAGGGCAGGAGTTGCGCCTTGGGTTGCCCGTAGCTGGTCAATAAAACGCGCAATCCAGACGCCTTGACTTGTTCCACTAGCCCGCACAGGTTAGTCCGCGCCTCGCCAATCGGAACAGATATTGTTTTCATGGTCACAATGTTGCCCATAATTTCTGCCAGTCAAGCAGGTTTTTTCCAAGTTCGACCGCCCGGCCAGATTGCGGCGGTGCTTCCCTGGCGGCCCGAAAATCCCGTTTTTTAGCCACACTCCGCACCTTCCGACGCTCTAGGATTGGCTAGGAGCGACGTTCCGCAAGCGGCCGCTTGCGGGTGTCGAGATCGAGCCGGACTTCGCCGACGAATGGCAAGCCCGGCATCTGGACGCGACTTTGGTGCAAGCCGATCTTCGCGCGCTGCACACCTCGGAATCACCGGCGTTCGACGTGCTCATCGGCGGGATTCCCTGCACCTGCCACTCGAATCTTGGCCGTGCGAAGAAGGGCCTTGCCGGCAAGCCGGAACTCGGCGACACCGGCGACTTGTTTCTGCCGGTGGTGACGCTGGTCAGCGAGCGGATGCCCGCCGCCGTCGTGTTCGAGAATGTGCCGGCGTTCGGCAAGAGCCCCGCGGGAGAATTACTGGTGTCGCATTTCCGGCGTCTCGGCTACCACGTCACGGTCGAGATGCTGCGGCCCAACGAAGACTGGGCCGAACTCGAAGGCCGCCAACGCTGGCTGCTGTTCGGCACGCTCGCGAAGCCGTTCACGCTTCAGGTTCCGCACGAACGCTGTCGCACGCCAGCTTCCGCCTTCCTCGACCGACCTGACTCGGAACAAGACCGCGCCGATGCCGAGCGGATTGCACGGACCATCGCCGGTCTGCGCGCCCACAACGCCCGGCACCGCGCCGCGGGCCACGGTTTCGCTTTCACGGAAATCGCCGGGAACGAATTGCGACTCCCGACGATTCCCAAGAGCTATCACAAGATCAACACGGGGCCGTTTGTGCAGACGCCCTTCGGCCTGCGTTTGCTGCGGCAGGCCGAGATTGAGCGCCTGCACGGCCACACGCTGCTCACCCGGCATTACGCCACTGCGGTGCAGATGCTGGGGCAGGGAGTTCAGACGCGGGTGTTTCGTGCGGTGTTTCGCCAGTTGGCCGATCACTTGGCGAATGCGATGCCGGTGTCGGCTCCGGTTTGACAGTGTAGGGGATCGCTTTTCGTGCAGCTTGCTCAGCCGCTTGCCTCGCCTCCGGCCGGCGCGTCCTTCGCGTCAGCTTCCAGAAGACTTTCACAGTCGGTTCAGCCCCTCGCTCAAACGCTATGTGGCGATTAAGCGCGCCTTGGGACGCCGCTGGAAAACCGAACGAGCCGTGCTCGGTCACTGGGATGACTTTCTGCACCGCGAGCATCCGCAAGCGGGCCGGGTGCGCGCCGAGATGTTCACCGCCTGGACGCGGGAACTGGTTCATCTGACGTCCACGTCGAACCACAGCTACCAGAGGATCGTGCGGAACTTTCTTTTGTTCCATGCGCGCGACCACGCCCGCACCTTTATTCCCGATCCCTTGACCTTCCCCAAGCCCGCCCCAGTCGTGCCGCCACGCTTGATCACGGAAACAGAGATAGGACGCGTGCTGGACGCGGCCCGGCAACTGCCGCCCACATCGGCCAACCCGCTACGCGCCGAGACCGTTCGCCTGGGTTTGATCCTGCTGTTCTGTTGCGGGCTGCGGAAAGGCGAACTCCTGCGCTTGCAGTTGGGGGACCTTGAAAGCGGGCAGACGGTGCTGCGCATTCGGCTGACCAAGTTCTACAAATCCCGGTTGGTGCCGCTCTCGCCCAGCGTGACGGCGGAGTTGAAACAATATCTTCAGACACGGCGGCGAAAGAAACTCCCGATGGCGGCGGAGGCGCTTCTGATGTGGAGTGGGCACTGGTCCTCGGCGGGCTACACGGACACAAGCCTCCACCTCATCTGGCGGCAACTGTGGGCCAGCACCCAGGGGCCCAAGGCCCAAGGTCGCTCACCCCGGCTGCACGATCTCCGGCACAGTTTTGCCGTGAATGCGCTGCAACGCTGGTATGCCCAAGACACCGATGTGCCCTCCAAGTTGCCCCACCTGGCCACGTATCTGGGCCATCTGAGCGCCGTGAGCACGCATTACTATTTGAAGTTTACGCCCGAGCTTCGGCAGTCGGCCAGTCAACGGTTCCACCAACACTTTGGCGTGCTGTTCACCGCCGGAGGTGCCGCGTGAAGCCCGCCAAAACCTCGACCCTGGCCCTGGCCTTGCAGAGCTTTTTCACCGACTACCTGCCCCAGCAGCGGGCGCTCAGTCCCCCCACCCTCCAAAGTTACCGCGACAGCTTGAAGCTGTTGTTGCAGTTCACGGCCGGAAAGAACGGCGATCCCAGCCAGCTCACCGCAGAACATTTCAACGTCGAACGGATCACGGCCTTCCTGCAAAGCCTCGAAACGGGTCGCCACAATAAAGTCAGCACGCGCAACGTCCGCTTGAGTGCCATCCACAGCTTCTTTCGTTATCTGGGCAGCCAGTGTCCCGAGCATCTGGAGCGAACGCAACGCATTCTCAGCATCCCGTTCAAGCGCACCGGCACGCGGCAGATCGAGCATTTGGACGCGGACGAAATCCAAGCGGTGCTCCAGGCGGTGAAAGTGGAAGCTGGGAGTGGCGGCCGGGATCTCGCCCTCCTGAGCTTGATGTTCAACACCGGCGCCCGCGTCAGCGAAATCGTGGGGGTGCAGACCGGCGATCTCCGGCTGACCGCCCCTTGCAGTGTGCTGTTGCGCGGCAAGGGCCGGAAAGAACGGACCTGTCCGCTCTGGTCTGAAACCGCGGGGCTCTTGCAAAAGCTCATCGAGCATCGAGGTTTGCCCGCCACGCAATCGGTGCCGGTGTTCTGCAACGAACGCGGCGGCGCGTTGACCCGGTTCGGCGTCCGGCTGATCCTGAAAAAGTACGTCGCGAAGGCAGCGCAACGACACGCTTCGCTAAAGGGCAAACGCCTGCACCCGCACTCCATCCGCCACAGCACCGCTGTGCATTTGCTCCGCTCGGGAATCGACCTCAGCACCATCGCCCATTGGCTGGGTCATGGCAGCGTGAATACCACCAACAAATATCTCGCCCTCAACCTGGAAGCGAAACGGGAGGCGCTGGCCAAAGCCAAACCGCTGCTGAAGGGAATCCGCAGCTCGGGCCAATGGCGTAAGAATCCAAACCTGATCACCTGGCTGGAATCGCTCTGAAAGGAAAGATCCGGCGATCAATAATGTTGAGTTGAAACTGCACGCGGAAGCCGCTGGCGCTGCAAAACCCTGCTCAACTCAACATTTTTGGTCACTCAACATTA
>CAIKLQ010000854.1 GCA_903828255.1 uncultured Verrucomicrobiota bacterium
CGGTAACCGAAGGATTGAACTCGAAGATCCAGAGCCTCAAAGCCGCCGCGCGCGGCTTTCGCAACTTCCGCAACTACCGCATTCGGATCCTGTTCTTCTGCGGAAAGCTCAATCTCTACCCATTATGATCCGTGTAGAATCTCAAAAAAGACCACCGGTGTGGACTCAATTGCTTTCGCTGATGTGAAGCGGATTCCCGTTCCTGTGCCACCGTTAGCTCAACAAGCAGTTATTTTAGAACGCATTACCGAAGCGGACGACTTGCGAAAACTGCGTGCTCAGGCCGACGGACGGACCAGTTCTCTCATTTCTGCTCTCTTCCACGAGATGTTTGGCGACCCGTCCACGAATACGAAAGGCTGGCCCACTCATCTTGCAGGTGAATTGATGGAAGCGTGTGACTACGGCACAAGTCAGAAGGCCAACGAGGAGGGCAGAGGGATTACCGTGTTGCGAATGGGCAACGTGACAATCGACGGCCAACTGGACCTAGCCAATCTGAAGACGGTCGAATTGGCTGAAAGCGAACTTTCAAAGCAACGGCTCGCAGTTGGTGACGTGCTTTTCAATCGCACAAACAGTCGTGAACTGGTCGGCAAAACCGGAATGTGGGATGGCCGCTTTGAAGCAGTTGCTGCTTCCTACTTTATCCGGGTTCGATTTCGCTCTGAGATCGAGCACCCCCAACACTTCACCACATTCATGAATTTACCCTTCATGAAACGGCGGCTCGCTGAGATGGCGCGTGGAGCAGTCGGCCAGGCGAACATCAACTCAAAGGAGCTAAAAGCGATTCCAGTTCCCGTTCCCCCGTTGGCGTTGCAACAACAATTCGCTCAACGTGTGACTGAAATCCGCGCGCTTGAAGCCGCTCAAGCCACCAGCCGCACCCACTTGGACGCCCTCTTTCAATCCATGTTGCACCGCGCCTTTAACGGAGAATTATGACAGTAGGATCAAGGTTCGACAAATTTCTGGCAGCGCTCATGTTAACGGCGGATCAGCAATCCGACGGGCAAACAAAACATACGGGTGTGCGACAATGTTTAGATGAATGGTATTACGGCAGTAAGTATGCGGGTAATGGCTTTCTGGTCGGTTCATGGGGTAAATCCACTGAAATTCGCCCACCCCGCGATATTGACATCATGTTTGTCCTGCCAAGAGAGGTTTACGATAGATTTGAAACCCATACCGGAAACAAACAGTCGCAACTTCTTCAGGAGATTAAGTATGTTTTGAGTCAAGCATATTCAACTACAGAAATGAGTGGCGACGGACAGGTTGTAGTAGTCCCCTTTTCATCTTATGGCGTAGAAGTTGCGCCCGCATTTCTGTTACAAGGTGGCCAGTATTTTATCTGCGACACCAATGGCGGCGGCCGATATAAAACCACCGACCCGACCGCCGAGATTGCTAAAGTCAAAGAAGCTAACACTGCGACAAATGGCAACGCTCGCGACTTAATTCGGATGCTTAAGCGTTGGCAACAATACTGTAACGTTTCACTGAAATCCTTCCTCATTGAGCTTTTAGCAATCGAATTCCTAGCGTCGTGGCAACACAAGGGCAACAGCAGCGTATATTACGATTGGATGGTTCGAGACTTTTTCTATTTCCTGAAAAACAAATCCCAATGGAGTTCGGTATATGTGCCGGGCACTTACGAAGTAATCACCCTGGGGGACACGGGCTGGCAAAGTCGGGCCGAAACAGCGTATAATAGGGCAGTGAAGGCTACCGAATACGAAGCCAGCGAAATGCCCTATTCAGCCGGTGGTGAGTGGCAAAAGATTTTCGGCACGGACATTCCTACAGGATAATTTATGGATAAAACAATGGAACAACTAATTCAAGAATGCAGAAGGCAATCAGAAGGGTGTCTTTACACCTCTACGTCTCTTTTTATTTGGTTACGCACGCTTCGGTATCTGAAGGTCTGCTTCATTGTTGCACCATTGATTCTAGGTTCTCTCGCGAGTGGAAAATTGCTCCTCAGTTTTGGGGCTGAAAGCACAAAGGTCTTTGCTGCTGTGTGTGCTTTCCTTGCAGGCCTTCTGCCATCAATTTACGCAGCCTTGAAATACGAGGAACGACTAAAAGAGTGCATCACACTTTCAGCGGAATTCAAAAACTTGCAGGATCGTTTTCGGCAGGCGGCCCTCGTTGCTTCGGCAAAACCATTCACTGAGTTTGAGGCTCAATTCAACAAACTCATGACCAGACTCGAAGCTGCCCGAAATTCCAGTTTTACCGCGCCCGAATGGTGCTTCAAGGCCGCCCAACGGAAAGTTAAGAGCGGTGATTATCACTACGACATTGATATTGCAAAGGGCCTTCCGCAACAGTAGTTCGACTTGCTGACGCCTAGCCTTAGTGCCGAGTTTTAGCCGAATTGTTATACTCATTACATGTCCGCGACGAAATCCAGTTCGCCCAGCATTGATTTGCGAGACCGCGACGTCGCGTTGCTGCGCGGGTTGTTTGAATGTCGCATCATGACCGCGCCGCATGTCGCTACTCTGTTCTTCGACGGCAAGCGGGAAGACATCATGAAGCGGTTGGCGACATTGAAAGCCACCAGTTTCTTAGGCGGGCGCGTGCGCCGCGTGAACGAGCCGGCTATCCTCTTTTTAACTAGTAAAGCATTTCTGTTCCTTAGTCGCGCGGGCCATTTGGCCGGCTTCACCCAGCTTGGCGCGAACACGTTCGAGTCTGACCACGATTGTCCCGCGCCATGTCGAACTTGCGGTGAACCTCGCCGGGGCAATGGCGACCTTCCTCCTGCAAACGTTGGAATCCAGGAAAGCAAAATGACCAACACCAGCCCACAACCGGGGTCGTGTCTGCTCGCGCGACGTTTTAGCGATCATGAATAACACCACCAGGAATGAATCAACTGGGTTCTTGGACAATCCTGAGCAGCTTGTTGCAGCCGCCTTAAACGAACATGGCTTTATGCTTCAGCAGGTCATCCGGCGCAAACTCGATGGCAGCATCAAGGATACAAAGGATGAATGGAAAGACCAATGGCGCTTCGTCGCTACCGAGTATCCGGTTACGGCCGCCGATGGATCACAAACCCGAATTGACCTGCTTCTCCGGCATTGCTACGGCCGGTCCGTCCACATTTGCCTGGAATGTAAACGACCCAACCCACGATTCAAGAAGTGGATATTTTTTGACCGCGAAAGCGCTGTGGCCGGAACAGACGACTGGCAGATTTACGTGGAAACTTTGCACGTTGGCTCGCAGCCCAATTCGCCGCCGGACGTGCGGCACAATTTGGAGCGCCTTACGAATAAGCGGCAAGTGCCGACGTTTAATTATTATATCGAAGCTGCTATCAAGCGCGACGGCTCTGCCTCCAACAATGAAGCGATTGAAAAGGCATTTTGCCAAGTCATCAAAGGGCAAAGCGGTTTGATGAACAAATTTGAACGTGCCCAATCCGCAGGAATGTTTCGGTGCATTCCGGTCGTTGTCACGACTGCGGATTTGTTGGAAGCTGAGTTTGATCCCACCCTGGTATCGGTCGAGACCGGCATGATCGAGGCGAAAGCGCTGAATCTGGTTTCGATGGATTATTGCGCGGTGAATTATCACGCGGACGACAGTCTGGCCTTACCACTGCCCTCGCCACACGAGCGCGCTCCTGGCGTTAATGACTTGATTAACGCACAGATTCGCACCGTGTTTGTGGTCAAAGCTACCGCACTGAACACTTTTCTGAACTGGGCGAATTTCAACCTGATGGATTGAATTGCGTTTTCCACACGTAGCCAGACCTTCCGCAAAAGGTGTAAAATGGATTTGCCCCGCGCAGCGTTTTTAGATTGTCAGGAAACCCGGTATGATTCCCTTTTGTTCGGGCAGGCCGCCAAACATGTGATCGCAAGATGGTGACTTCCACTATTCCAATTGAATTGCAAAACCGCGACCTCGCATTGCTGCGCGGGCTATTTGAATGTCGCATCATGACCGCCGGTCACATCGCGATTCTCTATTTTGCTGGCAAGAAGGAGGCAACAAAGAAACGCCTTCAGAAACTAAAGGCGGCAGGGTTGATTGGGGAACGCACCCGACACGCCTCGCAAGCGGCGATTTTTTTTCTTTCCCGGAAGGGCCTGCTGGCGCTTCAGGAACGTGGCACGCTGACGGAATATCCGCAATTCGACCTGCCCGCGCTTGAAAAACGGGCGCGCGTGAGCGAGTTGACGATTCGGCACGAGCTTCAAATCATGGATGTGAAGGCGGCGTTCCATTCCTCCATTCAGAGCGCCGGGAATTTCAAGTTGCCCGAATTTAGCACCTGGCCATTGTTGTATCAGTTTGAAGCCTTGCGCAACGGGCATGGTGGCAAGGAAGTGACGGTCAAGCCCGACGGTTTCATCCGCATCCACGAGCATGAGAAAGACGGCGGGGTTTTCGAGCACACTTTTTTTCTGGAGGTGGATCGCTCCAGCGAGACCCAGGACACGCTCGTGCAGCGCGCCGGAAGCTACTTGGATTATTACAGATCAGGTGGTTTCGCTGTGCGAAACGGCGCTCCGCGTTCCGATTTCAAAGAATATCCTTTTCGGGTATTGATGATTTTCAAATCAGCCGAACGGCGGAACAACACTGCCGAGCGTTTGCTTCAGAATAATCCCCCCATCCTCACGCAAGTTTGTCTTTCGACCATCGCGGAAGTGACTCGCGATCCCCTTGGGCGGATTTGGTTTCGCCCCCAGGACTACCAGGATGCCACCCGAGGCACACCTTTTGACGCGGAAAAACCGCGCGACCAGTGGGGCTATCAGCGCCAAACCGCCCGTGAGCTGTTCGTTGAGCAAAAGGTCAAGAAGCGTGCTTTGCTCATTGAGGACGTTCAGGCATGAATGATCGGCGCGATCTGATTATTTCACATTGCGGCAGGATTCCACGAAAGCCACGAAATCGTTGTTTTGCACTCCCTTGTGCTTTTCCCAAATGGCCGCCGGAATTGGCATTGCCAGAAATTGCGCCACATCGCGTCGCAGGCCCTCCGTCTTGATCATGAGCCCATTTTGCGTCGCATAAAACACCGCGTTGAGGTGGACGATGACCAGGTTGACGAAAAGTTCTTCGTCCTGCTCGATGGCGCGGTTGGCGATGTTGGCGTGAGGGTCGAAGATTCGCACCAGTTCCGGCGAATCGAAATACAGCTTCCAGACATCCCGGTGGCTGCCTGTGATGTTGATGAGGTTCGCGATGCGACGGGTTTTCGCCTCAGATCGGAAGGAAGCCGCCGTGAAGCCCAAGCTGCCGATGATGCCGACAGCGCTTAAAAGATTGAATGAATTGTTGGCCAACCAGCCCCAAATTCCCATCCGGCCATTCTACCACACTCCCCTACGTTTCTGGAATGGCTGCTCTGGCAAGGACGAGCAATTTGCGGGGAATCCGCACAATTCGTTCGTTCGGGGCACAACCGGCGGTCGGTGGCAGTTTGCCGGCGGCTGCTTCCGTGATGTCGCTGCCGATGATGGCAAAATCGCCGTCCGCCAGTTCAAAAATGTCCGGGCAGCCGCAGGTGGCGTAGCACGCCCGGCGCAAACCGCTATCGGCGGACGGCTCAGGGCCGAGGCGACGGAGAAATTCAATTGGCGCATTCACAATGCGAGAACCTTCCGCGAAGCTCGCATCAAATGCAAGCCTTAAATACCAGCTATAGCTGGTTTTCTGGCGGCGGCGTTCCGTTAACCTCTCGTGTGTGGCAGGCCAACTTTCACACCGCAAAGCCCTCGCGCAGGCGATACGCCGGTATCGCCGCGAGGCGAAGTTGACCCAGGAACGGCTCGGCGAGCTTTCGGATTTGAACCCCAAATACATCGGCGAGGTTGAGCGCATGGAAAAAACCATCTCGGTTGACGCCCTCGCCCGCATCGCCGCCGCCCTCAAAGTGCGGTTGCGAGATTTGGTAAGGGAGGCTTGACGAAATCCCGCATCGCGCCATCTTCTCCACAAGGCCATCCTGCGCAAGGGAGTCTTACGAACGGAGCAGCGGCGAAGCACAATTGAAGAAATACACACAAAGTGCCAGGCATGTGCGATACATGCGCCGGCGGGCAAGGCGCTCATTGGCGGCGCGCTTGCGCTTCAAGCGTTATTTGCGGCAAAAGCACCGTGAGGAAGGCAGAATGCCGCAACAAGAACTTGCTGTTCGCCATCATTTACAACACCAAGCTGTTCCGCCTACAAAAGTCAAAGCTCCGGACGTTCTCAGTTTCGTTCGCAACCCCGAAGAAGTTTGCAAGTTCATTGCGGAATTAAGGGCGTGTTTTGATAAGAGGAAGCCGGTTTGGGTTATTCTGAAGCATGTGCGCGAGCTTGATTATGACGGTATTACCGTTCTTCTTTCAGTAATGGTTCGATTCAAATCAAAGCGTATTGAGTTTAATGGGGACTATCCAACCGACGGGGCGGCTCGCAAAACCCTTGAGGATTCCAAGTTTTTTAACCACCTCTTGAAGGGCTCGTTTCGGGATGAAGATGACTTCGACTTAACTGGCAAGAGTTCGATACTCACCCACGCAATGCGCAAAGTCGATTCGCAACTTGGACAGAAACTCATCGAATCAGCAACGCAGACAGTCTGGGGTGAAAAACGCCGATGTCCTGGAATCCAGCGCACATTCATTGAGTTGATGCAAAATACAAACAACCATGCGTCGCTTGATAAAGAGGGCGACAAGCATTGGTGGCTTTCTGTGAAGCATATAAAGGAACAAAATCGTGTCGCCTTTTCTTTTGTGGACTACGGGGTCGGGGTTTTCTATAACCTCCAGAATAAACGTCAGGACAACAAATTTTTTCGGGTCTTGGAGCGACTTTCTGAAAAGTTTCGTTACGGCAACAATGCCGAAATCTTGAAACTGATATTTCTCGGTGAACTGCACAAAACAGCAAGCGGGAAGCCATTCCGAGGAAAAGGACTGCCCGGTGTTTACGAAGCTCTCAAAGGCAACAAGCTGTCCAATTTTGCCATGATTACGAATAACGTGTTCTACCATTCCCACGGGGATGACTACCGAATCCTCCAAACCGAATTTCAAGGCACATTTATCTACTGGGAACTCACAACCGCCAACGCCTCGCTCGCATATGAAAATTAAGATTGCGTCGGAATTCACCACCGCACCCGGTCCTCGCAAGATTTCCGAGGGCAAATTTTCGGGTGAACAATTCCGTAAGGAGTTTCTGCTCCCCAAAGTGCGCGAAGCAAGCGGAAAAAAATGCCAGTTGACCGTTGATCTTGATGGGACTTCGGGTTACGGGACTTCATTCTTGGAAGAATCTTTCGGTGGCCTTATTCGCGAAGACAATCTGACTCTGGCAACTCTGGATTCTGTATTCAGGTTCGTCTCCCAAGAAGAGCCTGACCTGCTGCTTGAAATCCGCGAATATTTGGAAGATGCAGAAAAGGAAAGGATTGGTAAGGCGTGATCGCAAAGCTTTCAAGAGTCTTATTATTGGTGATGGGATCGCTCATCGGATTTATTGCCTACGCGATACTGCAATACTACAACGCGTTGCACTTCGATTTGACCGTGACGCTGGGGAATCTTCTCCAAGCATCTGCAACGGTCATTGTAGGTTTGCTCGTAGCATCGTATTTCGCAAGGCAGACCCAGGCCGATCGAAAAGAAAAGGACATTCTATTGAGACACCTGGACTTGCTCCTCGATGTTGTTACCGAGGTGGAAAAATTCAAAGACGGCGGCGTGCTCACGGAGATTACCGCCTCATTAAAGAAGCTGTCCATGAAGTGCAAATGGATCAACGACTTACTCAAGGATCTGAAATATCCCCAAGCAGCGCTGGACCAGACCCGCTTTGACGATCAAATCAAGAAGATCCGAAAATTAGCCACGGAAACGCCCATCCGGCAGATACAGGAACACGCGAACAAGGCACGCCTCGATTCCGAGGTCCGGGATGGCATAATTAGGTTAGCCGAGGAGAAGAAAGCTCTGTTGGATACTGAAATTCAGAAATTGAAAATGCGGGTTCTCAAATCTCAAATCTGCATTAACAGACTATAACTCTTCTAATTGAATTAGCTGCTCGCGTCGTGCAATGGCATCGCCATGCCGATGCTGAGCACGTCGCGGGAGCGGTGGCTCAGGTCGGAAGCCTTCCCGCAGGCGATACGCGGGTATCGCAGCGAGGCGAACTTCACCCCGGAGAGGCTCGGCGAATTTTCGGATTTGAACCCCAAATGGATTGGCGGAGTTGAGCGCGCGGAAAAAGCCACCGCGGTTGACGCCCCCGCCTGCGTCGCCGCCGCCGCCGTGCCGCTGAGAAACGTCGTGGTCATGGCCCAGAACGGCGCGACGGTGCATTTCAGCCCGACGAAAGCCAGCGTCAGTGCCGCCATCGCCAGATAGGGATTCTGGAAATAGGCGCTGAGCGCAAATCCGATGGCGGAACTTGCCGCCGCCAGCGCCACGACTCCCCGACGCTTGATTCCCGGTTTTACATGCTCCTCGCCACGCAACGCGAGCGCGGGGAAAAGTCTGCGGTGAAGGAAGATTGCAAAAAGAAGCTTGCGGGACTCGCCTGATCTTGTTTCAGTCCTGATCGTTCCGTAAGGAAACGATAAGAAATCACACTGAGGCATTTCTATGCAACTTGAACGCTGCACTTCCCGCACCCACGCCACCGCCATGCTCACACTCGTTTGCCTGGCCGCGCACGCCCAAGTGAACAGCGGCAGCGATGGCCATGACGGCGCTTTCAATCCGACGACAAACACCGTCGTCGATATGGCCGATCACCCAAACGGCATTTATCATTACACGGCGGTCAACATTCCGGGCGGCGTGGTGGTAACGTTCATCCCCAACACGAACAACACGCCGGTTGTGTGGCTGGTGCGGAGTAATTGTATGATCAACGGAATGGTGGATGTATCTGGGCAATCCACTTCTGTCACGAACAGCCTTCTTGGCGGTGCGGGTGGACCAGGCGGATGGGGGGGTGGGAATGGAGGAAACAATCCAAGTTCTGGCTACGGCCCGGGCGGGGGCGCACCTGATTCGTGTGCGTCCTATGCAACCGCCGGATCGACATTCAGCGATTACTGGGGAGTTGTCTTCACACCTGGCCCAACGTATGGCAATTCCTTTCTGATGCCGCTCTTGGGTGGCTCAGGAGGTGGTGGAATGCTTGCCCATTATGGGGGCTTTAGCGCTGTTGGGGGCGGAGGTGGTGGTGCAATATTAATTGCAGCGCCAACCCAAATCCTTTTGAACGGCAAGATAACTGCTAAAGGAGGATCTGGAATGTATTGGGGCAACGGGGAGTCGAGCGGATGTGGGAGCGGAGGCGGTGTCCGGTTAGTATCTCAAACATTAGCCGGCACTGGAATTATCGAGGTATCGGGAGGCAATGTTCCAGCACCTCCAAGTTTTCCGTATTATCCAGGTTCGGATGGTGGGTCTGGGCGTTTGAGATTGGATATTTTCCAAAACAGTTTTAGCGGTTCAATCAATGGTGTTTTCACGCAGGGATTTCAGCCAATCATACTCTCGACGCCGGGCCAAGGAGCGCAATTGGCCGTTACAAGCGTTGGCGGAGTTCCGGTTTCTGCGTCCCCAACAGGCGTGCTGGCCACGCCGGATGCAATCCTTTCCGCGCAGCAGGCAACTCCCGTGCCCGTGATTGTGCATTGCTCGAACATTTCGCTGAATACGCAAATCACCGTGAGCGTGAAGCCTGCGAACGGTGCAACTGTGAGCGCGACCGGACTGAACACCACCGGCACGTTGGCCTCCAGCACCGCCACGGTTTTGATAAACATCCCGCGCGGGGGCGGTCTGATCTACGCCACCGCAAACTGAACCACGACTATGAAAACAACCGACCTCTTCCATTTGTCTGCTGTCCTCGCTTTGTGTTCGCCCCTCGCCTGCTGGTCGCAAGTGAACAGCGGCAGCGATGGCCACGACGGCGCTTTCAATCCGACGACCAACACCGTCGTCAATATGGCCGACCACCCTAACGGAATTTACCACTACACCTCCGTCAACATTCCGGCGGATGTCACCGTGACTTTCATTCCGAATGCGAACAATACAGCAGTTGTTTGGTTGGTGCAAAGCAATGCCCTAATCAATGGGACAGTGGACGTGTCGGGACAGACGCCGGGTTCACCCCCAACCCATGTCATTGGTGCTGCAGGTGGCCCAGGCGGTTTTCGTGGTGGTAACGGCGGGGACGGCGGCAGCGGAGGGCTGGGACTTGGATCGGGCGTCGGACTGGCTGCAGCCTTCGGAACTCTCCCGCGGGTATGGAATGGAAGCGCTTATGAGTTCTATACCAACGGCACTGTGACGTATGGCAACCAATATCTAATTCCGCTAATCGGCGGCTCGGGAGGCGGCGGTGTAGGCTACGGACAAAATGGAAACACCTACGCGGGTGGCGGCGGTGGTGGTGGCGCGCTGCTAATTGCCGCTTCACAAGTGATTGACCTAAATGGCAGCATCGCTTCACGCGGCGGCAGTGGTGGCTTCTACAACTGCGGCACTGCCTGCTACGGCTACGGCGGCGGTGCTAGCGGAGGCGGTGTGAGGATTGTGGCGCAGAGGATACAGGGTGCGGGAAGTATTGATGTGTCCGGCGGTCTCGGACCGAGTTGTTGTTCGATTAGAGGTGGATATGGACGCGTTCGCTTGGATGCGTTGGAGAACAATTATGGCGGGATTGCCTACGGCGCTCTCACCAGAGGTTACCAACCCATCATTACTCAAACGAATGGGCTAAGTGTGCAACTAACAATCACAAGCGTTGGCGGAGTTCCGGTTTCTGCGTCCCCAACGGGCGTGCTGGCCACGCCGGATGCAGTCGTTTCCGCGCAACAAACCACTCCTGTTCCCATCGTCGTGCATTGTGCGAATCTCCCGCTCAACACCCAAATCACCGTCAGCGTGAAGCCAGCGAACGGTGCGACGGTGAGCGCGACCGGACTCAACAACACCGGCACGCTGGCCTCCAGCACCGCCACGATATTGATAAACATCCCGCGAGGCGGCGGATTGATCTACGCCACAGCAGCAACCGCCAACTGAACCACGACCATGAAAACAACCGGCCTGTTCCAATTGTCTGCTGTCCTCGCTTTGTGTTTGCCTGTCGCCTGCTGGTCGCAAGTGAACAGCGGCAGCGATGGCCACGACGGCGCTTTCAATCCGACGACCAACACCGTCGTCAATATGGCCGATCACCCAAACGGCATTTATCACTACACCTCCGTCAACATTCCCGCCGGCGTGACCGTGACGTTCATCCCCAACACGAATAACACGCCGGTCGTGTGGCTTGTGCAGAGCAGTTGCGTGATTGACGGCACGATTAACCTTAATGGCAGCCCGGTTGGTGGGCCAGCAGGTCAAGCGGGCGGGCCGGGCGGAGGAGCGGGAGGTCAAGCAGGTAATCCTCCACTACAAGGACGTGGGCTTGGCGGCGGTGGGGTCGATTCCCTGAGCAGCACCAAGGTTGGTGGTAACGCTTCTTTTGGGACGCTCGCCGAGAGCTTTGAAAATCAACACCCATCGGGTTCTGTCTACGGCAACTCGTTTCTGCTCCCGTTGCTTGGCGGGTCGGGTGGCGGTGGAGGGGTTTACAACGGGTGTGGTAGCAATGGCAATGGTGGCGGCGGCGGGGGTGGTGCGATTCTTATCGCTGCCTCAGACACCGTCACCATCAACGGATCAATTCTTGCCAACGGCGGAGGTGTTCAGCCGCCCCCTGCGGAGTGGTGTAGCGAACTTGGAGGTGGCGGCGGCAGTGGTGGTGGTGTCAGGATTGTAGCAACGCACGTAACCGGAATTGGTTCGATTACTGTGCTTGGTGGTTTTGGGGGGCGGTTTACCGATCATGGATACTATCTGAGACCAAGGGCCGGCGGGGGCAGAATAAGGATTGATGGCTTCGACATCACGTTCAATGGCAGTTCTGGTGGTGAAGTTTCGACGGGCTACCAGCCCATTATCTTGCAGACCAACGGACAAGGCGCGCAGTTGAGTATTACAAGCGTTGGTGGAGTTCCAGTTTCTCCAGCACCGACCGGCGTAATCGCTACACCCGATGCAGTTGTTTCAGCACAACAGGCCGCTCCGTTTCCCATCGCCGTGCATTGTGCCAACCTTGCTTTGAATACCCGAATTACTGTGAGTGTGAGGCCGGCGAATGGGGCGACCGTTAGCGCGACCGGACTCAACAGCACCGGCACGCTGGCCTCCAGCACCGCCACGGTTTTGATAAACATCCCACGAGGCGGCGGTTTGATCTACGCCACCGCAGCCACTTCAAACTGACACATCATTATGAAGCCATTGAAGACCGCCACAATCCTTGCCGCCTTGCTTCTGCAATCACTGCCGGCATTCGCGGACGATGTGATTACCAACCTGATGTCTCCCATTGTCAGCTACCAATATCCGGATGATTTCGGGAGTCAGGCGTTGACCAACGGTGGCATCCTGTCGCCGGTTGTGAGCTATCAGTATTTCGAGTGGCCGGGGGACGACGTGCTGAATCTGAGCCGGAGTCCGGATGTAAGCTATTATTATCAATTCCTCGACGCACCGCAGTTGTTGATTATCCAGACTTTTCGTTTACCGACGACCGCCGAAAGCACCCCCGCGCTCGTTGTGCCACCAGCCTTGCAATCCAAACTTAAGCAATATGAGTTCGGAAAATTCACGACAACGCCGATATTCCCTTTCGACACAAACCGCATGACGGTCGTGTTTACTCATGGATGGAACAGCACCGCCGACGCGTGGGCGACGAACATGGCGCGGCTCATCTTGCTTAACAGTTCACCCGCACCTAACATCCTTGCTTGGGACTGGGCGAGTGCCGCTGAAGCTGCCCCTTGCATTTCTTGGCAGTTCCTCTTGGCTAGCGCTGTCAAGGAAACTCCCAGACAGGGGGACGCCTTAGGGATGCAATTATTGACTCTGGTCAGGTCGAACTATTCCCAGCGCATTCACTTCATCGGCCACAGTCTTGGAACGTTAGTCAACGCTTATGCCGCTGATTACATTCATACCAATGGGCTGTCGGCGACGAACACGCATGTGACCCTTTTTGATGAAGCGGAAATAGCGTCAAAGCTGTCGTGCTTGAAAGTCGCTTTGCCGGTGATGTTGAATGTATGGAATCCCCTGAAGCAACCCTCAAAGGCTTACCATCCGTTGCCATCTCATTGCGCTTGGGCGGATAATTACATCACCGCGTTTGGATTTTTGAAAGCGAACGCTGTGAACATCATCTTAACGAACAACTTTCCCCCCGCTAATGGAGACGGGCTATTGCAATTCCAATCCGCGATCGAAGCTTATCATGCCTATCCCATGCAATGGTATGAAGAAACCATTCAAACGGATGCTGCGGTCGGATATCGCTGGTCCTTTGAGCGCGGTGGATTTCTTGGAGCGCCCACGAATAAATCAGTTTATGTCCAAAGCGGAACAGAGTGGAATTTACGCACAACTACCTGGACCAACGGGGATGATCTGCTGGAGGGACGTTTCGCCAAGCTTCGGAGCGGCTTCTGGACGACTATCAATCAGTGGGCAGGTAACGTAATGACTGCCAATGGACAGGTGACCGGCGAAATGCTGGCTACAGGACCAGTCAACACTCCATTCGCTGATGCGCTTTGGAGTGCGGTAGTGCGTTTAAGCACGGGCATAATGGGTGGTGGTTCTTCCCCGCCGCGCGGGCCGCACCCGCTCGACGGGGGGAGCGTAACCAACGTATCCGCTTACGCCTGGATTCCGCTTGTTGTTCCAAGCGCCGCCTCGTTGATGAGTTTCAATTTTAAGGTTGAAGGTGACTGGGCTGGCGATGCATTCGCTGCCGCCGTCAACGGAACTAACGTGCTTCTGATTCCCCAAAGCGAGATTGAGACAAACAGAATCGTGAGCAGCGGTCCGATCGACATCAGTTCGTTGGGCGGCACAACCAACGAATTGTTCGTTGGCATCGTGGGGGGCACGTCTAGCAATGCCCAATTAACGGTGGAGAACATTGTTTTCTATACGGTTGCACCACCGGAGTTACGCACGGACATCAGCGGCCTCAATGTAAAGGTTTCTTGGCCGCTCGCAGCGCAGGATTTCATTTTGGAAAGCACCACGAATTTGAGTGCAACCAGTTATTGGGCTACGGTCTCGGATGTGCCGTTCATCGAGGATTTTCAGCTTTCCATTACGAATCCGATTGCCGGTGCAAGTCGGTTCTATCGGCTGCGCAAGTAGATATGTAAAACCAAGGGAACGTCAAAAAGCGACCCCTCGCGAGGTCGCTTTGCGCTTCAGAACACGAAACAAGTATTCAATTGATGCCCCGCCAAGTCAGTCGGCTGCTTGCCGTCAGCCAGCTTCACCCATCGCACGAGACGGTGTGGTGCAATCAGTGCCAGCAGGGTTTGCGCGTGGCGCTCGCCGGCCTTGTCGCCATCGGGCGCAATCCACACGCGACCGTTCGGTTTGACCAGGGACACAATCAACTCCGCCTGTTTGTCCGAGCAGTCCGCGCCCATCGTGGCCACTGCGGACGGCAGCCCGTTTTGATCCAGCCACCACACCGAGGTGAAGCCCTCGACGACAATCAGGTCGTCCACAGGTTCTTTGACACGGAAGCCATTGTAGAGCAACAGCGTTTTCCGGAATTCAAAGATCGTGCCGTCGCGCCGCCGCTCACCGGGAAACCGGTAGCGCGGGTTTTCTTCCGTGATCGCGGTGTCATCCACCACGCGTCCGGCATAGCCGACGAGCGCGCCGGTGGCGTCATGCAATGGAATCGCCACTCGATTCTTGAGCAGGCCGCGCGAGCAGTAGCCCAGACCGAACCGTTGAATGGTTTCGGGCGTGAAGCCGCGGGACAACAGATACGGATGCCCCGCGTCCAAGCCTTTGAGTTCAAAATCCAGCGGTGCGTTTATCACCGTCCCCGGCTTGTTTGCAGGTTCGGATTTCTCCGGCAGTTTGGGTGGCGAAGGCGCTGTCGCTTTTGACGGCAGCGCTTTCGTCACTGTCGGCGAGTCACTTTGCCATTCCGGGAAAAACTGCTTTTGCAGTTTGACCGCAACTTCGCGCAAGGCCGGCCCATCGTTGGGATCAATTTTTTCCATGAGCGCGGCAAATTCGAGCGCATTGCCTTTCGCCCCACAGCCGAAGCATTGGAAGATTCCCCGTTCGAGGTTGGCTGAGAAGGATGGCGAGTTGCGGTTGCCGTTGTGATTCGGCAACGGACAGAAGCCGTGGTGTTGTTTGCCGGTGGTTTTGATTTGCACACCGTAGTGCGCGAGCACGCCGGCGAAATCGAGTTTCGCCCGCAGCGCCTTGAAGTCAATCCAGTTGGCTTTCATTCAGTAGTCCTCCGGCAAAAGCACGGTTGTTACCGAACGGTCAGCTTCGGTGATGATCCAAAACTTCACGCCCGCCGTCGAATGGTATTGCGAGAACAGCCGTCCACCGCGCGCGAGCGCGCGGTCGTTCGACTGCCGATCCTCATCGTCGAGTGTTCCCCAATCACCTTGCACATGACGTGCCAGGGCAAGCAGGACTTCGGCGCTGGGAATTTGAGTTGCCGCATTGGACGTGGCGACCACTTGTCCAAGCGGGAATTTGGGCGGTGGTTTCCGCCACTGAGTCGAATTCGGACACATTGTATTTCCTTTGGTTGAGGGTTAGAAGGAACTAGAGTTCCATCTATTATTTAAGGATGTTTTGGAATGTGCGACAACCCAGGCTATGGAGGTGGTCCTGCGCGCTTTTGACCGGAACACATCGGGCATGATACGATACATAGCAGGCCCGTATGATCCTGACCAATCTGGTTGACCGGAGGCTGAAGCCCGTCACATGACGTGATTGGCTTCTCTAACTGTCAACCAAAGGAGTTCACCATGAAATGGATCAGAAAGTTCCTTGCAGAAATCAGGCGTAAAGCGTTCACGGCCCGCACAGAACGGGAAATCTACTTGAAAATGTTCCCGCACCTTAACGGCGAGGCGAACCATGACTACCCGTTCGCGGACGACGATGGGTTAGCCCGAGCCAGAGTCGAGGCTGCCATGAGCTTCCGAAACGCGCTGGTCAGACTGGAACACGCCTCCCGGAACATGCCTCAGGCCGAAGGACAGGCATTTCTATACCTTGCCCTCCGCGACCTGAATGAGCGCACCGCCATGCACTTGCAGTTTGCCGAAGATCGCAACTGTGGCCCGGTGTTCAAACCGTGCGCAGTCACCACCGCAGCGTGAGGGGGGAGTGATGCCCCTCCCCAGCCCCGTTCTCCGAACGGGGCTCTTTTTATTCCGAAACAAATAATCTGTGGCTCGTGTTACTAAAGCCGCTTCCTGATCGCATCCTCAATCCATGCCAGCTTCCGTGCGAGCGCATCCTCATCGCCGGCACATTCCAGCCTCGCTGCGGCCTTCATGCGCCGTTCGACTTCATGAAGGGTCATGCTGCTTCTGATAGCCGTGGTTATTTCCTCCTCAATGGCCTGTTCAGGCGTTTTGGTTGCCGAGGGCGGCGGTGTCACAGGTGTGTTTAGCGTGATTTCAATTTGCTTTTTCAAAGCGGTTTTCCGCAATTCGTGTTCCAGATCGCGAACCTCTTCCTGTTGCACCACTAACTTTGTATCTGCGGCATCCCGTTGCGCTGGCACTGGCACATCAAGGCATTTCGCCATGTGGAGGTTCTGCCGGTCGGTGGTCAAAAACACCGGCTTGCCGCAGTGATGGCACGCATACGCTTTAGGGATAAAATGGCAATGCTCGCATTCGTTGATAAAGGGATAGTGATGGTGAGTATTCTCATTGCGGCATCCCTTGTAACCGCAAAGCCAGGGTGTGTTGGTATCGATGTTTTGCCTGCAATGGGGGCATTTGATGATGATGACCCGGCTTTCGAGGAAGAAGAAAAGGCAAAACGCTGGTAGCAGAGCAATTCCACCAGCGATCGAAAGATTCAGAAACAGCAGAAGGGGCAACAACAGCACCAGGAACGCTCCCACGCCTAGGGCGAAGTCCTTATACGGCCTGAGCTTGAACACCTGTCGGGCCGCTGCCGGCGGACAGTGTTGTTGATTTTTCATTGGCATAATCCTGAAAAAAACTCAAACATGCGGTGCATGAATTGCCGATTGCAACGAACCGCACCGAAGCGTATGGCTCAAGGATTTTCCGAGCAAGCCTTTCCGCCAGTGGCGCAGCGGCGCGCAGCGGAAAGTATGGCCACGAACCCATTGTTTGAATTGCTGCATGTGTTGCGCGGTTCTGAGCAACGTCAGCCATGAGCCGGTTAAGCCCCATTCGAGTCCTTTTGTTCCTCTCCGTTGTGACGGCAATTATCGTCACAATCTTTGGGGTGCAGACTCATAGGGCGGAGCAGAAGCGAAAGGCGGCGGCTGAAGTTGAGGAGCAGGCGCGAAAAGTGAGCGATGAAGCGGCGTGGAAGGAGGCCGAGAAAAAGGCCGTAATCGCTACCCGCAGAAAGGCCGAGCTGGACGAGGAGATTGCACTTCGGGCGGCTGCCGCTGAACACGAGCGGTTTCTGACCAAATACGTCAACACAAACATCACCAAGCGCGCCGGTTGCCAAATGGTAGCTGTGGCGGTCGCTTCCGAGAGACGCGACATGAACCACGGCATGGGCGACAACCTCGTAAAACGCTTCCAGACCGAACATGTGCAACTCACCGATTCCTTCTTCAAGCCTGAACTCGTTACAGATGGCTTGTTCGAGAATACCTTCAACGGGGCTACTGACCTTTTTAACCGGTTGGAACTCGCCAAGACCCTTGACGCGCTCCTGTTGGCGCGGCAGACCGTCCGTTACGAAACGAACGCCGAATTGAACGATATCGTGACCGCCGCTATGGACCTTGAAATCGTTCTATTGCCTGTCACTGGGCAAATCGGAAGCCGGTCTTGGAAGTTCTCTGCACTCGGCACAGGCTTTCGCCCCGGCGACGCTCGAAAGCAGGCGGAAGAACGCATCGTCAAGCAGATCGAAGCCGACACGAAAATGTCGGTCCCCCAACCTCCGTGATCCCCAATATGAAACTCCAACGCCTGTTCGGAATCCTTCTGTGCCTAGCCTTTTGTAGAGGAGCGTTTGCTCAAGCTCAAGACATGGACAAGGAGCTTTCCGATCTTACGGAAAAGCTGGCCACCAAAATTCAAGCGGTAGGAAAGAAGAAGATAACCGTGCTGGATTTCACCGACTTGGATGGGGCCACCAGCGATCTCGGAAAATATGTGGCGGAACAACTGACCGTTACCTTTGTCACTGGTGACCGGAAGTTCGTCGTTGTGGATCGTGCGAACCTCAAAAAGATTCTGGCGGAGCATAAGCTTACCGCAAGCGGGCTGATCGACCCTGAGAACGCTAAGAAGCTATCCACGTTTTCCGGCGTGGATGCCATTATTTTGGGCACTGTCGTCCCAATGACGCCGAACATAAAGCTGACCGCCAAAATCATCACGACCGATACCGCCGACATTGTCGGGGGAGGATTATGCAGTTTTAAGGCGGATGAAAACGTTCAGAAGCTTCTGGCTCGCACGACCAGTCAGTCCCAATCCAATGGAAATGCCGACGAACCAAAGAAACCAAAGCCGCAATTCGTAAAATCTATTGGCGACCTATCTGTCATATTCGAGAGTCTTAAGGGACTTCAAAGTTACTCGGCGTCAGTGCACCAGGTAATGGTGAACCTCATTTTCACAAATTCCAGCAGTGCTAAAACCATTGCTGTTGCCCTCTATGCTGACCCTTCAGGTTACCTGAGCAGTTCGTTGGTTGGGGCTGATGGCACTAAATGGCGCTCGGATGGTTCCAATCTTACCGGACTCCGTGCGCTAACTGCTTTGCCGAAAAACCTAGTTGCCATTGAACCAGGCAATGAAGTCAAAGCTTCGGTGGTTTTTCAAACTTCTGACGCAATGTCAGATTCTCTAAATTCAATGAGACTGCAAACCGAAGTGGTTATCAATGCGGATTACAAGGAAAGTCAGTATGACAACTTCCGTCCGAGTGAAAATTCCCTTCCGCCTTACTGTAAGATCGTGAATGTAACCTTTGATATACCTATTATTATGAAGCCACAAAAGACTCAGTAGGACTGCATCCAGCGAATAAGTTTCTCCTCTATAGTCTTTCGCCTCATCCCATATTTTTCCCGCGACCGGCGGACGATCTTCTCTCGCTGGTTACAGCCATGCGAACTCGGGGGCAGTGTCTTGCCGGTAAACGGCTCGCCATACTGTCCGCCGGATAACAGCTTGACGCAGACTTCATGGTTCTCCAAATTCACAAATCGTTTGGCAACTAGCGCATTACCGAATTCACGTTCTAACACCTCCGCATCGCGTTGCCCGACGCGAAAACTAATCAGCGAACCGGCATTGCCGAACACCGCATCCTTGATTTCAGGTCGTATTTGATCAATGTATTGATGCGAGAGAGTCAGGCATAACCTGTATTTGCGAGCTTCGGATAGTATGGACACAAATGAGTCCGATGCGAAGGATTGAAATTCGTCCACGTAGAGAAAGAAATCACGGCGATCGTTTTCAGATATATCGGCGCGCGACATCGCCGCAAGTTGGAACTGGGTTATGAGCAGTGCACCCATCAGGTTGGATTTGTCCGCTCCGAGTTTCCCCTTTGACAGGTCCGCAATGAAGATGCGCCCGCGATCCATCATGAAGCGTGCGTCAATGCGACTTCGCGCCTGCCCCAGAATGTTTCGCAAGTGGGGGGACATGAGCAACTGCCCCACCTTGTTTTGAATAGGGGCAATGGCCTCCTGCAAGAACCTCTTATCATAGCGCTCAAACTCATTGACCCAGAAGCCTAGCACCACGGGATCTTTGATTTGTTTGACCACCCAGATGCGATAGCGGGCATCGCCGAGCATTCTTTGAACACCGAGGAGGCTAACGTTATCGCAATCCAAAAGAGCCGCAACGGTGGCGTATAAAATGTATTCCAAGCGCGGCCCCCAAGATTCTGACCAAATGCTCTTGAACGCACTGACGATACCCGACGCGACTAGGTGACGTTCATCCGCCGACACCGAGTTGAGCAGATTGAATCCGACTGGATACTCCAAGTCTGATGGATTGAAAAATGCTACGTCTTCAATCCTGCGGCGTGGAATGTAATTCAAGAGGTCGTGTGCCAGGTCGCCATGAGGATCAATGATGCCGACGCCGTGGCCGGCCTCAATGTCCTGGACAATCAGATTGCGTAGCAGGGTTGTTTTTCCAGTGCCGGTTTGGCCGATCAAATACAGATGATGTCGCCGGTCTGCCTGTTCCAAGCCAAAAGCCCAATCTCTCCCACTGCTGCTGCTGGTGCCGATTTGTGCAAAATATTTTTCGTTTTTCATGCTCCAAAAAGACCTCTACTCCGCAGAGAATAATTCTCCGAATCCCAACTGACGCTTGTGAAGCAGTTGGAGAATTATTGGCAACATACGCTTTTTACGAGCCGCCAAGGTAATAGAGGTTTCTCTGGACACGAGGTTGACCACTCGCATTGAGTGACATTATACCACCTTCTGTGGCCAATTGAGAAACTGTGGATTACTCTTCACAGCAGCTACAGGCGCTTACGCGCGGGGGCATTTTTCTGAGAAAAATTGAACCCGTCCGTGGGTGAACCCGTCGTGTCGCGTGAGCGACGAGGGCGAGCGCGGCGGTCACTGTTTTAAGAACAGTCGCCGCGCGAGCCCGAAAACCAACGGAAGTCGGGGGTGGGAACAAGCATTAAAATGCAGACAAAACCCTGGATAACAAAGGCGAATGACGACCTCATGGGTATCCCCGCTGTGGGGATAGGGGTGGGGATAGGGGTGGGACGGCTTCACAGGGGGTGTTCGGACTGGAAAAAGGTTCGAGCGGCGTTATACAAAGCCACCACTTTAGAATCAAGCATTTCGTTGCAAATAAATGGTTTGGTCGCCTTTCGGCGGCTTTGTTCAAGAAGCAGGAAGATGCACCTAGCGGCAGAAAGTTGCCAATAAATACCGCTTAATGGCAAACTTAATGGCAAACTCCGGCCTTCCAATCCCACTGGTGTAGCAGCACGGCGAAGCGGGACGACTGGGGCGTTAAGAGACGACGCGCATGTGCGGATTGGATTCGCATTGTTTTTTGCCCGGTCGGGATTGCCTTTTTGGCGAGACTTTGGGGAAGTGCGGCGGAAGCTCGTTGGCATCGGCAGGATGGCGGCCGCCTGGTGGCGTCGGTTTGAAATCTGCAACGCGCTGCTGGAAGATTGCCTCCGTGTCTTTTACAAAACGATGAACTACGGCCAACAAGTCTTCCGGATTGCTGTCCTGCAGCCGAAGTTTGACGGAGCGTTCTATTTCCTCGGGGGTCAGTTTCTTGAGATCAATGATTTCTTCCATCAGCACGTCAAGAGCATCAGAGATTTTGTAGTTACACATTTGCACACGGTCTTCGCCGTAGGCGTGGTTGAAGAGAATGGCGAGCTGCTCCACAGCATTGCGAAAGCCGGCCCGGGTGTAACACAAGCCGCGACGCACGTCGCTCGAATCTTGGGGGGGAGCGAAGAGCATGGCTTGGGTCTGCTCGAAGGTCTGCCGCGTATAGGGCCGGTCCTGGAAGTCCGTGGGCGGCTTGGTGACATCATCATTCATCAACCAATCGAGGTTCACACTCGTCTGATTAAACAAGTTGCCCGCGAGTTTGAGGCTCATTTTGAGTTTCCCCAACTCAATGGCCTGAACCGTGGGCACGGAACACTCGAGGATTCCCGCCATTTCTTTTTGCGTGATGCCAATGACCGTTCGGAGCACGGCCAGCGTGTGGCGTTGCGGTGATATTCGCATGGAGGCAGACATAGCAGATACGCATTAAATATCTACTCTTTATTTACAGATATGCAATACATATAAAGCAACGGGAAGCACCGCGGAGAATCGGCGAGCGGCGGCCGCAGGAGCGGAGCAGCAAGGGCCGGGCGAGTGCGGCGGTTTGACTACGGAGCATTATTGATGAACGACATGACTGTAAGAGGAAAATTGGTGAGCGCGGAGCAACTGCTGGAGCAGTTGTTCGCGCCGGAGTGCAAGCCAAGTCTTCGCTGGTTGCGCACGCAAACGAAAGCGAAGGTCATTCCTTATGTTCGCATCGGACATCTGGTGTTTTTCGATGTGGAGATGGTTCGGGCGACGCTGGCGAGCCGGCGGTTGGTTCGCGGACGGTCCCTGGCCGTCGCGGCGTAAGCCCGGCGCCGAAACCTCCATTTGCCTCCCGGTCGCGGTGTGGCCGTGGAGGACATCCGGCGGGTGAACTTATGGGTGTGTCCACATTTGAACGAGCGCGGCGGTATCTCGCGAAGTGTCCGCCGGCCATCAGCGGCCAGGGCGGGCACAATGCCGCATATCACGCGGCGGCGACGCTGGTTCACGGCTTTGATTTGAGCGAAGCGGACACGCTGGCGTTGCTCCGGGAGTGGAACCAAGCCTGTCAGCCGCCGTGGAGCGACGCCGAGTTGCGACACAAAATCAATTCCGCGGCGGGTGCGACGCATCCGGATGCGCGATGGCGTCATTCGGGGCTTGGGGCTGACGCCGGAGGAGGCGAAGCGCGCCACGGAAATGGTTGTCGTTGTTCGCGAGGATACGCGGACGGGATTGCCCTTCATGGCCGGCACGGTGCGACCACTGTTGGAAACGCACCGGCCCGACCTGCTTTGGATTGATCCGGCGCTGGCGTATCTCGGTGGCGAGGTCGGTTCGCAAAAGGACGTGGGTGGCTTCTTGCGAAACATGCTGAACCCGCTGATCCGGGAGTTTAATTGCGCGGTCATTGTCGTCCATCACACAAACAAGCCGCCGACGGGCAAGGAGAAGCCGGACTGGAGCGGCGCGGATTACGCTTACTTGGGCGGCGGTTCGGCGGAATGGGCGAACTGGGCACGGGCGGTGTTGGTTGTGAGGAGTCTCGGGTCGCAAACGGTTTACGAGCTACGGGCCGGCAAGCGCGGCGGACGCTTGGGCTGGCGGGCGGACGACGGTGAAACGAAGGCTTACGCCAAGCTGATTGCCCACGCGAAAGAGCCGGGTGTGATCTGCTGGCGCGAAGCGGAGGAGTCGGAGGTGCCACAGTCGCCGAAAACCAAGCGGGTGTGCGGAAGCTGCGCGGCTTGTAAGGACCAGCTCCGCGTCGCGGGCGAGTTGGTCGAGCTACTGCCCCCGCGCGCTCGGCGACGGCTTTTGCGGCGCCGCATGGGGCTAAACTGTGGCGGGGTCCTGCAACGCCATAGTGTGCCCGGTCTTTGGCGCGCGTCCGGGGTGGAAGTCCAGAGGGGTGGGCCTCTCTGGCGTCGGGGATTGGGGCGGACGCGACGCCCCAAATCGTTCCCACTTAATTTGCCCTGGCGGTGGGGAGGAGGCTTGCCCGCCGACTTTGAGGCGCGACGGTGCTGCGGGAGGCGGCGGCGCCGGTGGCGTTAAAACCAATTCGCTTGGCGGTGGGTGTAGCCGTTGGCGGCGTCGGCGAAAACCAGTCCCGTGCCGAAGCCCAGCGCCATGCGGGCGGCTTCCAACGTGTGGCCACTGGTGGTGACGTTATCCACAAAATACGTCTGGCGCAGCGTCAGGGTTTTGGGGGTGCGGATAAAGTTGTGCGCTTCCCTGCTGATCGCGCCCTGCGCGTGGCGGTGGCGCTCGCATTGGGAACTAATTGCCTGCGTGCGGGCGATGGCTTTGACCACCTGCGCCGGGGCGGCGGGCGTGGAAACTAGGTGGGCAATCATGCTCGCCAACTGCAAGTTGGCGTCGGTGTTTCCGGTGCTGCTCGGGATGGGTACCAACCAACAAGGGCCAGTGATTAGCGGGGCCATGGCCAGCGCGGCGGTGTGGAAGTCGGTCAACTATGACTATTGGGGCTGGTATTACATGGACATCGGGGATTCGGACTATGATGGCTGGCGCATGGCCTCGAAGACGGTTGGATTTTTAGTGGGACAACATGCTGCAATAGCTTGGACAGACACCACGAACAACCTGTTCATAGTTGGGGATGCAGATAGCCCGAACCAGTATCCAATCCTACCCTGGACTGTCGCGAATCAAAATCTTTGGAATATCCACTGGAGGGGTCCGGGTCCGGGGCGCACTTGGAATAACGATAATAGCAGCCCAATAGCCAAACCCTGGCAAGCCGCAAATTGGTCCGGCGTTGCCGCCGCCTTGGCTGCTGATTACCCAGAAAAATTCAATGGGTGGTCGCCGTTTCTCCCTAGTAACGTGCCTTATACGAACGCAATTGCAATCGGACACAACGCGAGGGTGACTGCGGGTAACACCGCCCAAATCGGCGGGACCGGCGCTGATGCAGTGAATCTGGTGGTCAACGGCAAGGGCACCTTCACCGGGGCACTTACTGCACCCAACGGTAACTTCAACAACCTCAACGTGGTTACCAACCTCACCGCCGCCACCATCGCCGCCACCACCATCACCGCCGGCAACCTCGTCGTCGGCTCGGGCATCCATGTCTGGGGGGGAGACGTCACAGCTCCAAATAGTACCATCGAAGTAATGTCCCTGGTGTCCGGCCGCCCCATTGTTGCAAGAGGTGACATTTACGGGTGGCCCGGATTCATCGGAGATGGCTCAGGAATTACAAACATATCACCCGCAAACATAGCACCCTACACGATTACCGCCGGCATGGGCGCAACCCCATTTATGAATCTCCGTTACGCAGCAATGGAGACAAGTTTGGCGTTTTCGATCACTGCTCCGGTATACGTGGATACAATGGATCGGTGGGGAAATAGGTATGTGCAAACCAGTGTGTTGCTCGTCAAAAATACCTCGCAATCCTACCGGGCTATTACCCCGCCGGGAGGGGCAGTGAAGGCCAGCGGAACGTGGGCGATGACGAATCTCTCGGAGATCACGACGACGGTGTATCCCGGCTATGTGACGAACATGGTCTGCCGGCCAATTTTCTAAGCTGGCGCTGACTTTATGAACTGCGAACCCCGAACCCCCGGCCCGATCCCATGGGAACCCTGACACTCATCCGCGAAGACGGCACCGGCAAGGGGGACGCGAACGCGTACGCGGACGTGGCCGAGTGC
>CAIKLQ010000855.1 GCA_903828255.1 uncultured Verrucomicrobiota bacterium
CGGTAACCGAAGGATTGAACTCGAAGATCCAGAGCCTCAAAGCCGCCGCGCGCGGCTTTCGCAACTTCCGCAACTACCGCATTCGGATCCTGTTCTTCTGCGGAAAGCTCAATCTCTACCCATTATGATCCGTGTAGAATCAAGCCCGGAGGCGGTTTTCCTGCTGTGAATTTGTAATACGTTGGCAGGAGGCGGGAAAGCCGGGGGAAAGAAGACGAGTCCTTGAGACTTAATTTGGAGTAACACTTGATGAAGATAGGCGCACTCATGACTGCGAGGATGACGTAGAACCGCCCGTTCCAGACTGCATCTTTTTGGTCGAAGAGGAAGAAGTGCGGCGCGCAAATCGCGCTAAAGGCTCCGAGCAAACCGCAAGGTACTAGCCAAATTACGTACCAAGATTTTCGTACCTGCTCAGAATTCCACAGCCTCATACAAACCCTCCTGACATCCGCTGAAAGTATGCGCCAAAGCAAGCGTTCAGTCACCCTCCGGTATTTGTGAAAAAGCAGTTCAATGAATCTGATGGCCTTTGAGAAAGGGGGCGCGCTTGGATACTTCAGCGCAGCGGTAAGTGCGATGAAACTTGAAAAACGCATCAAGGCATCGTCAGACGTCGCACGCAAAATTACCTTGTGCAACCGCTCCCATTCCGCGACGTGTTCCGGAGATAGTCGCTTCTTTCCGTGAGGTGGCCACCAGTACTTTTCCGGGCTTTTCCCGAGGGTATCGGGATCATTCCCGGTGAGCGCGACGTAAAGTGTCACGGCCAAACCATACATATCGGGATTTCCGCCGCTTTCGACGTACCATTTCGGTGAGCGGTAACCAGGGGTGCCAATCCCTCCGGTAAACGTGCCCATTGCGCCGTCTTCCCTGAGCAAAGAGATGTCGGATAGGACAGGATTGCCTCCAACGAAAATGATGTTCTCCGGTTTGATGTCGCGGTGAACCAAGCCCGCCTTGTTGATCGCAGCGGCGGCATGGATAGTAGTCGCCAGCCAAGAAGTGATCTGCTCTGGTGAGAACCAGGAAGCCTCAGCTTTTTGTTTGCGGATGCGCAAGCCGAGGGTCAGTGGCTGCCATTCGGTAGATTTGGGATCCACGTCTTTGTCACCGTCAGCCAGCGGCATAACGTAATACAGAAGGCCGTTGATTCGCCCCACATGCTCAATCGGCATCATGCCGGAGCCGCTGCCGAGGTTAAGTTGTTTGAACTTCTGAACCGCTTTAAATTCCCGTTCACTGGCTTCTGCAACGCCGCGAATTTCCTTCAGGGCAAAATCCTTGTCGAGGACCTCCGAAACACACAGCCAAACCCGACCGAACCCGCCCTCACCGATGACGCGGACCAAGCGATACCCATGGAGAACATCTCCAAGTTTGAGCGCGGATTCCATCGGCGAAATCATACGATGAACGTCATTGCTTGCAATTTCTATCTGGACGGTTGTTTACCGTTGCAGCAGAACAGCGAGTCAATCGTCACGGGTAATGTCTCCGCCCCACTTTAGGCGTTCCTTTTGGGGGCAACGATGTTCTGCGGGGCGGGTGAAGCGTAGGCCCAACGGCGCGTCACGATCTCGCACGCCATCTTCAAATCATCGGCTCGACCAGCGCACGCCACCGGCGGCATTTTTGCGCGATGCCCCGGGCGTGGTCAGCCGGTCAGGACGTTTTTCGGAGTCCGCATATTCCACGTCGGCAAAAAGCGCGGCGTGCTTTGGCCTGGCTCGATTTGGGCGTTAGCAAGGCCGCGCTCCAGTGCGGTTTCTCCGATCCGAAATCGCTCCACCGGACAGCTAAAAGAAAGCCCGTCCCAAAGGACGAGCTTTCTGTGATGCTTAGGCCGCTTGCCGCGCCCATCGGGACGCCAATCGTTCCCGGGTGGCTTTCAAGCCGTTGCGCCAGCTCGGAGACTCCTGCACTTGCCGCAGGATGTCTTTTCCGAGACATTCCCGGATCTGCTGCGCCAGCCGTTCTTTCCGGTTTTGCAGCGTGGACCGGCTCAGCTTCAGAGTTGCCACCAGCTGCGTGAGTTCAGTGCCGTCAGCCAGCGCCCGCAGGATCGCCTTGGTGACCTCGTCGAGCTTTTGCCACAGGGCCTGCCAGTCGAGCCTGCGGCCTGCTTCCACTGCCGGATCGTCCGCAGCGCTGGCCAGCCCATCAGCCAGAGAGCCAGCCTCGCCATCTTCA
>CAIKLQ010000856.1 GCA_903828255.1 uncultured Verrucomicrobiota bacterium
CACCCGGCCGTAAGGCAGCGGCCCGCCGCGGTCGGAAACGAAAAAGGATTCGGCGCCCGGGAACAGTTTCTGCCGCCGTTGCGCGTACGCCCGCAGAGGGCCAATGGCGGTGCGGTGCAAGGGCACGAGCCGGGTCTGGCCCTTGCTTTCACGAATGAGGAGCAAGGATTGCGGCCAATCCACGTCCGTGAGCTTCAGCCGCAGGGCCTCGGAGATCCGCAGTCCCGTGCAAGCCAGCAAGCCAATCAAGGTCTGGTAGGTGTGCGGACGGAGCGCGCCCGTGAGTCGACCCGCACCGCGCAGCAGGTGCCGCAATTGCGCCGGGCTGTAGAGATGCGGCGAGCGGCGGCGATGGGCGGGACCGAACCAATGCCGTGGCGGCACTTGGGTATGAGGCTCAATCAAGAGCAGGTGTTGGGCAAACGTGCGAATGATCTCCAACCGCCGGGCCCAAGAAAGCCGCTCCGCGGACTTCGGCAGACAGGCCCAGCGAATGGCCAATGACCTGGTCAAGGCGCCCCGGTGCCCCAGGCCATCCGCGTAGCGCGCAAACGCCAGCAGGGCGCGCCCCTCGGATCGTAGTTGAAAGCCGAGCGACCGCCGGCGAGCCAGATAAGCGTGAACCTTAGTCAACATGGTTTTTTTCATTTTCAGAATTTGGGCCAGGGCAAAGCGGCTTGGCGCAGTTCCTCCACGTGAACATGGGCGTAACGCGCGGTCGTCCCCAAGGACCGGTGCCCCAGCACATCGGCAATCAGCTTGAGACCCGCCCCGCCGCGATGCGCCCAAGTCGCCCAGGTGTGACGCAAGATGTGGGTGCCACTGGCCGGGATGCCGCAGCGCCGAAACGCGTCTCGCATTCGCTTACGCACGGACTGAGTGCTCAAGGCGGAACCGACGGGAGGTTGGTGATGCACAAAGAGGGTTCGACTTCGGGTCGGCGGGCGTCCCCGTTTGAGGTAATTCAGAATGGCGTGGGCTACCGATTCGGGCAAAGGCAACAGTCGTTGCCGGCGCTGCTTGGTCTGCAGGATGCGCAAGGTCATCGCGCGCCAGTCCAAGTCGTCCAGGGTCAAACTGACCACTTCTGCGCCTCGCAAAGCTAACTCCGACAGGCAAAGGGCGATCGCATAATCACGCCGTCCAATCGCGCTCGAACGCGAAAAACTGTTTAGAAACTTTCGCCGTTGCGCTCGCTCCAGGAATCGCGGCGGCGGTGGCAGCAGCGGGCCCGCGGGTTGCGGCACCGTCCCGGCAAGTCCCGAACGGACCCGGCCTGAGAACTCCAAGAAGCGAAGGAAGCTGCGCAAGTCGCACACGATATGCCGGAGGCCAACCGGCCCCACTCGAGATGCCTGTTCCCCCACAAACCTTGCGATGTCCTTGGCTTGGAGTTGACGCCACTGGGGCCGTTGCCGACCAAAGCGCCACTTCAGGAAACGGCGAGCCACCCCCCGCTGCCCTCGACGCGTCTCAGCGGACAAGCCGCAGACACGGTTCTGATGCCGATCATAGGCGGCAAGGAACTGGTCCGTTGGCCCCTGCGGAGTCGTTCGCGTTTTGGGGTGCCGGATGTTCTTCTGGCTGCGCAGAAACGCCACCAATTGACCGAGCGCCGCTTGGCAGCGAAACCGGCGCTTGGGCGCCGGAGTGGCACAGCGACACCGCGGCAAATGAGCTCGAAGAAATTGATCAACGTGGAACGTGCTC
>CAIKLQ010000857.1 GCA_903828255.1 uncultured Verrucomicrobiota bacterium
AGGTGTCGGGGACGGCATTCTGAAGGGCCTTTACAAATTCAAGTCCGGCCCAGAAAAGAAGAAGCTCAAGGCGCACATCCTCGGCAGCGGACCGATCATCAACTCCGCGTTGAAGGCGCAGGAAATCCTCGCCGAGCGTTATGGCGTTTCCGCCGACGTCTGGAGCGCGACCAGCTACAAACTCCTCCGCACCGACGCGATTCGTTGTCAGCGCTGGAACATGCTGCACCCGACCGAGCCGGCGAAGAAATCCTACGTCGAAAGTTTGCTCGCGAAAGAAAAAGGCGCGTTCGTTGCCGTGTCGGACAACATCCGCACCGTGCCCGACCAAATCGCGCCCTGGGTGCCAGGCGGCCTATTCACGCTGGGCACGGATGGTTTTGGCCGCAGTGACACGCGGGCCCGGTTGCGCCGCTTCTTCCAAGTGGACGCCGAGAGCACGGTGATCGGTACGCTCTACGCATTGGCGCAGCGTGGGGAGATTGAGCGCGAGACCGTCGCGAAGGCGATCAAGGACTTGGGCGTTGATCCGGAGAAACTTCAGCCGCAGCTAGTTTAGGACAATCTGGAATCAAACTATGGATTTGAAATTACCAAAACTCGGTGAGGGCGCGGACTCTGGCGTCGTCGTGAACGTCTTCGTCAAGGAAGGCGACACGGTGGCGAAGGATCAGGCCGTCATCGAACTCGAAAACGAAAAAGCTGTGGCTTCGATTCCCGCCACCGAAGGCGGGGTCGTCAGCCGGATTTATGTCAAGGCGGGGGACAAGATTACCGTCGGTCAACGCATCCTGACGCTGGGCGGCGGGGCGGTGGCGACCGCGCCGGTGGCGGCAAAGCCGACCGCGAAACCTGCGGCCCAAAGTTCCGCGCCCGAAACTGAACCAGACGCGGAATCGAGCCCCGAGGAATTGGTTGATGCAGAGCTCTCAACGCCGGTCGCCGCGCCCGTAGCGTCGCCTTCTTTGCGCCGCACGGCTCGCGATTTTGGAATTGACCTCGGAAAGATTCGCGGCAGCGGGCCGGGAAGGCGCGTCGAGATCAGCGACGTTCGGGCTTATATTCAGCGGTTGGAGAAGGCTGCGGCCAAAGGCAAGTCCGCTCCGGCGACCAGTGGGCCTTCGGCTCCGGCAAGACCGCCGGCGGAACAAATTGATTTCTCCAAGTGGGGGCCAGTTACGAAGAAGTCGGTTACGCCGTTGCGCCAGGTCATCGCGCGGCGGATGCTGGAAAACTGGAACGCCATTCCGCACGTCACGCAATTTGACGAGGCTGACTTCACCAAACTCAACGAATTGCGGAAGAGTTATGCCGCGGCGTACGAAGCCAAAGGCGCGAAGCTCACGCTCACGCCGCTGGTGTTGAAGGCCGTGGCGGCGACGTTGAAAAAGCATCCGATCTTCAATTCGAGCCTCGACGAGGTCGCGAACGAGGTCGTGCTGAAGGAATACATCCATCTCGGCATCGCGGTGGACACGGAGGCGGGCTTGATGGTTCCGGTCATCCGCGACGTGGACCTGAAGAGTGTGCTCGAACTGGCGAAGGAACTCGGAGTGCTCGCCCAGAAAGCGCGCGACCGAAAAATCGCCGCCGAGGAGCTCAGGGGCGGCACGTTCACGATTTCCAACCAAGGTGCGATCGGCGGCGCGCACTTCACGCCCATCATCAACAAGCCCGAGGTCGCCATCCTGGGCCTTGGTCGTGGGGCGCTGCAGCCGGTGGTGCGGGACGGCACGGTGGAAGTTCGGATGATGACGCCGTTGGGCTTGTCGTACGATCATCGGGTGATTGATGGTGGGAGTGCGGCACGATTCATGGTGGATCTGGTTGCGGCGTTGCAGGACTTCAGCGAGGACCCGGTAAAAATTTAATAGCACATCATTCCATGGACCCGATCAAAACTGAAATCGTAGTCGTCGGTGCCGGGCCGGGCGGATACGCCGCGGCGTTTTACGCGGCGGACCTGGGCAAGAAGGTCATTCTCATCGAGCGCGAAAAGCGGCTCGGGGGCGTGTGCTTGAATCGTGGCTGCATTCCGTCGAAGGCGCTGCTGCACGCGACGCACCAGATCACTTCCGCGAAGGAATCCGAACATCGTGGGATTACCTTCGCCGCACCGACCGTAGATCTCGCCAAACTGCGCACCTGGAAGGAAGGCATTCTCGCCAAACTGGGCGGAGGCATCGCGCAACTCGCCAAAATGCGGGGCGTGCAGGTGATTCAAGGCCGCGCTTACTTTGAAGGCTCGCAATCCCTGCGGGTCGAGAGCGAGCAAGGCCAGCAGTTCGTGAGTTACGAAACGGCCATCCTTGCCGTCGGCTCTGTGCCGGCCATGCCGCGGGCGTTCGATCTCGGTAACCCGCGCATCATGACGTCCACCGAAGCGCTGGAGCTGGAAGACATCCCGGAGACGCTGCTCGTGGTCGGCGGTGGCTATATCGGCATGGAAATGGGGACGGTCTATGCCGCGTTGGGCAGCCAGGTCACGGTGGTTGAGGCGCTCGACGCGATTCTCGCTGGCGCGGATCCCGATCTCGCGCGGCCCGTGGTGATGGCGGCCAAGAAAGCATTCAAAGAAATCCGGCTCAAGACGAAGGTCGGCAAGATGTCCACGGTCGGCAAGCAAATCAAAGTCGAGATGGAATTCGACGGGAAGCAGGTCGAGGAGCTTTACGATCGCGTGCTCGTGTCCGTGGGCCGCGCGGCGAACAGCGCCGATCTGGGTTTGGAAAACACCAAGGTCACGCTCGACGAAAAAGGATTCATCAAAGTCAACGCGCAGCAACAGACGAGCGATCCGCACATCTACGCCATTGGCGACATCGCGGGCGGCATCATGCTCGCGCACAAGGCGCACAAAGAAGGGCGCATTGCCGTCGAGGTCATCAACGGCCAGAGCAGCACATTCGAGAACGTGGTGATTCCGGCGGTTGTCTTCACGGATCCCGAACTCGCGTGGTGCGGCTTGACAGAAGCGGAAGCGAAAGCGCGGGGCATTCCCTACGAAGTTTCAAAGTTTCCGTGGGCGGCCTCCGGTCGCGCGCTTTCATTCGACCGGACGGATGGGGTCACGAAAATGATCATTGATCCCGAAAGCGAACGGGTTCTGGGCGTGGGCATCTGCGGCGCGGGCGCGGGCGAATTAATCGCCGAGGCCGTGCTGGCGCTGGAGATGGGCGCCACCGCCGAAGACATCGCGCTCACCGTGCATCCGCACCCGACGCTGTCAGAAACTCTGATGGAATGTGCCGAGGCATTTTACGGCCACGCGACACACACGATGGCGAAGAAGCGGGGCTGAGAAGCTCCAAATTCCAAGCCCTAAGCTGCCCCGCCGCTGAGCCTGCCCATCCGCGCCTGACCCGCCGGCTTTAAGTTTTTCTGCGCCGCACTCCGGCGCTCCCACGATTTGACCCAACGACTGCCCGTTGGGTCAGTCGCCGCAGGTCATTGAAAGATCTGCGGCGCCAACCAAGGCCGCTTTCTTTGCCCCCCCCTTTGGTTGTTTCGTTTCCCCTGAATCAAGAATACATGATATAAGCCCGAAGTCCGAAGTTGGCGCCGCAACTGACACCGCTTGGGCGCTTGCACCGCAAGTCAGGCTTCAACGCCCCAGCCACGCTGGACTTTGGCGTGCGGCCTGCTGCCTGCGGACATTGGCCTGTGGCTGGATCGCGGACTCCAGCCGTTAGCCTTTTGACCTTAGCCTTGTAAGCAGTATGCCGTCGCCAACTTTGAACCTGAACCTGCCCGTCGGTGGCCTTGCGCCCGGGTTGGAGTCCCGGTTCTTACCCAAGTCCC
>CAIKLQ010000858.1 GCA_903828255.1 uncultured Verrucomicrobiota bacterium
CTTGCGATAGCTTCTATTCACTCGAAATGACGTTTTCATGATGGCGACTATGCTGTGGACAACCGCAGTTCGCCCCATGTTCACGGCTATTTTGAGTTTTTTTCCGGCACAGTTAGAAAATCACACTTGTAGTGGGGCTAGAGAGGTTGGGGCGGCGAGCGATCCCAGTCGCAACTCAGCGAAATGCCCGGGAGCACGCCCGAGCGATCCGACCCGAGAAACTGGGGAAAGGCAACCTCCGGCGACGGGACGGTTCCGGCAGATTGGTCTGGAGTTGCGGCCGCGGATTCCAGCCTCAGCGGCCGCCCCGTCCTTTCCTGCGGGGGCGACCATTTCCAGACGAGGCGCGGAATCCCGGAACCACCGATGGAGCCTTCGATCCGGGTGAACCTTTTCAAACCGAAATAAAAGCCCGCGAGCAACCCGACGCTGATCAGGACCAGCACCCCGCGGGTGCGCCACGGCAACCCCGTGAAAAAGATATACCAGAGGCCGACGAGCAAGCCGGTCAACAAGCCGATGCCAATCAAGATAGGCTCCAGGAAGGTAATTTCGCGGAATCGCAGGTAAGCGGTTGTGGCCACGGCGAGGACGATGCAGACCCCCGGCATCCACCAGCGCATTTGACGACGATTGGGAGTCTGGTTCATGCTCCAGCGAGTCTGGCACAGATGGAGCGTCATGCAAAGCAGCGATAGCGGGCGGCGCTGGGAGAAGATGTTTTCCAAACTGCTCGATTGTCAGACGCGATTCGGGTCCAAAATTGCCGCCGGCCCTGGTAATTGGGTCGGAACCTGCAAGACTCGGTCGCACACGGATTTTGATTATGTTCGCGATCACCAATTCAGTCTTATTGCCGGCCAGCCTGGTCGCGCTCTTAGCAGTCGGCATCGGCTTGCGCCACTACTTCGGCCCGGACGCCCGGGAAGCCCGGCGACGCGCCCGAAGTCACGGCCCGGTAATTTCGCAGCAGCGCGGGCCGGCGATCCGGCTGGCCGTCGCGGTGGACAAGCCGAAGCTCCGGCGGGAACTTTGAGCCCCGGCCAGGCAGGAGTCTTTCGGCGGACGTGCGTTGATGCTGGGCGGATTGGGCCTCGCTCAGGAAATGAACTTGGCGGAGACTCGTTCAGTAATTGATTTCCACCGTCACCCTTTCCGTATTGCTGTGCAGGATCACGATCTCCTTCGATGAGTCGAAATCCTTCCAGCGCTTCCCGTTCACCCTGACGCTCCGAATCGGCGCAGATTGGGGATGGCGTAGGCGCAGCCAGACTGCTTTCGCCGCATGGCGCGAGGGCATCTTTACGAAGGCGGTGATCCTCCCGTGATCCACGTCGGAGAGGATCTCGTAGTCCACCGAACCAAAGTGCGTGGGCGCGTTCTTCACCGATATTTTTTTGCCCGGTTCCAGCCAGGCCCGAGGCGTGGCGCGGGCCAGCCACAAATTCGGACCGTCTTCCATCACCAGCAGGTTGCGGAAGCGCTCCAGGAACGCGGCTTCTTCAAAGACCTTGTCTGGCGGACCGTGGACGGCGTGCTCATTAGAGATGTAGCCATCGTTCGGCAGGATGTCTATGGCGTAGCAGTTCAAAAATGAACGGAGGAAGACCGGGATGTCATCGCCTGCTAGGTGCAGGTTCGAGGTGCGCTCCAGTCCGCCCTGATACTGCCAGCCGCCCAGGAACCAATCCCGATCACCCACATTCTGATTCTCCAAGAGCAACCGATCCTCCAACACATCGAGATAGCCCTGCACCCGCACATCGTTCGGGGACAATAAACCCGCCGGGCTAATCAACGCCGCCGCCGACTGGACCGTTTCCCAATACAGGGGGCCGACATGCGTGCCGGAGCCGTCCCGCTGCCAACCCCAGGGTCCCGTGCCCAACCCGCGCACGTGGCAGGCGAAGGGAATGATCGAATGGAAGGTGCCGTCGCGCACGGGCACCACCGGCGAAAGCGCGATGGACCGAGCCACCGCCGCTCGCAGGTCGTTGCGATACGCCTCCGCCTCGGCTGCCAGTTGCGCGCCACCTTGAGGATCAATTACTGCCAGGGTGGCCGCGAGCCGCGAGACCGCCGCCCAGTAGTAAGCTTCGCACTCGTAAAATTGCATCCACAAGCCGCCGCTATCCGGGGTCACCTGGAGCGCGGGTCGCAGCCCCTGGCACCAGAGACGGCCGCCACCCGGCACCACACTCGCCATCAAGCGCCGCTGCCGCAGCATCCATTGGCATCAGTAGCCCAGGTCAGCTCCAGTTGTTGTACGGGGCGGATCTCCTCCCAAAGCAATCCGCACACAACCCCCTTGATTGCTGGAGCGCTTACATCCAGGGGTTTGTTCAGCGGTTGGTTGGCGGACCACATGAGGGCCAGCCAGCTCTCCGGCTGATTGTCCCCGGCTTTGCGGTCAGCCCGGTATTCATAGGCGCTGGGCGCGATATCCACCGGTTGGCCGACCAATTTGGCTGGATCGGTTTCCACTCCCACATCCGCGGCCCCCGCGAGGTTGACCATCAGGCTCCCCAGGCTTGTCGCCAATGTCCGTATCCGGCGTCTGAGTGTTTTCATATCTGTCGCCTTCTTGTATCCCGGATGGTCGCTAAAGTCATGCAGGTTTCCCGTGGTCAAGTTTCAGAAACCTTGCGAAGTGTTGTGGGTCTGGATCTCGCCGGACGATTTCGCGACCGCTCCGCTGACGCGAGAAGCAGAATCGCGCCCGCCTACCGTTTTGACTTTTCCGCTCCTACCTGACAAGCTTTCCGCCATGAATATATCTGACCTTTCGGCCGCTCAATTGAGCCAAGCTGCGAATATCCAAGCCCAAATCGAGAAGTTGCAAGGTGACCTTGCGAGCATCTTGGGCACGGGTACGCCTGCTGCAGTCGCTCCGACACCCGCCATTGCTCCCGCACCCGTCGTCGCTGCTGTCGTGTCGAAAAAAGGCACAATGAGCGCCGAGGGCCGGGCCAGAGTCAAAGCCGCCCAAATAGCGCGTTGGGCGAAGATTAAGGCCGTCAACACTACCCCAACCCCGGCGGTTACGAC
>CAIKLQ010000859.1 GCA_903828255.1 uncultured Verrucomicrobiota bacterium
GCAGGGCGCGGAGTGCGAGCCCGACCAGTAGCAGGCTGCGGTCAATGAGGGTTTTCAGACATTGTGGTTGCATAGGAAAAAGCGGTCTTTGCGGTTTAGTCAGTAGGCATCATCAAGGCGGGCCGGAGTAGGCCGGATAAACCGTCCGGTAATACCGGGCCTCCGCGCCGCCGGTGCTTTCGCGGAACTCGAACACCCCCACTCCAAAATCTCCCGGCGTGACCGTGCCCGGGGCGGTGCGGTTGGCCTTCCACGACCAGGTGATCGGTTCTACCAGACTGGTAGTGGTTTCGATGGTGTACGCGGTGTCCGGCGTGCCGGCGAACCGGACCACGAACTCCCCGCCCTCCTTCTGCAAATACATCACGTTCAGCGAAACCGCCGTGCTGGCAGTGACTGTCACCGTCACCGTGCCGGTCGCCGCGTCCCCGCCCGTGTCGGCGATGATGTAGGTGAACGTGTCCGAACCGGTGAAGCTGCCAGCCGGGGTGTAACTGATCGCGCTACCCCCCAGCACCACCGTGCCACCTTGAGCGCTGACGGCGCTGACGGAGGCCACATGCAAAGTTTCGCCGTTCGGATCACTGGCGCGCGCGAGTAATTTGGCGAGCGGCAAGGCGGCGGTCTGGCCGGCCTGCACGCCCAAATCCAGGGTGGCGGGCACCGGCGTCCCGCCGTAATCCGGCCAGAAACCATCGGAAAAGCTGTAAGCGCCGCCACTGGCGAGGCCGATGGCCGGTTGGCCAACGGTGTCGGTGACAGTGTAAGTGCCGCCGGAGGCCGCGCCGCCGCCAGCGCCGTTGACCGCCGGAGCAATCGCATACTGGGCGAACGCCGGCCCGGCCAGCACGCAGAACAGCAGCGCCAGCGCGGCGCGCAAACCGTAGCGCAGATTTCCAATCCGCCGTCGCGCCGACTGCCAGTCGGCAGACGCTCGCCAAACCCCGGCCCCGGTAGGGCGAGCCTCCGGCCGAGCCAGCGATTGGCGCGTGCTTCCGAGGCTCCGCGGGAGCGTCGCCCTACCGGAATCAGGGGGTTGCAGAAACCGTGGCCGGTTGGAAAGCGGCGCTACGGCGGCGGCGGGCTGCGGGAGCGCCGTCCTTCTGGTCGGCGGCGGTTGGCTGCCACGCCGACACGAATGTCGGCGCTCCGGGGCGCGGTGGGTTAGTTTGGTGCTCATGGTGCGCTCAAGGGTTGCGGGTGGCTTGGCGCTTACTGGCCCAGCTTGGCTTCCAACGCGTCGAGGCGTTGGAGGATGTCGGCGTTCTGGGCTTGCAGCAGGTCATTCGCGGCCTTGAGCGCATCGTTCTCGGCCTTGAGGTCTTGGATGGATTTTACCAGCAGCGGGGCCACCCGGCCGTAATCCACGGACCACGGTTTGGTTTTGGCGTCGTCGCCACCCTCGGTCACGGCGTCGGGAAATACGGCGTCCAAATCCTGCGCGATTAAGCCGGTTTGCGGGGTCTTGGCCGCGTCGGCAATGAAGTTGTAATCCACCGCTTGCAGCTTCATCAGATCCGCCAGGCCAAAGTGGGTGTGCGTGATGTTCTCCTTCAAGCGCAGGTCGGAAGAGGTATTGTAAAGAACAGTGAATGCAGCATTTTGGCTGATATTGCCAATCGCGGCACCATCAATATTCTGAAAACCA
>CAIKLQ010000860.1 GCA_903828255.1 uncultured Verrucomicrobiota bacterium
GAACGCCGGACTGGCCCGGTCATTGGGCACGACCTCGAGCAGCTCCAGGCCGTAATAGACATGGAGCGCCTGCGCGGTGGCGTCGGTGTAGAGGCAGAAGGCCGGATTGCGTTTATCCGTGCCGAGGATCAGTTGTAAGCCGTCAAGCGTGTCAGGCATCGTGGCGGTCCCGGCCCAGTGCGGGCTGGGGGCCGCGCGGCCAGTTTACCGAGCCGGCGCAAACGGTGGAGCCGAATTGCGGGAAAGGAGTTGGCGCGCGTTTACTGAGGTCTGCCCAGTTGCTCCGGCCCATACCCCCTCTCTTGTTGCTGAGGAGGGCGTGAAGGCAAACTGAATCCGCCCAATGGGGACAAACCGTCGGGGCGGTTAAGCGCCCGGGAAGCGCGGTGCTGGTTTATTCCACCGTGATGACTAGCTTGCCAAAGTGCGCGCCACTTTCCTGATAGCGATAGGCGGCCGGGGCCTCCGCAAATGGGAATGTGCGATCCAGCACCGGTTGGAGCCGATGCTGGGTAATCGCCCGATTCATCGCCTCAAACATCTCGCGACTGCCGACGAAGATGCCCTGGATGCGCACCGATTTCCCAAGAATATCGCGCAGCGAAACCTCGCTTGTGAATCCGCTCACGCCACCGATGACACTAATCGTCCCGCCCATCGCCACCGCGCGCAACGATTTCGGAAACGTGTTGGTGCCGCCCACCTCGACGACGTGATCCGCGCCGGTTTTGTCCGTCAGGCGAAATACTTCCTTTTCCCAGTCGGGCGTGGTGCGGTAGTTGATGATTCCGTCCGCCCCCAGCGCTTGGGCCCGCGCCAGTTTCGCATCGCTGCTGGAAGTGATGATGACCCGAGCACCGTGCATTTTTGCAAACTGCATTGCGAAAATGGAAACCCCGCCCGTGCCCAGCACCAGCACCGTCTGGCCCGCCGAAACCCGCCCCTGGGTCACCAGCGCCTGCCACGCCGTCAGGGCCGCACACGGCAGGGTCGCCGCCGCGGCGAAGTCCAAGTGCGGCGGAATCGCGACCACTCCGTCCGCCGCGAGCGCGACGTACTGCGCCAGCATGCCATTGAGGGAGCCGCCGAGCGCCGCCTCAAACACTTCCCGGCGCAGCGGCCCCGTCGCCCAGTTCTGAAAAAAGGTTCCCGCCACGCGATCGCCCACTTTCCACCGCGTCACTCCGGCACCCACCGCCGCAATTTCTCCCGCCCCATCGGAAAGCGGAATCAGGGGCAAAGGCACGCCCGGCCCATAGCGCCCGCTCGCCACCATGAGATCGCGGTAGTTCAACGACGTCGCCCGCACCCGCACCAGCACCTGGCCGGGAGCCGGCTGGGGATCGGGCAGTTGATTTAGTTTTAGGGCGTCCACACCTTGCGGCGCCGCGAGTTGCCAGGCATTCATATTGATCAAAAGGGTGATTTCACCACGCCGCCATCCACCCGTAACGCGGCGCCGTTAGTGGCCGACGCCAACGGACTGCAAACGAAAACCACCATCGCGGCCACTTCCTCCGGAGTCGCGAAGCGCTTGAGCAAGGACGAGGGGCGGGCTTTCAAAAAGAACGCCTTTTCCATTTCGGCGACACTCAGGCCGCTCTGGCTCGCCAAAGCGGCCATGAAATCCTTCACGCCTTCCGATCCCGTCGGACCGGGCAGCACGGCGTTGCAAGTGATGCCGGTGTCAGCGCAGGTTTCGGCAATCCCCCGCGCGACCGCGATCTGGGCCGACTTCGTCATTCCATAATGCACCATCTCGGCTGGAATCTGCAGGCCCGATTCACTGGAAATAAAGACGATGCGTCCCCAATTCTGTTGCTTCATTCGCGGCAAATACGCCCGGCTCAAGCGCACGCCGCTCATCACGTTCACCTCAAAGAAACGCAGCCAGTCCGCGTCGGGGATTTCGGCGAACGGCTTGGGCTCGAAGATCCCCAGATTATTCACGAGCACTTCCACCTCGGGAAAGCGCCGCCCGGCTTCCGCGGCCCCGCTCGCGGTGGAAAGATCGAGCGGCAGCGCCTCCAGTTTCGCGTCCGGATGCCCGGCGCGGATGAGGTTCATCGCCCGCTCGACGCGTTCCCGCGTGCGACCGTTGATAATGACCCGCGCGCCTTCACCGGCGAGCGCGGTGGCAATCGCCAATCCGATTCCGGCAGTGGAGCCGCTCACCAAGGCCAGTTTGTTTTCAAGCTGCAAATTCATGGTTTGGAAGAACCAACAATCCGTCTCGGTTAAAGGTAGTGCAAGAACCTCCGGCTCCAAGCCTGAATTGCCGCGGCCCTCGCCCAAGTTGCACGCCTTGGCCGTAATGTTGCAGCGGCGGGCACAAGAATCTCAACGCAGCGACCCCAAGTCAGGCGATCCCGCGATGTTCCCGCATGGCCGTGGGCCGCAGGGCGACGTCATCTGTATCTTCAATTTCGTCCGTCTTGTGCGTAGCAGTTCGAGCAAGTGGATGCTGGCCGAGTCGCTGACCAGCCTGCCGTCCGCAGATTTTCACTTAACCTGTAGAAAGTGGGTGGTGAAATCCGTTCATACCTTTGGATATGAAGACACGACAATTGTTGGTTCGCGATGCTCTGGCCCGGTTTGCACGCTC
>CAIKLQ010000861.1 GCA_903828255.1 uncultured Verrucomicrobiota bacterium
CGAAAAGCCTTCGCTGTGACCTACAACACCACTTATCTCGACCTGTCAGACTTGGTGAATCGCAAGTTGCTCGTGCAATTGGGCAAAGGACGTGGCACGCGCTACACCCTCAACCCCGGCAATGAATAATCTATCGAAAATCTATCGAAGTTTTTTGGAAATCTATCGAATCCGGCGAATCGTTAAGCAATCGTTAAGTGTTTTTCTACCCACGCCACCAGCCATGACTAATCCATCACTCTGCTATCACCATTTCGCCGGAATCTATCACCGCTTCCGCTCGGCGGCATTTTCCGATTATCTTCCGATGTTTTACGGCTATCTTCCGATAGCCCGATGCGGCACCCAAGAGAAAGGCGCGGTTTAATCGTCAGATAATCGTCAGATGAAAATTGCCAATCGTCAGATTTCAACTGACCTACGCGATCTTGAGCCTGTTTGGTTCGGCGGGCTTGATCTCGCCAGCGTCCGCAGACAATCGTCAAGTAATCGTAAAGCGTTTCCCTGTGATCGTAAACTCGACCAACCGATGAACAAGCGACCGATAATCTACCGATGTTCCGGCGGAATCTACCGGTGCATCGCGGAGCGTCGCAGTCTGAACCCGACCAATCAAATACCCGTGGATATAGGTTCCGCTGGCGTTGAAACCATGAAACACACGGCATGGAGCCGAGTTTTGTCCACCGGCACTTCCAGAATGCCAACGGGTAGGATAACGTCAACCGCAACAATTCCCGTGGGCAACATCCGTCAAAACGAACGCGACCAACAAAACCAAGTCCTCGTCCGGTTGAATGGCGAGCCAACCGCCATCGCCGAGGAACTGTCGGACCAGGACGCGGCGCTGGTGGCGTACGAGCAGCGCCGCGCCAAGACCCGCGCTCTCAAGCAGGGCCTGATGGAGGAATTGCTGACCGGGAGGACGAGGCTGGTTGAGGGTTGAGAGTTGATGGTTGATAGCAAACAATGGGACACGATGACGTTGCGCATCTTCATCAGTTCGGTGCAGAAGGAGTTCGCCGGGGAACGGGCGGCGTTGCGGGATTATCTGCGCGGCGATGCGCTGCTGCGCCGGTTCTTTGAGGCGTTTCTCTTTGAAGAAGTCCCCGCCGCCGACCGCCGGGCGGACGACGTTTATCTCGATGAGGTCGAACGGTGCGATGTCTATGTGGGCCTGTTCGGCAACGAATACGGCTTCGAGGACGCGCAGGGGATTTCGCCGACGGAACGGGAATTTGCACTAGCCACCCGGCGGCACAAGCATCGGCTGATTTTCGTCAAAGGCCCGGATGACGAGCAGAAGCATCCCAAGATGCGGGCGCTGATCCGGCAGGCCGGGGCGCAGGTGATCCGCCGCCGCTTCGCCAGCGGTGCCGAATTGATTGCCGGGGTGTATGCCGCCCTGGTGCAGTATCTGGAGGCGAAGCAGTTGGTGCGCTCCGGCCCGTTCGATGCGGTGGGGTGTGCGGACGCGACGCTGGCGGACCTCTCGACCGCAGGCATCCAGCGTTTTGTGGGCATCGCGCGGCGGGCCCGGGGATTTCCGCTGGCGGAGGACACGGCGCCACGGGAAGTTTTGGAACATCTGCACCTGCTCCGGCATGGCAGTCCCACCCATGCGGCGGTGCTGCTCTTCGGGACGGCACCGCAGCGGTTTCTGATTTCCTCCGAGATCAAGTGCGCGCATTTCCACGGCGCCGTGGTCCAGAAACCCATTCCGTCCTATCAGGTTTACAAGGGGACGGTGTTCGAGTTGGTGGATCAGGCGGTGGATTTTGTGCTGTCCAAAATCAATCTGGCCGTCGGCACGCGCGCGGAGAGCACGCAGGCGCCGGTGGCATACGAGATCCCGCCGGAGGTGGTGCGCGAGGCCATCGTGAACGCCGTGGCGCATCGCGATTACACCAGCAACGGCAGCGTGCAGGTCATGCTGTTTGCCGACCGGTTGGAGGTGTGGAATCCGGGCACGCTGCCGCCGTCCCTGACTTTGGAAATGCTGCGGCAACCGCACGGCTCGGTGCCAGGCAACCCGTTGCTGGCCGAACCGCTTTACCTGACCCAATACATCGAGCGCATGGGCACCGGCACCGGAGATATGATCGAGCGCTGCCGAAAAGTTGGTCTGCCCGAGCCGCAGTTCAAGCTGACGGACGGCTTCGTGACCACGCTGCGTCGCAAGCCGGAGGGGGCGTTCGCATCCGTAGGGGGCCAGGTGCCCGGGGAAGCCACCCCACCAGTCACCCCACCAATCGCCCCACCAATCGCCCCACCAGTCGCTCCACCAGTCGCCCCACCAGTGGTGGTGCTCATCCGGTTGCTGGGTCACGCTGGCGCATTGGGCAATGCCGAGATTCGCACCCACCTTGGGCTGAAAGACCGCACTCACCTGCGAGAGCGTTACCTGGATCCGGCTTTGGCG
>CAIKLQ010000862.1 GCA_903828255.1 uncultured Verrucomicrobiota bacterium
CGCTGGTCCGCCAGGCCCGCCGCCATCCGCGCATCGCACTCCGCGTGCAGTTCGTCTTGTTGCGCTTTGGTGATCAGCTTCGCGCCGAACGCCGCGTTGATCAGGTGCTTCGCGTCGGTGAAGACCGCAATGACGCCCGGGGCCGCCGCGACCGCCGCTTGTATGCCCGCCAGGATGAGGGTGAATGTTCCCATAATTTTGGTTCGGTTACGGCAAAGCCAGGTCCCGGAATTGGTTCGCACTCGGCACGGGCGGCAACATCACGCCCGGCACGTTGCGCGGCAACGTCGCCGCCGTCGCCGCCGCCAGTTGTTGCATGGCCGCAATGGCGTTCTGGATGCCGCTCAGGCCGGCGGGGACCGGGTGCGCCAGATACGCCTGGCGCGCCCGCGCCCAGGTCCGGTTCACCAGCCAGATTTTGTCGCGATACCCGTCCATGCTCGCCTTGAGGCTCGGGGCCACGGTGCGCAGCAAGACCCGGTTCGCCTTCTCAAACTCGCACGCCACCAACGCCCCGTTATACGCCAGCGTCCACGCGCTATCCGTCAGCAGCAGCGGCAGGTCCGGGGCGCTGGTCGCCGTAACCACTCCAGTCAATCCATTCGTCTGGACCGGGGCATACGCGCCCCCGCTTTCGAGCAGCGCGGTTTTGCACCCACTCCCGCCAATGCTCAGGATGATGCTCGCGATGATAACGGTTGAAAATTTCCGCAGTCGCTCGATTCTTCGCTTCACGTTCGTCTTTCGTTAGGAACGGCCCCAGATCCGGCCCGGAGTCATTCGGGTTTGCCATCCGTCAAAGTCTTCGCCGCGGCCGGCGGCCCGGTTGGTGGCCTGTCGCCCCCCGCGCCGGCCGGCGTGTTCGTGCCCCACCAGATCGCCGCCACGATCCCGCGCAGGCCGCCGCCCGTCGCCAGCGCGTGATAGGCCCGCGTCAGGTAGGGCGACAACAGCACCGCCAGCAGCACCGGCCCGCGCCATCGCTCCGGTAGGTGGTCCAGTCCGGGGAGATCCATCATCGCGTGCGCCCTCTCATGGCGACCGCGCTCCGCGCGCGCGTTCGTCCATCGTCCCCGTCAGCCGGTCCACGCTCCGCGCCAACGCGGCCTGCGTTTCGGCCAGCCCCGTCAACGTCCGCTTGAGTTCCCGCTGTTCGTCCATCGCAAAGCTGCGGTGCAGTTCCAGCGCCGTGAGCCGCTTGTCCAGATTCACCCACAGCCCCACCACCGCCCCCGCCACCGAGAGCACTTGCAGCAAGTGCCCCAACGTCACTTCCGGCACGAAGCGCACGCCCTTGGGGCTGCTGGCCACGCTCGCGCTCATGTCCGCACCAACCTTGCCCCGCCGCCCCGGCGCTTGATCAACGCTCCAAACTTCGCCAGCAACGCTTGCGCCACCGGCGAAATCACCGGTCGCCGGTCGCCCTTGTCGTAGCCGATCTGCGTCGTTCCCACATTGTTGTATTTCAACCCTTCGCCCGACGGGCTGGCCGTCCGATCCGCCAGCAGAAGTTCCCGCGCCATTTCGCACGTCGCGAACCGCACCGCCGCCGGCACGACGTTCCCCGCCACGTAGGCCGCGCTCACCAGTCCCCCGCCCCCCGCCCCCGCCGCCAGGGCGTCCGGGTCGCGGCAGCTCACTCGCGGCCACTGCAACGCCTGCCCGCTATTCGCCCGCGCTCCGTTGAATTGATACTCCGCATCAATCAGCCGCGTCGCCCACACCAGCGCCGCTTCCGGCGCGTCGGTCAGCGCCGCCGCCGTGATCCACGCCGCGGCATACAGATGCCCGTCGAAATACGCCGAGCACTCGGCCA
>CAIKLQ010000863.1 GCA_903828255.1 uncultured Verrucomicrobiota bacterium
AACGCCCGGCTGCATGCGGGCCGCCCAAACAGATCCCAAGCCCAAACCACAAATCCTCCACCTCAAAGCCCGAAAATAATCTGTCCGGGTTTGCTAACTACAAAACCCGTTTTTTGTCCGGGTTTGAAAACTACACGACAGTCAATCAGTTCGTGCTTGCCGGCAAAGTGGTCGCGCCGCATGACTTCCACTTCGGCGGGATGATCGGCGACGAGCGAATCGGGGTAGCCCCAGCGCACGGGCCCGATGGCGAGCCGGTCGGACACGGGCGGGGCGGACAAGGCAATCATGGCGCGCAAGGGGACTTCCGCCGCTTCCAGGAGCGTGCGGAAGTCCTTGGGCGTGTAGCATTGCACCCCGGAGGTATTGGTCGCTTCGAGCCGCATCGCGTCGGCCTCCAGCAAGCGGGGATCGGCGGCGAGCAGGGAAAACTTGCGCCCGGTCGCCTTGCGGAAATTGTTGATCCGTTCGCGGGCGGCAAGGGCGTCGGTCGCCTGCGCGAGCGTCAGCATGATCGCCTGTGATTGCGCGGCGAGTTCTTTCACCAGAGTTTCGGCGTATTCCTTGGCCCCGCCCTTGCCGGCGTAGCGCGGGAGCGATTTCATCTGGCGTTTCCCCGCCGCATACCACACGACGCGGTAAGAATCCCGCCCGGAACAAGACCGATAAATTTTGGCGAGGACCTTGTTGCGGGGTTTGATCTATCGGGGACACTTCACAAAAGTTTTAGTTTCGGCGTCACAGATTTCCGGGGGGGGTGGGGTGTCGGAACTGTGTCGGAGTTTCTATTTTTGCTGATTTCTGTAATCCGTCGCCGCATTTGTGCAGTTTCGCGGTGTGGTTTCGGAAAAGAGAGAGGCAGGGAAATAGCGCACTCATGTAATGAGTGTTTTCTCAACCTTCTCGGGAAAACTTTTCCGGGAAGGCGCTATGGCGGTGCCGAGCGCAGGAACGCCCGGCGAAATGGTTCAACTGGTCAGTGCCGGCTCGGCTTCAAGGAGCGTGGCGCGACGATCGCTTTTCATTCCGCTTAACCCGTGGTTAATGCGCCTTGAATGCGGGGCTGAAGACTCTTCTTCTTCTGGCTCGGCCGGGGAAATTCCCCGTGCAAGTTCAACGTCCTGTGATGCGGGCGAGGATTGCCGCCGGCTTTCCGTCTTGCTGTCAAAGACGCGAATCAGCGTGGCGTCAGAAGTCGCACGCCAATCTTCGACGGCGCACTCCAAGTCCTTGAAGGTGATCCGGTCCCGGCCCGCGCGCTTGGCAATCAGCCTGGCATCGTCAACCGCGTCAGTGATGGCCTGAAAATAGCCGCGCGAGGTAAGCGCGTAGCCGACAACCCAATCCACCGCCGTTTCAATCTCGCCGGCCTTGAGTGCGCCAAGCTGCTTGCGGGCGACGGCCTGCAAATCGGTAGTCACTCGCGCAATGGCTTCCTTGTGCCACTCCGCTGACTTGACGCCTGGCAGCGGCAGATCCGGCATCCGGAACACGCGCCGCGTGCGACGGCGGGATTGCTCCGAACTCCAATCCGTCTGCTTTTCCACCGCCTGTCGGCGCAAGGTGAACTGGCTGGTGGCGGAAATCAGGTAGGGCACGTTTTCGTTGTAAAGGGCGGTGTTGATCCAGTTGATCAAATCCGGGTGGCTGGTAATGCGCCGGCCTTGCGGCCACAAATACTGTCCCTCGTCAATCACTAGCATCAGTTTGGTCCGCTTGAAGAACGCTTCCACGCGGGCCTGAATGCGATCGGTGGAATAGCCGTCGCCGTTGGCGACACCGCACGCGTCGGCGATGCGTTTCATCAGCGCGCCGCGCGAGGTAATGCCCGCGAGTTGCACGTAAATGGCCTGGCCCAGGTGCATCTCGCACCATGCCTTCAGACCGGTGGTTTTGCCGTATCCGGAGTGCCCTTCAAGCAACGCGGAGCGCCCGGTTTCCAACGCATAGTCTAGGGCGTCGAATGCGATTCGCGTGTTTCCGGTTTCCACGAACTCCGTGCGCACGCGTTCGCGGTAGCGGCGCAGGTATTCATCAATGGCGCCAAGCACGTCGCCGAAATAGAGGAATTCCGCAGTGCGGAACCCGTTTCGTTCTGAGACGGCGGTGACCAGGTCGGGCCGTTCGCGGGCCAGCTTGGGATCATCCTCCAAATTGTCGCGCGCATCCTCCAGCAGGTTGCTGACTATGGCCTGATAGCGTGAGGACACCCGCCCCCCGCTGGCCAGTTGCATTTTGGGATCGCAGCCAAGTTCCTCAAGGAAGTGATGCAATTCCTGCTCACACCGTTCCCGACTACCCGCGTAGAATTCGCCCGCCGCGCTGGTGAGGTTGGTAGGTCTGTCAAGGACTGGCCGTAACGGGAAAAACTCGTCGTCAGCGTCATAGAAACAACCATCGCCGCGGATGATGCCAGCTTCTTTCTCGGTCAACTGCTTGCCCGGTTTGCAGCCGAGCCGGTGCATGGTGGGCGTGCCGATGCGCTCGGGAAACATTTCAAGCAGTTCACGGGCGAGGCGTTTCAAGCCGCCCTCGCGCAAGCTGAGTTTCAGCAGCGCATACAAGCGCAGGCGGTCTTTGGGATCGTCTTGCAGCGCGGCTTTCAAGGCGACTGCCGTGCCATTCAGGCCGCGCAGGACGTCATACTCGGGCGACGATGCCCAGCCGTTTTGCCGGCGGGGTTCGCCCGCTTTCACGTGTCGGGTTGAACTCATAGATTTTGACCTCCCGTGGTAGCGGATGCGCAGTCGGTGGATTCCTCCGCGGCGGCCATCGCGCGCTTGGCGCGGGCCATCATGTCCAGGCCTTCGGAATCGTTCGCCAGTGCCGCCGGCAGCCCCAGCTTGCCCGCGCGGGAAACGGCATTGGAGCGCCGCCGGACTTCGCCTTGCTTGCGCTCCTGAATGGCGAGGTTTTCCGCCTGGGTGTGCGCGTTCAATTCTTTGACCAGCGGCGCCACCAGCGCCCGGCGGACCACGAACTGGAATTTCGTTTCCATCGCCTTGTAACTGGCGCGCACGCCGGAAATGGTGCGTTGCGCCTGGGCCGTGGTGATGGCGGTTTGCGGATCGGGCAGCAAGGCGTTGTTGGGCTCCAGCCGCGCGACGGTAAACGGATGGCGCAGCTTCAGGTCGGTGAAGGTGCAAGTCTCGGGATACTCAGGATCGAAGTGCGCCAGCAACTTCTTCCCCGTGCGAGCCCCGGTTTCTTCGTTGCAATAGGTATGCCCGTGGATTTCTACGAACCCGCACGGATATTGCTTTCGGCGGATGTTCGGGGGTTTGACTTCGACTTCGATTTGCGTGCGGGCGAGCAAGACTTCGCACTGCGCATCAAAGCCGCGCGGGGGATCGTCGGTGTTGTTGAAAATCTGAAAGGCTTCGTCGGGCGACATCGGCGCGCCGGTCAGAGGATTGGCCAGCCGGCGGCCCTCCTGTTTGGTGTCATTGTATTTGGCAATGACGCGGTCAACGGTTTCGACCCATTGATTCCAAACCAACATGCCCACTTCTTCCGGACGGGCCTTGCGGGCGCGCACGGCGGCCACGGCTTTCTTGGTGGCCTCGGGGCAGTTCAAACGCTCATCGTTGCCCGTGTAGCAGGGCAAGCGCTGCACAATGTGGGTGAGTTCCCGGATGATGCCTTCCACTGGTTTCGAGCGCGGCTGATAGGACTCGCGAAACGTAATCGAAGACTGGCCCAAGCGCTCCGCGAATTGCTCCATCGTATCCACGAACCGCAAGTTCTTGCGCTCCAGACCGCATTCAATCTCCGCCGGGGAAAGGGGACGCCCAGTCCGCTGGCGGCCATTGCTCTGCCGCTGCGGGGTGCCAATGTCCCCCAGGCTGTTGACCAGGTTGCTGTTTCGCCAGATCCCGCCCTCGCGCAAAATGAAATCGGGGATGGCATGGAGATACTTGAAGGCGCGTTTGAAGGCCGCCCAAACATCAAAGGCGGTGTATTGCGGACGCGGGACGTTCGCGCGGCTCAGGATCCGGGAGGAACGGAAATCGTTGGTGATGATCAACTGCGGCCGCATGACGTCAAACCAGCCTTCGGAATTGGGAACGGCGACGTAGCAATCCGGCGTGTGATCGTCGCCCGTCATGCAGGTCAGGGAGAAAATGCCGTCATACGTCAGCTTGCGCGGCGGCACCATCTTCTTGATCGCCCGGTTGCCCAGGGCGCAGACTTGCAGCGCGGGGACGATCTTCATCTCCGCCCGCAACGACGCGGGCAAATCTGATTTGCTGGTGGCATTGGCGAGCGCTTGCTTGATGCGGGGATCGGTGATCAATCCCGCCGCGTTCAGTTCGCGCACGGCTTCCACTCTCCGCCCGCCAGTGAATTGGGCGGCGGTGTAATTGAGCAGCGCCACTTGCTCCGGATCGTAGGGCGGCAAGACCGGTTGGCCGCGCCGTTCGCACCGGCCATCGGCAAAGGCGGCGGCAGCGCCAGCTTCAGCCTGGCCGGCTTGCAGGGCGCGATCCAACGCCACGCGCAGCGCATTGGGGGACTTCGCCAACCAGGGCGCTTGGGCCCAGAGGAATTTCAGCAGGCGCAACCGGGCGCGTTTGAGGTTGCGCGGCGCCGCGGCCAGCGGTTGCAAGTGTTCAAAGGTCCGTTGCCACAGCAGCGACTTTTCAGCGGCGGACGGATTCGCGGGCGAGGCGAAGCTCAAAACCAATTCGTGCAGCCGCCGGAATTCTTCCGGGGTTTCCTTGGCCTGGCTGGCAATGATGTTGGCCCGGCGCAGATTGCCCGGCAGAAAGATTTCCGGGCGGTGGAATTGCTCGGTGCCGCGATCGCGCTGCAAGGTGCGGTCAAACAGATAGCGCCAGCGGGCGGGCGTGATCTTGCGGCCGGGGAACTCGCGCTCGTATTCGCGCACGCCCAAGGCTTCGAGTTCCGTGGCGGACAATCCCGCTTCGTTGCGGCGCTGGATTGCGGGCGTGAAGGCGCGTTGCGCTTTCATGGCCTCGGCCTGTTGTTCCGGGCAGACTCCGCTCCAGGGAATTTCCGGTTGCCACGGCTCGCACCATTGCCAGCCGGCGGGCAGGTGTTCCGGACGGTTAAACAGGTGTTCAACGCACTGTAGCCCGCGTTTTTGCCGCGCACATTCCAGGGCTTCCTGAAGCGATGCGGGCAGCGACGCGATTTTCCAAAACTTCGTCAGGTTGCCCCGCACCAGGTCTTCGTGATCTTTCGGGATGGCCGCATTCTCCAAGAGCCGGCGGACGACGCGGGCCGGCTTGCCCAACACATCGGCGACTTGGGCGGCGGTAATCAGGTTGGCGGAGGGAGGATTCATGCGGCGGCAAGCTCCGGAGTTTGTGGCGGCAAGGATGAAGGTTGAAGGTTGAAGGATGAAGCGGGGTCGCCCGGCGTCCGGGTTTCAGCTTCGCTCTGGCGGTTTTCATCCTTGTTTTTCAGCCGGGTGCGGATGGTGAGGGACAACTGGCGAAGCTCCGCGAGGGTGAGGCGGTCAAGGTCCGTGTGCCCGAATTTATCGCGGGCGATGCGCTGCCAATAGGATTCACGCGCGCGGGTGATGACGTGAACGTGGCGCTTGCGTTCGCCCGCTGCTCCGCCGGCTTCAAAGGCCATGATATTCTTGAGGTTCGTTGGATCGGCGAGCAGTCGGAGCAATGTCAGGATTTTATCCAAGTCGGCATTGGTGAATTTCTTGCTGCTGACGTTGCGCCCGAGAGCAACCTCAGTAACGGCGTGGCGTAGGTCTTCAGGCGTCAACTCGCGCCGCTGTTCTTCGCTACGCAGGGCGGCGGTTTCCAGGACGTCCACGCGGATTTTATCAAAAGCCGGACTTTCCCACATTGGCGACTGGCCACTGTCAAACGCGGCGAGCGCGGCGCGGCAGTCGGCGACGCTGGTCCATCCTTGCGCCTGCATGGCGGTCTTCACGGCGCGGAAATAAAGCTGTTTTTGGGCCGGTGACATGCGACGGCTTAGAAAAATTTCGGATAGTCCTTGTGGAAGCGGCAAATGGCTTTGCTCGCCGCGTCGCGGATGGCCAGATACGGATTGACCATCGGCGCGCCGGTCTTCGGGTGCCCACTCAGCGCGCCATTTTTGGCAAGGTTCGCCGTCGCTTCTTCGTAAAGTTTCAACGCATCGCAATACACGGCCAACACCCGAACATTGATTGCCGGATTGCGATTCTGCATTTCTTGCAGCGTCATCGGTGTGGTTATTTTGCCCATGTTTTCAAGGTCGCAAAGGGTTTGAGTTGTTCCTGGGTGAATGCTTTCTGGATTCCCGTTGCCGCACGGCTTTCCGCCGTGGAATGGTCCAAGCGCAACAACGGCAATTCCGATTCCGTTCGCCGAATCAGTTCAAAGCCGGGGTGTCCCTCATCTACGTCGAATTGCTCGAAACGCGGGTTGTAATTCAAATTCATGGACCCGCGCAAAAGCAGTTTGAAGCCCGCCGTTTCAATCGTCGCAATCTTCGCGTGGTTCACGACCCACCGGATGGACTTCGCGCCGTGAACCGTTTGCCAGCGTGTGAGCAAGTGGCGGTTTTTTGTGCGGGCTTGCGAGTCAATCACCAGCAAAGCGCCGGTAATGCGGTGATCCATCAAAAGCCGCTCGAAACACTGCACTTCATATTCCGCAATGCACCAGGTCCAAAGGGAAATGCGCGCCGGCCCAACTTGATCCAAGCAAGCCAGGATCAAATCAATCATGGAGAACTGGCCGCGCGTCAGACCAAAAAGGGAAAAGCCCTTGTGAATGGTTCCCAGCGACGCGGTTGCGTTTTGAAAACACTCAGCCGCGCGGCGAGTTCGTCTTTCGTGCGGTGTCATGCGCCTTCCCCCTCGCCTAGAATTCTCATTGCCGCCGCGAGCCGGGGCAGCCAGGCGCGCGGAGATACCACCCCAGCGCGACAACGCAACCATCCGCCCCACGATAGTCCAACTCGCGCCGCCAGTTTGCGCTGACTCCATTCCTGCGATTCGGCGTGCGCTTGCAACCGCGCGACTGCGCCTGCCAGGGCGGCGACGGCGGCGGTTTTCTTTTCGAGCCGGGCTTGTTGCCGGCGGTGGGCGGCGTGCCAGCGGGCTTCCAACCCGAGTTTGGCCGCTTGCGCCTGTGTGATTGCCAGCCTCGCCAGCGCTTGGAATGGCTGGCCCAATTCGTTTGGGCCAACGGAGAGGGGCAAGACACCGGACGCCGCTCCCGGCGCGTCTGGCGCGATCGCTGGCGGAAGCGGGTTTGACGGGCTCGTTTGCAGTTCAACAAGGGGGTGGTTTTCAGCCACAGATGGAACACGGATGGAACCCGGATCAAGGCAGGGACGGGAATCCCCTAATCCGGGTTGCATCCGGGTGATTCGTGGCTGATTCATGCGGTCTTTGCGGTGGCAACCGGTGGGGCGGAGGCGACAAACTCGTCAATGGCAGCAACCGGGACGCGATATTGGGGCCGGGTCGGGGACAGACTGACGTTTATGACGCGCAGCCGGCCCTGGCGGATGAGCCCTTTGACACTGTCGCCGGAGCAAGCCAGCCGCGCGGCGGCTTCGCGAATGCGCAAGAGGGCAGGCGGGTTGTTTGGATCCAGGTCGGTTTTCTTCATACGTGGGGTGTGGGGTTGGAGCCGAAACACAGAAACTCAGAAAGGGGCAGGCGGGCCGGGGCGACGCGTGAGGGCCCGCGGCCTACAGGCGGAAAATTGGCCGGCGACTCCCGACCGGGTGAGTTGCTGAACAGAGGCGGAATCTGTTTCATGCGTTATCCGGACAGGGGTTGCGGGGCGAGATGAAATGGACCGGACTGGCATCTCCGCCGAAATGCCAGCCCGGCTGGGGCGAGGTGTGAAAAGAGCACGCGCTCTAAAAGGCCCGGCAAGCCGGGGTGACTCGAACCCAAAATTGAAAAGTTGTGCATGGTCAGGAAAGCCGGCGGGCGGCCAAGAACTTGGCCACGCTGGCAAAGTCCACCTGGGGCGAACCATTCGGCCCCCGCCGCCGCACCGTGCCAGGCACCAGCCGCAAGGACTTCTCGTCGCAAAGATTCAACACATGGTCCGTTCCCATGTTGAACTTGCGGCCGATGGTGGTAACGCGAACCGTGGACCCGCCGGTAGCGTAGCGGGTGAGCGCCGGGAAAATC